>NZ_AP024650.1:1873158-2185351 GCF_019977275.1 Arthrobacter sp. StoSoilB19 | reverse complement strand
GACCTGCTCAAACTCACGAACGTCCACATCCGGCGTCGCGGAAGCCTTGGCAGCTCCGACGCCTACCTTCTGTACCGCGCCACCTCCGTCCCCTCCGGAGTCTGGATTGCTTTGTTCACCCTCCTGGTTGCCGGAGCGTGGCTGGTTGCCTGGCAGCCCGTCTCGGCGATCCTGGCGGAAGGTGCCTGGATCGGTTAGCCGGCACATAGGCTTGTGGCATGAGCCAGGAAACGCACAGCACCCGTGGAGCCTATGTGACCGGCGGCACGGAGTTCACCCGGGACACCAATTACATCGAGGACCGGATCACCAGGGATGCCTCCCCCGGCAGCAAGGGCGAACCGGGGTGGCCGGTGGAAGCCGGGCGCTACCGCCTCATCGCCGCCCGTGCCTGCCCGTGGGCAAACCGCACCGTCATTGTCCGCAGGCTGCTGGGCCTGGAAGAAGCGATTTCCCTGGGCCAGCCCGGCCCTACCCACGACGCTCGCTCCTGGACGTTCGACCTGGATCCCGGCGGAGTGGACCCCGTCCTCGGCATAGAGCGCCTCCAGGAGGCCTACTTCAAACGGTTCCCCGGCTATCCGCGGGGAATTACCGTACCTGCCATCGTGGATGTACGCAGCGGTGAAGTCGTGACCAACAACTTCCCCCAGATCACCCTCGACTTCTCGACCGAGTGGACGGAGTTCCACCGGGCAGGAGCGCCGCTGCTCTACCCTGGACACCTCCGCGACGAAATCGACCGGGTAAACAAGCGCGTCTTCACGGAGGTCAACAACGGCGTCTACCGCTGCGGTTTCGCGGGTTCCCAGGAAGCCTATGACTCAGCTTACGACCGGCTGTGGACTGCGCTGGACTGGCTTGAAGACCGCCTGTCCCGGCAGCGCTATCTGGTGGGCGACACCATCACCGAGGCGGATGTGCGCCTGTTCACCACGCTTGCCAGGTTCGACCCCGTGTACCACGGCCACTTCAAGTGCAACCGGCAGAAACTCAGTGAGATGCCGCATCTGTGGGGCTATGCACGGGACCTGTTCCAGACGCCGGGTTTCGGGGACACTATCGACTTCGTGCAAATCAAGCAGCACTACTACATCGTGCACGAGGACATTAATCCCACGGGCATTGTTCCGGCCGGTCCGGACCTGGGCGGTTGGCTGCAGGACCACGGCAGGGAATCGCTGGGGGGCCGGCCGTTTGGAGACGGCACGCCGCCCGGGCCGGTCCGGCCAGGCGAAGAGGTTGCGCCGGGACACGGCGCGTTGCGCTAAACAAACCTCGGGCAGGAAATCGCTTTCCTGCCTACACTGAGGGCATGCAGACATCTCTTGGTTCCGTGGCGCCAGGGTACGAAAACGTCCTGGCCCTGTTTGAGTCGTTCCTCGCTGAGGACTCCCGGTACAGCGCACAACTCGCCTGCTACCACAACGGGATGCCGGTGGTGCGCCTGACGGGCGGCCCCGACATGGCTTCGGAAACCGTGACCGGGGCCTATTCCTGCTCCAAGGGCGTTGCCGCCATGGTCATCGCCCTGATGGTCCAGGATGGCGTCCTTGACCTGGATAAGGCAATGGTCCATTACTGGCCGGAATTCGGTGGCCACGGAAAGGACAGGCTGCTGGTCCGGGAAGCGCTGTCGCATCAGGCAGGACTGATGGGCGTTGAGGGCGGATTCCGCCTGGATGAATTCACCACGTCCGCGGCCGCGGCGCGCCTTGCCGCTGCCGCTCCCGCCTGGGAGCCCGGGCGGCAGTTCGGCTACCACGCCCTGACCATCGGAATCCTTATGGAGGAGTTGTGCCGCCGCGTCGCGGGCGAGTCGCTGCAGGCCATGTACGACCGCAGGATCCGGCAGCCGCAGGACGTGGATTTCTTCCTGGGGCTCCCGGAGGAGCTGGAGCCACGGTACAGGGACGTCCTCTATGAAGAAGATCCCGGCCAGGGCTGGGTTGATCCACTCAGCCTCGAAGGCATGAACAGCAATGCGCCGGTCAGCACCGTCATGGAACTGCCGAACATCCGCGCCGTCCGGGCGGCCGGAATGTCCGCCGCCGGCGGTGTGGGCTCCGCTGAGGGCCTGGCGCGGTTGTACGCCGCTGCGACCACAGGCGTCGACGGGGACAAACCGTTCCTGGCGGCCCGGACGGTGGAGGCCATGACCCGGGAACAGGTGTGGGGCCTGGACCGCTCTTCCGGCCTGGACAACGCGTTTGCGGTCGTCTTCATGAAGCCCCACCCTTCCCGGAACTTTGGCAGCCACCGGGCCTTTGGACACGAGGGTGCCAACGCGGCGCTCGGTTTTGCGGATCCGGCCTACGGGCTTGGCTTTGGCTACATTCCACGCCGCCAGGAGGAGGGCCGGACGCCGGGAAGGGCGCATCGCCTGGCCGCCGAAGTGCGGCGTTCCGCAGCCGGCTTGTCCTGACGGGCGCCCGGCCCTACTGTGGTCCGGATGGGCAACACTCAAGCACGACCGGATGCACGGTGGGCTCGGGGGACCCAACTTCTCAAACAATCGGTGGCGGGGCTCTCCGCTGCCTTTGCGGCGCAGCGCCTGCAGTTGGCTGCCAAAGCCGCGCTTGCCGCGGGCCTGGCGTTCGCCATCGCTCCGCTAATGCCGGGCGCGGCCTCGCACTATGCGTACTATGCGCCGCTGGGGGCCCTGGTGGCCATGTACCACAACGTCGCGGGCTCAGTGAAGCAGGGGGCGCAGGCCCTCGCCGGGCTGGCAATGGGAATCGGCCTTGCTTTCATTCTGGTCAGCCTTGCCCAACCCTCCCCGTTGACGGTGGCCCTGTTCATGGGAGTCGGCGTGCTCCTGGGCGGCTTGCCGGGTATCGGTTCGGGCCGTGACTGGATTCCGACGGCGGCCCTGCTGGTCCTGCTGGTGGGCGGAAGCAACGCGGACGATTTCTCCTTTGGCTACCTGGTCCAGATGGGTGCGGGCGTGGGCGTGGGGATCGCAGTCAATTTTCTGATCTTCCCGCCGCTGCACTTTGATGCAGCGGCTTCAAGCCTCGATGATCTTCGCCTCGCCCTTGGGCGGCAACTTACGGACATGGGGGCGGCGATTACCGAGAAGTGGCCTCCGGAGCACGAGGACTGGGCGCGCCGGTCGGACGAACTGGCCGAAGCAGCTCGATCGGTGCGGCATCTGGTCAAGGAAGCCGATGCCAGCCGCCGCGCCAATCCCAGGCGGAAGCTGCACCCCAGGGACGTGGACAGGGACTACCGCGACCTGCGGGAACTGGAGCGGGTCACTTTCCACATCCAGGACATGACGGACGTACTCTCGGACGTCATCTGGGAAAGCGACGCCCCCTACGATATCCCCCTGCAGGACAGTGAACCGCTTGCTGCCGCCATCACGGCCACCGGAGAGCTGCTGGCGTCCTACAGCGAAGCTGACGAACAGACCCAGAAACACCGCTTCGCCGCCGCGAAAGAGGCGGTGGACGCCTGCATGGCGGCCGCTGCAGGCAGGGAGGCAACCCAAGGCACCGTCCCTGCCTCCGAATCGGTCCTCCTCAGCCTCCACCGGATCCTGCGGGCAGTCCGCCCGCAGGACTAGTCCTGGCGCCGGGAACCGGGCTGGCTAGAGCGCGGCAACCGTCCCGCTGAAATGGCGGCGCCCGGAGCGGGGGCTCCAGGCGACAAAGCGCGAGTGTTTCCATGCCCCTGATCCGCTTTGTTCGGTGGCGATTTCCAGGGCAACCCGGGAGGGCAGGAACACCGGAGCCTCGAACTCCACGTCCCACGTGAAGGAGTCACCGCGGGCAGGGCCGACATCTGCGAGCGCACGCGAGGCCAAGTACATCCCGTGTGCTATCGAACGCCGCATGCCCAGTGCTTTTGCCGACAGCACGCTCAGGTGGATCGGGTTGAAATCCCCGGATACCGCGGCGTAGGCCCGCCCCGTGTCAACGCCCAGGTGCCACAGGGCCGTCGGGTCCGGCGGCGTGAAATCGGCCTTCGGTGGCAGCGCAGTAGGTTTGTCGATTCCGGGCAGGAACACGCCCTTGGCCAGGTAAGTGGAGACGCCCCGCCAATGCACATCCGGCGAGCCGGCAGGGCGCACTTCCGCTACCACGTCCACCTGCGTGCCGGAACGGTGCCCACGGAGGTTTTGCACCCAAGCGGTCATGTCCAGAACGTCCGTGAAGACCAATGGGGACCTTTGTTCGACGCTGTTGTGCAGGTGGATCATGCCCAGCAGGGGCAGCGGGAAGTCGTCGCGGTTAAGGACGCTCATGGCCAGCGGGAATGCGATCGCGTGGATGAAACCGGCAGGCAGGACATCGCTTGCCGTCTCACCGATCAGGTGCTGGTAGGCCGTGAGGTTTTCCACCCCCACCACCACCCCCCTGACTTCATGGCTCTCGGCCGGGAGGACGGCGGAGTCATGTGTGCCCAGGAGCCTGCGCCGTGCCGCCTGGGCGGCGGCGTTGACGTAGAGCTTGGACAAGGACGGCATCTCGGCCAGGATCACCGGCTGTGCGAGCGTCATGCCCCCACCAGGTTTTGCCCGCACACCCGCAGCACCTCCCCGTTGATTCCGCCTGCGGCGTCGCTGGCGAGGAACGCTATGGTCTCGGCGACGTCGGAGGGCAGGCCGCCCTGCTGGAGTGAGTTCAACCGTCGTGCCACTTCACGGACGGCGAAGGGGATGCGCGCGGTCATGTCGGTTTCGATGAATCCGGGTGCCACCGCATTGATGGTGCCGCTCCGGGACGCGAGCAGCGGGGCGCTGGCACGGACCATTCCCACAACTCCCCCCTTGGATGCGGCGTAGTTGGTTTGTCCCCGGTTCCCGGCGATGCCGCTGGTGGAGGCAACAGAAACGATACGCGGCGAAGACCGGAAGTGTTCTGAGGCCATCAGGGCCTCGTTGATCCGGAGTTGGGCGGCGATATTGATGTTGATGACCTGGTTCCACCGCGCCTGGTCCATGTTGGCCAGCAGCTTGTCCCGCGTAACCCCGGCATTGTGCACCACGATGTCCAGACGTCCGTACCGCTGTATGGCGTGGTCGATGATCCGCCGGCCCGCGTCCGCTGCGGTGATGTCGAGCTGCAATGCCGTCGCGCGTACCTCATTGGCTACGGCCGCCAGCTGGTCTCCCGCTGCCGGAATGTCCACCAGGACCAGCGTGGCACCATCGCGGTGCAGCGTCCGGGCAATCTGCGCGCCGATGCCGCGGGCTGCGCCGGTAACTACTGCCACTTTTCCTGCAAGTGGCTTTTCCGGGTCGGCGGGCAGCGCGCCGTCCTCCGTTGAAACCGTGAGGAACTGTCCGTCCACGAACGCTGAACGGCCGGAGAGGAAGAACGTGATGGCACCGAGCGTGCTGGGGCTGGTGGAAGTGGTGCCATCAGCGAGGAGCACACCATTTCCGGTTGCTCCCGCACGCAGTTCCTTGGCAAGGGATCGCAGGAAGCCATCCACCCCCTGGCGTGCTGCTGCAGCGTCGGGAGTGGCAGCTTCCGCCGCCGGGCGGGACAAGGTGATGATCCGGCCCCCGGCCCGCAGGTCGCGGAGGGAACCCGCGGCCGCCAACACAGGCTTTTCCAGGTCCGCCGGGTGCCCGAGCTCATCGAGGACCAGGATGATGGCACCCAGTTTTTCGGCCGGAACGGCGTGCCGCCTGACATCGAGGTCCCAGGACAGCAGCTCGGCGGCAAGTTTGTCCGCGCCGGGGGTGTCGCCCAGGACAACGACAGGCCCGGTCACCAGGGGCTGCCCCGGCTCGTAGCGGCGCAGGACAGCGGGCTGCGGAAGGCCGAGTTTCTTTGCGAGGTTGCGGCCTACGCCGCTGTTGACCAGTTGTGCATATGTGTCAGCCATGCCGTCCCCTACAGAGATTCCAGGATCGCGACGACGCCCTGGCCGCCGGCTGCGCAGACGGACACCAGGCCGCGCGAAGGACGACCTGTGGACGCCGACTTGGCGTGGAGCATCTTGGCAAGCGTGCCGACAATGCGGCCGCCGGTCGCCGCAAACGGGTGGCCCGCTGCCAGCGAGGACCCGTTGACGTTCAGGCGCGAGCGGTCGATGCTGCCAAGAGCACCGTCCAGGCCGAGGCGGGTACGGCCGAATTCCTCGTCCTCCCACGCGGCCAGGGTGCTGAGGACAGTGGCGGCGAATGCTTCGTGGATTTCGAAGAAGTCGAAGTCCGCCAGCGTAAGGCCTTGGCGGGCAAGGAGCCTGGGCACAGCGAACACGGGGGCCATCAGCAGCCCGTCCTTGCCGTGGACAAAGTCCACGGCCGCAGCTTCAGCGTCCACCACTGCTGCCAGCTTCGGCAGGTCGCGGGCATCTGCCCACTCGTCGGACGCCAGCAGCACTGTGGAGGCACCATCGGTCAGTGGGGTCGAGTTTCCTGCCGTCATGGTTGCATCTGCCCCGAGGTTCCGGCCAAACACCGGCTTCAGGGACGCAAGCTTTTCCAGCGATGTATCGGCCCGCAGGTTGGCGTCCCGCGTCAGTCCGCGGTAGGGGGTCATGAGGTCATCGAAGAAGCCGGACTCGTAGGCGGCAGCCAGATTGTGGTGGCTGTTCAGCGCCAGTTCGTCCTGGGCTTCGCGGGAGATCTTCCATTGTGCCGTTGTGAGGGCCTGGTGTTCACCCATGCTCAGGCCGGTGCGGGGTTCTGCCGTGCCCGGGGCCAGCGGTGCCAGGTCCTTGGGCCGGAGGCGGCTCAGGATCTGCAGGCGCTGGGGAAGTGTCTTGGCGCGGTGAAGGTCCAGGATGACCTCGCGCAGCCCTTCGCTGACTACCACCGGCGCGTCGGAGGCTGAGTCCACGCCACCGGCAATGGCCGAGTCGATCTGCCCGAGCTTGATCTTGTTCGCCAGGCCCACCACCGTTTCAAGTCCCGTGGCGCAGGCCTGCTGGAGATCGTAGACCGGGGTCTCGGCGGAAAGTGCCGAGCCCAGCACGGCCTCCCGGGTGAGGTTGAAATCCCTGGAGTGCTTGAGTACGGCGCCGGCGGCCACCTGGCCCATCCGTTCGTCCTGGAGCCCAAAGCGTGCGATCAGTCCGTCCAGGGCAGCTGTAAGCATGTCCTGGTTGGAGGATTTTGCATAAGCGCCGCCGGCACGGGCGAACGGGATCCGGTTGGCCCCTACGATCACTGCCCTCCTGGTTGCCGGGACCCCGGCCGCGATTGATCCGTCGGGTGTGGGGGTGGACTGTCCGTCTGTGGACATGGATGGCTCCTCTGGTCACATGTGGTTACCGATACCCAGCGTACCTGATACGCTGGGTATCGTGAACTTTCAGGACACGCGCTTTCCAGCGACGGTTGAGCTGCCGTCTTCCGCCAGCTCTGACGGCCGTTCGGCGCGCTGGCAGAGCCACCGGGAGGAACGGCGCCGCGAACTCATCAAGCAGGCCCGCCGCGCTGTGCACGCACTGGGCAGCGACGCCTCCATGGAGGACATTGCAACGGCGGCAGGAACCTCGAAGTCGGTCTTTTACCGGTATTTCGGGGACAAGGCCGGACTGCAGCAGGCCGTGGGCGAAGTGGTCCTCAGCCAGATGCAGCACCGCATCCAGGAAGCAGCGCAAAGCGCTGTGACCCCCCGGGAAGGTTTACTGGCCATGGTCTCGGCATACCTGCAAATGGCGGACACCAGTCCCAACGTGTACACGTTCGTCACGAGCTATGCCCCCGGCGACCCCGCCAACCCGCCGCACCCGTCGGCGGCAGGCGGCCCGCTGGGCCACTTCTTTGACGCAATTGCGGACATGATCGCCACCCCCATGCGGTCGCACCTGGGCGACGACAGGGAAACCGTCATCGGCTACTGGCCCAAGGCGGCAATCGGCCTGGTGCGGAACGCCGGCGAACAATGGCTCAGCACTCCGGACTCCCCCTCCAAACCAAGCCAGGAGACCATGGCGCGCCAGATAACCGCCTGGCTGTGCGTGGGCATAGCCCCCGAACTCACTCCCGCCCCACCGACCACCAAGTTATCCGCCAAAGAAGGACTGTGACATGACTGACGTAGTGGACCGCCCCGCCCGCAAGGGGCTTCGCCCCGCGGCGACCCCTGCAGCCAAACCCGCAGGCAGCAGCCCTGCCCCCGCCGTCGACGTCGAGGCACTGGGCCGGCAGCTCCTGGGCAAGTGGGCCGACGTGCGGCTCCAGGCAAGGGACCTGGCCGCCAGGCCGGAACTGCACAAGACCGAGGGCCTGACGCACACCGAACACCGCGCCCGCGTGTTCGACCAGCTCAAATACCTTGTGGACAATGAAGCCGTGCACCGCGCCTTCCCGGCGGCACTGGGCGGTTCCGACGACCACGGCGGAAACATCGCCGGGTTCGAGGAGCTGGTGGTGGCTGACCCGTCCCTGCAGATCAAAGCCGGCGTCCAGTGGGGACTCTTTGGATCCGCGGTGATGCACCTGGGCACCGCAGACCACCACGCCAAATGGCTGCCGGGAATCATGAACCTCGAAATCCCCGGCTGCTTCGCCATGACAGAGACGGGCCATGGTTCGGACGTGGCCAGCATTGCCACCACCGCAACCTATGACCCCGCCGCCGGGGAATTCATCATCCACACCCCCTTCCGCGCCGCCTGGAAGGACTACATCGGCAACGCCGCCATCGATGGCCTGGGCGCCGTGGTGTTCGCCCAGCTGGTTACCCGCGGGGTTAACCACGGGGTGCATGCCTTCTACGTTGACCTGAGGGACCCCGCCACCAGGGAATTCCTGCCCGGGATCGGCGGGGAGGACGACGGCATCAAGGGCGGCCTGAACGGAATCGACAACGGCCGGCTGCACTTCACCAACGTCCGCATCCCGCGGACGAACCTCCTGAACCGGTACGGCAACGTCGATGCCGACGGGACCTACACGTCGCCCATCGCCAGCCCCGGCCGGCGCTTCTTCACCATGCTGGGAACGCTGGTGCAGGGCCGGGTGTCACTGGACGGTGCCGCCGTCGCAGCGTCCAAAGTGGCCCTGAAAGCAGCCATCCAGTACGCCACCGAACGCCGCCAGTTCAACGCCTCGTCGCACACGGAGGAAGAGGTCCTGCTCGACTACCAGCGGCACCAGCGGCGCCTCTTCACCCGGCTTGCCACCACTTACGCGGCCGGCTTTGCCCACGAGCAGCTCCTGCAGAAGTTCGACGATGTCTTCTCCGGTGCCCACGATACCGACGCGGACCGACAGGACCTGGAAACCCTGGCCGCAGCGCTGAAGCCGCTGAGCACCTGGCACGCCCTGGACACCTTGCAGGAATGCCGGGAAGCCTGCGGCGGCGCCGGCTTCCTGATTGAGAACCGGTTCGCATCACTGCGCGCCGACCTGGACGTGTATGCCACCTTCGAGGGCGACAACACGGTGTTGCTCCAACTGGTGGCCAAGCGTCTGCTGGCCGACTACGCCAAGGAATTCCGCAGCGTGGACTTCGGCGTGCTGGCCCGGTACGTGGTGAACCAGGCTGCCGGCGCAGCTGTCCACCGCACCGGACTGCGCCAGGTGGCCCAGTTCGTGGCCGACACCGGTTCGGTCCAAAAGGCTGCCATCGCGCTGCGGGACGAGGAAGGCCAGCGCGCCCTCCTTACCGACAGGGTGCAGACCATGGTGGCCGAGGCCGCGGCTGCTTTGAAGGGCAGCAAACGGCTGCCGCAGGACCAGGGCGCCGCCTTGTTCAACCGGCACCAGAACGAACTTATTGATGCCGCCCAGGCGCACGCCGAACTGCTGCAGTGGGAGGCGTTCACGGACGCCCTGCAGCAGGTGGACGACCCCGGAACCAGGAAGGTGCTGACCTGGCTGCGGGACCTATTCGGCCTGTCCCTGATCGAGAAGAACCTGGCCTGGTACCTCATGAACGGCCGGCTCTCCATGCAGCGGGCACGCACCGTGGGCGGGTACATCAACCGGCTGCTGGAGAGGATCCGGCCCCATGCCCTGGACCTGGTGGACGCCTTCGGGTACGGCGGGGATCACGTGCGGGCGGCCATCGCAACGGGCGCCGAGAAAACCCGGCAGGACGAGGCCCGGGCCTACTTCCGTAATGAAAGGGCAAGCGGGCAGTCGCCCGTGGACGAGAAAGTCCTGATTGCCAGGACGGCAGCGGCCCGGAAGGCCTGATCAGCCGCCGGCGCGCAGGCCCGGAAAGCACGACGGCGCCGCTCCCCCTGGCTGGGGAGCGGCGCCGTCGTTGTTGCCGTCCTTAAGCGTCCGTGGCGGTACGCTCAGCGGGCCGCAGGCAGCACCGAGCGGTAGACCTCAAGGGTGGTCTCCGTGATGGACTCCCAGGAGAAGTGCTTTTCGGCGCGCTCCCGGCCTGCCTCTCCCATTGCGCGGGCCCGTGCGGGATCGGATACCACCTCGGTGAGGGCCTCAGCGAACTCCTTGACGAACTTTTCAGGATCCAGGGGCGTGCCGGTGCCGTCGGTCACCTGCTCCAGGTCCACCAGGAGTCCGGTCCGGCCGTGCTCAACCACCTCGGGGATACCGCCCGTGGCGCTGGCCACCACGGCTGCCCCGCAGGCCATGGCTTCGAGGTTGACGATGCCCAGCGGTTCATAGATGGACGGGCACGCGAAGGCGGTGGCATGGCTGAGCACCTGGATCAGCTCATGGCGCGGCAGCATCCGTTCGATCAGGACAACGCCTGTGCGCTGCTTCTGCAGCTCTTCGATGAGCGCTGCGGTTTCGGCTGCCAGTTCGGGGGTGTCGGCGGCGCCGAGGCACAGGACCAACTGGACATCGGCGGGAAGCTTCGCCGCCGCCCGCAGGAGGTAGGGGACGCCCTTCTGCCGTGTGTTTCTTCCCACAAAGACGACGCTTGGCTTGGCGGGGTCGATGCCCAGGGCGCGGACGGCGTCGTCGTTTTCATCACGCTGCCAAAGCTCCACGTCGATGCCGTTGTGGACCACGCGGACCTTTGTGGGATCCACGTTGGGGTAGCTGCGCAGGATGTCCTGGCGCATGCCCTCGGAGACGGCGATGATCGCCGCAGCCGCTTCATAGGCCGTCTTTTCCACCCAGGAGGACAGGGCGTAGCCGCCGCCGAGCTGCTCAGCCTTCCAGGGCCGCAGCGGCTCAAGGCTGTGCGCGCTGAGAACGTGCGGGATACCGTGCAGCAGGGAGGCCAGGTGCCCGGCCATGTTGGCGTACCAGGTGTGCGAATGGACCAGGTCCGCGCCTTGGACGTCGGGCACGATTCGCAGGTCCACGCCCAGGGTCTGCACCGCTGCGTTCGCCCCGCCCAGGTCCTCCGGGACCTGGTAGGACGTCACGGTCGCGCCATGGTAGTCGGCGTCGCGGGGAGCCCCAAAAGCACGAACCTGCAGGTCAACGTGCTTGCTAAGCACCCTGCTCAATTCGGCTACATGCACCCCGGCGCCACCGTAGATCTCCGGCGGGAACTCTTTAGTCACAATGTCTATTCGCACAAGACCCAAGGTAGTCCTTCACGCATAACTGTTCTAGTGTGAAGGAGTCCGGGCCTACCGGACTGTCTTGGGGAGTTACGAAGGCGTACAGGAGCGACCATCATGCCGTTAACGAAAAAAGTCCTGGCCATTGTCCTCGCAGGTGGCGAGGGAAACAGGCTGATGCCATTGACGGCAGACCGGGCAAAGCCCGCCGTGCCCTTCGCCGGCAGCTACCGCCTCATCGACTTCGCGCTGTCCAACTTGGTCAATTCCCGCTACCTCCAGATCGTGGTGCTGACGCAGTACAAGTCGCACAGCCTCGACCGGCACATCTCCGAGACGTGGCGGATGTCCACCCAGCTGGGCAACTACATCGCTTCGGTTCCCGCCCAGCAGCGCGTAGGCAAGAGCTGGTTCCTGGGCAGCGCCAACGCCATCTACCAGTCCCTGAACCTCATCCACGACGCCAACCCGGACATTGTTGTGGTGGTGGGCGCCGACCACGTGTACCGCATGGACTTCGCCCAGATGGTGGCACAGCACGTGAACAGCGGTGCCAAGGCAACGGTGGCGGCAGTGCGGCAGCCGCTGCACATGGCCGACCAGTTCGGCGTCATCGAAGTGGACCAGAACGATCCCCAGAAGATCGCCGCCTTCGTTGAGAAGCCGTCCTCCACGCCCGGCCTGGCTGCCGATCCTTCACAGTTCCTGGCCTCCATGGGCAACTACGTGTTCGACGCCGATGCCCTGGTGGCTGCGCTGCACGTGGACGCTGAGCGCCTGGACACCAAGCACGACATGGGCGGGGACATCATTCCCTACTTCGTCAACCGCGGCGAGGCCGGCGTTTACGACTTCACGCTCAACGACATCCCCGGCTCCACCGAACGCGACCGCACCTACTGGCGCGACGTTGGCACCATCGACTCCTTCTACGACGCCCACATGGACCTCATCTCCCCGCTGCCGGTGTTCAATCTCTACAACTCCGAATGGCCCATCTACACGCGGCAAAGCATTTCCCCGCCGGCCAAGTTCGTCCGCGGCAAGAACAACACCGTGGGCACGGCGCTGGATTCGATCGTCTCCAGCGGCGTGGTGATCTCCGGCGGCGTGGTGGAAGGCTCCGTGCTGTCCAACGACGTATACGTGGCCACCAGCGGCAGGGTCATCGACTCGGTACTGATGGACAAGGTCCAGGTGGGCGAAGGGGCAGTGATCAACCGGGCCATCCTGGACAAGAACGTCAAGGTGCCAGCTGGTGCCGCCATCGGACTGGATCCGGACCTTGACCGCGCCCGCGGCTTCAAAGTCACCGATTCCGGCATCACTGTCCTTGCCAAGGGCCAGGAAGTCCCTGAGCCGGGCGAAGAGGAACGCCGGCTCGCTGCACGGCACCTCAGCCAGCTGCCCAACGCCGTGAAGGCCGCCACGGACCAGTACCCGAACATGCGCGAGGCCGCGGACAAGGTGGCTGACACGCACGCCGCCGCGGCCGCGGAAGCCGCGCCCGGCGCCAGGGTTTCCTGACCCCGGGCCCTCCCCAAAAGGCATCCTGCAGGCCGGGACACCGCTGATGGTGTCCCGGCCTGCGGCGTACGCTGTAAAATTTCCCCAATGAGCTCCCCCGATCTGACCCCTGAGGACATCCAGGCCTGCCTCAAGGTCCTGAACACCATCCACGCCTATGACGAGGAGCACCCGGACTACATCTCGGTACGCCGCGCCACCGGAAAGATGTTCAAGGCCGTCAAGCGCCACCGCAGGGTCACCAAGCGCGACTCGATCGCCGACGCCGACCGGGCCGTCATTGCCCAGACGGCCACCGCCGCACCGGACCGGATCGATGACGAGACCCGCGGCAACAAGCTGGCGCCCTCAGCCACCGGCAAGATTGCGGGCCACCTCATCCGGTCCCGCCCCTGCTACATCTGCAAGCAGCACTACACGCAGGTGGACGCCTTCTACCACCAGCTCTGCCCCGAATGCGCTGCCTTCAGCCACAGCAAGCGCGACGCCCGGACCGACCTGACCGGCCGCCGCGCCCTGCTGACCGGGGGCCGCGCCAAGATCGGGATGTACATCGCCCTCCGGCTGCTGCGCGACGGGGCGCACACCACCATCACCACCCGCTTCCCCAAGGATGCGGCCCGGCGCTTCATCGCCATGGAAGACAGCGGCGAGTGGCTGCACCGGCTCCGGATCGTGGGCATCGACCTGCGCGATCCTGCCCAGGTCATGGCACTGACCGACTCCCTCAACGAGGCCGGTCCACTGGACATCATCATCAACAACGCCGCCCAGACTGTGCGCCGCTCCGGCAACGCCTACAAGCCGCTGGTGGACGCCGAGGACGAGCCGCTGCCCGCGGCGCTTGAAGCGGCCAACGGCGGCCCCGAACTGCTGACCTTCGGCCATGCCCATGACAAGCACCCGCTGGCGCTTGCAGGCAGCGTCACCGAACATCCGGTCCTGGCCGGCGACGCCATCACATCACTGGCATTGTCCACCGGATCCGCATCGCTGGAGCGGATCGCTTCGGGGACCGCCATCGACGCCGGCGGCCTGGTCCCGGACCTTGCCACCATCAACAGCTGGACCCAGGTGGTGGACGAAGTGGATCCCCTCGAGATGCTCGAGGTGCAGCTCTGCAACGTCACCGCGCCGTTCCTGTTGGTCAGCCGCCTGCGCGGGGCCATGAAGCGCTCCTCCGCACGGCGGAAGTACATCGTGAACGTCTCAGCCATGGAGGGCCAGTTCTCCCGCGCCTACAAGGGCCCGGGACATCCGCACACCAACATGGCCAAAGCCGCGCTGAACATGATGACCCGCACCAGCGCCCAGGAGATGCTGGACACCGACGGCATCCTGATGACCGCGGTGGACACCGGCTGGATCACGGACGAACGTCCCCACTTCACCAAGGTCCGGCTCATGGAGGAAGGCTTCCACGCACCCCTGGACCTGGTAGACGGCGCGGCCCGCGTTTACGATCCAATCGTCATGGGCGAAAAGGGCGAGGACCAGTACGGTGTCTTCCTGAAGGATTACAAGCCCAGCCCTTGGTGAAGGGCGTATGCTCACCGCATGAGCAACGAGTCATCTACCCAAGTGCAGAACCTCGAACACCATGAATGCTGGGCCCTGTTGCGTACCGTGTCCGTGGGCAGGCTGGCAGTACTGGTTGAGGGACGCCCGGACATCTTCCCGGTGAACTACACGGTGGACGGCGGCACGCTGGTCTTCCGGACCGGCCAGGGAACCAAACTCTCGGCGGCGACCGGCGACGATGCCGCAGTAGCCGTGGAGGCGGACGGTGTGGACGCCGACACGGGCCTGGCATGGAGCGTGGTGATCAAGGGCACCGCCGCCCTGGTCAAGAGCACCGAGGAGGTGCTGGAGACCTCCCGCCTGTACCTCTTCCCGTGGCAGTCGGGGCGGAAGGACGCATTCGTGCGCATCACCCCGGACTCAGTCACGGGCCGCCGCTTCAAGGTCACTGATCCGATGACATGGTGGACCCAGATCAGCAGCACCGCCAGGACGGCGCCGGAATAGAGCCGGCGGCCCGGGTTCCCCGGCGATGGAAGCCGGGGAACCTGACGTGGCTCAGGCGAGCTGCGTGATCTCCACGCTGACTTTCAAGGCGGACCCGCCGCCTCCGGACAGGATGCCCTTGAGCGGTGGCACGTCACGGTAATCCCGTCCGCGGGCCACCGTGACGTGGAAGTCGCCGGCGGGTTTGTGGTTGGTGGGATCCCAGCTGCGCCAGTCACCGTCCCACCATTCCAGCCACGCGTGCGACTGCCCGGCCACGGTCTCGCCGATGCCGGCGCTGGACCGCGGGTGCAGGTAGCCGGACACATAGCGGGCCGGAATGCCGCAGCTTCGCAGGGCACCGATGGCCAGGTGCGCCAGGTCCTGGCACACGCCCTGGCGCTGGCCCCAGGCTTCCTCCGCATTGGTGGTGACGGCGGTGGAGCCGGACATGTACGTCATCTCCCCCCGCATCCAGGCAAAGACGGCCATGGCGGCCTCGTGCGGGTTTTTCCCGGCCACGACGTCCGGGATGATGCCCAGCACTTCGTCGCCCGGCCCGCTTAGCCGGGACTGCGGCAGCCAGTCGCTGAACGCATCCAGCGTCTCCGGGGAGGCAAGGACGTCCCAGCCCACGATGTCCGCTTCAGCCGGGATCTTCTCGGCACGGTGGACTTCCACCGTGATGTTGGAGACCACCTCGAGGTTCTCGTGCGGCATCTGCATGTCGAACGCGGTCACCCTGGTCCCCCAGTAGTCGCGGTAGGTGCTCACCGCCGCCTGGGACGGGGACACCTTCACCACGGACTCCAGGACCACCTGCTGCGAATCCGTCAGCGGCGTCATCCGGGCCTCGTTGTAGGACAGGGTCACCCGTTTGTTGTACTTGTAGGCCGTCCTGTGGACGATGCTCAACCGGGTCATGACACTTCTCCCACCCAGGCAAGTTCGTCCGCCTGATTGAAGTACTTACGGGAAATGGCATCCGAGGCCTGGGACACTGCCTTCTGTACACGCTCCATGTGCTCGGGCAGTTCGGACATGAGGTCATCCGTCCGGTGGAACTCAAGGAAGGTCCGGGCCTGCCCCACGATGCGGCGGGCGTCGTTGATGAAGCCCACCCGCTGCGCGGACGGGTCCAGCTTGGCCAGGCACTCGTCGGCGTCCCGCAGCGCGTAGACGATGGAGCGGGGGAACAGCCGGTCCAGCAGCAGGAATTCCGCGGCGTGCTGGTCCCCGAATGCCGCCCGGCGGGTGCGCAGGAAGGATTCATAGGCACCGGCGCAGCGCAGCATGTTGACCCAGGACATGCCGGCGGAGAGCACGTCGCGGGTGGACAGCATCCTGGCCGTCATGTCCGCGCGTTCCAACGAACGGCCCAGGACCAGGAAGAGCCAGCTTTCGTCATGGCTCACTGTGGTGTCGGCAAGGCCGCTGACCATGGCGGTGCGCTCCAGGGTCCAGTTGCAGAAGCGGTAGGTGCCCACCACGTCCTTGCGGTGCTGGCTCAAGCCGTAATAGGTGGTGTTCAGGCTCTCCCAGAGGCCCGAGGACACGGTTTCGCGGGCACGGCGGGCATTCTCACGGGCAGCACCCAGGGAGCCGGCGATGGACGTGGCGCTGGTCTTGTCGTAGGCCAGGGCATGGAGCAGTTCCGGCAGGCCGAAGTCCTCGCTCTGCGGCCGGGCACCCATGACCGCCAGCAGTTCCTGGGCCACGCTCTTGCGCTCCTCCATGGGGAGGTGGTTCAGGCGTTCCAGGTGAACGTCAAGGATGCGGGCGGTTCCGTCCGCCCGTTCGACATAGCGGCCGATCCAAAACAGGGACTCGGCAATACGGCTAAGCATTCGCGGCTACCTCCAGCGTGCCCGGAACAGTGAAAGGGAAATGCCCGACGGCGGCGCGGCTCACTGCTGCTGCTCCGACTGGCGGTCGCGCCAGTTGCTTTCCACCGGCCACACGGAGACCCGTTCACGGACCGTGACGGACTGCCGGGGCACGGTTTCCACCGGCATCTGGGGTGAATCGGCCAGGACCCAGGTGTCCTTGGATCCGCCGCCCTGGCTGGAGTTGACGATCAGGGACCCTTCCTTCAGTGCCACGCGGGTCAGGCCGCCCGGGAGCACCCAGACGTTGTCGCCGTCGTTCACGGCAAAGGGCCGCAGGTCCACGTGCCTCGGGCCGAATTTGTCCCCGCCCAGGGTGGGAACGGTGGAGAGCTGCAGTACCGGCTGGGCAATCCAGCCGCGGGGGTCCGCGATGATCCGCTGCCGGAGGGCGTCCAGTTCGTCCTTGGAGGCATCCGGACCGATGACCAGGCCCTTGCCGCCGGAACCGTCAACGGGCTTGACCACCAGCTCCGCGAGGTTGTCCAGGGTGTACTCCCTGGCCTCCTTTTCCTCCAGGCGGAAGGTGTCCACGTTGGCGATGATGGGTTCCTCGCTGAGGTAGTAGCGGATCAGTTCAGGCACGTAACTGTAAACCAGTTTGTCGTCGGCCACGCCATTGCCCACCGCGTTGGCGATGGTGACGCCGCCGGCGCGGGCGGCATTCACCAGTCCGGGGCAGCCGAGCATGGAATCGGAGCGGAACTGGAGCGGGTCAAGGAAGTCGTCGTCGATCCGCTTGTAGATGACATCCACGCGCTGTTCACCGGCCGTGGTGCGCATGTAGACGCGGTTTCCGCGGCAGATCAGGTCGCGGCCCTCCACCAGCTCAACGCCCATCAGGCCGGCCAGGAGGGTGTGTTCGAAGTAGGCGCTGTTGAACACCCCGGGCGTCAGGACGACGACGGTGGGATCGTCCACGCCCGCGGGTGCGGTCTTGCGCAGGGCGGAGAGCAGGCGGCGCGGGTATTCCTCGACGGGCCGGATGAGCTGCTGGCCGAAGGCCTCGGGCAGGCCCTTGGCCATGGCACGCCGGTTCTCCAGCACGTAGCTGACGCCGGAAGGGACGCGGACATTGTCCTCCAGGACCCGGAAAGTGCCCGCGGCATCGCGGACCACGTCGATGCCGGAGATGTGGACCCGGACCCCGCCTGCCGGCTCGAAGCCGTGGACCTGCCGGTGGAAGTGGGCGCTGGTGGTCACCAGCTGGCGCGGGATCACGCCATCGGACACCACGGTCATCTTGTCGTAGACGTCGTTCAGGAAAGCTTCCAGGGCGCGGACGCGCTGGGCAACGCCCTTTTCCAGTACGTCCCATTCCGCCGCCGGGATGACCCGGGGAACGATGTCCAGCGGAAAGGGCCGCTCCTCGCCCGCGTAGTCGAACGTCACGCCGCGGTCCAGGAAGGTGCGGGCCATGGAGTCGGCGCGTGCGCTGACGTCCGCCAGGGAGAGCTTCCGGAGCGCGTCCGCCACCTGCCCGTACGAGTCCCTGGCCTGCTGCCCCGGGGCGAACATCTCGTCGTAGGCTCCGGTGCGGCCTGCGGCCTCGGAGTAATCCTGGAATAGGTCTGACATGTCCAATAGCCAACCATCTTTTTGTTTCGAATTCATTACTGCCATCCATTCTGGCGTGTTGGCGCCAATGGCCCGGTTCGTACTTTACGGGCACTGTCGGGCACAGTAGGTGAGTGCCAGTCAGCAGAAGCCTTCCAGCGCCGGGCCACGGCGGTTCCGGACCCGGGATTGCCCGGCTGGTTCCGGGTCTGCTGACCGCCGCTGCCGCCGTCGCGGCGGCGTTCCTGGTGCATGGGCTGCTGCCGGCCCTTCCTGCCATGACCCTGGCCGTGGTCCTTGGCGTGCTCGCCGCCAACCTGCCCGGTGCCGGCGGCTGGACGGCGGGCCGGGCCCGCCCGGGACTGGACTTCGCCGGCAAGCACCTGATGCGCGGTGGAATCGTACTCCTTGGACTGAAGGTCAGTGTCATGGACGTCCTGGGCCTGGGGTGGCTGGCACTGGTCCTGATCGTGGGCGTCGTGGCCGCCAGTTTCGGCGGGACGTACGCGATCTCGCGCCTGTTCCGCCTCCCGCCCGTGACGTCACTGCTGGTGGCCACCGGATTCTCCATCTGCGGTGCCTCCGCCATTGGCGCCATAGCCGCGGTCCGGCGCATCCGGCATGTGGAAACCGTCCTGCCCGTGGCCCTGGTCACCCTTTGCGGGACGCTGGCCATCGGCGTCCTGCCCCTCCTCGCCGAGCCCCTGGGACTCACGGCCACAGTCTTCGGGGCGTGGACCGGCGCGTCGGTCCACGACGTGGGCCAGGTGGTGGCCACGGCGCAAACCGCAGGTACCGCTGCCCTGGCGGTCGCCGTCGTCGTTAAGCTCACCCGCGTGCTGCTGCTGGCGCCCGTCGCCGCCCTGGCGGGTGCGCATCACCGCAACGGCGTGCGGGCCTTGGGCGCCGAGGGCGTGACAGCGGAAATGCCTCCGCTGGTGCCGCTGTTCGTGGTGGGCTTTGTTGCCATGGTGGGCCTGCGCTCCACGGGCTGGCTGTCCGGCGGCTGGCTGGACCTCGGGGCCACGCTGCAGGACATCCTGTTGGGTGCGGCCCTGTTTGGCCTTGGCTCTGCGGTGCGGATCCGCACCCTGCTCCACACCGGCGGGCAGGCACTCCTGGCGGCCCTCGCGTCCTGGCTCCTGATCGCCGTGTTGGGCCTGGGTGCCGCCTTCCTGATCGCCGGCTGAGCCAATGAATCAGCACCGTGATTAGATAGCCGGGTGTCACATGAGAATCTGCAGCGCCGTGAAGCCGCTGAACGTTCAGCACTTGTCCGCACCACCAGTTACGACATCTCCCTGGATGTGCGGCAGGCAGCGGATCCGGCGGTCCCCGGGTACACCAGCCGCAGCGTCATCACCTTCACCGCAAACCCCGGTGCCACCACGTTCCTGGATTTCATCGGCAGCGACGTGCACAGCGTGTTCCTCAACGGCAAGGGGTTGCGGGTGGACGACGTGGTGGACGGCGCACGGATCCGGCTGGACAACCTGCGGGCCGAAAACCAGGTCACGGTCACCGGAACAGCGCTGTACAGCCGCTCCGGCGAAGGCATGCACCGGTTCGTGGACCCCGCGGACGGCCAGTGCTACCTGTACACGCAGTACGAGCCCGCCGATGCCCGCCGGGTCTTCGCGAACTTCGAACAGCCCGACCTGAAGGCAACCTTCACCTTCCATGTGATGGCCCCTGCCGGGTGGCACGTTGCCTCCAACGGCGCCGAGGCCAACCGCACCCTGCTGACCAGCGATCCGGCCAGCGCGTGCTGGGACTTCGCCACCACCCTGCCCATGTCCACGTACATCACCACGGTCCTGGCCGGTCCGTATTTCAAGGCCGAGGACCGCTGGCAGGCCACGCTCGACGACGGCACCAGCCTGGACGTCCCGCTCGCCCTCTACTGCCGCGCGTCCATGGCGGACTCCTTCGACACCGCGCAGCTCTTCAGCCTGACCAAGAAGGGCCTCGACTTCTTCAACCGACTCTTCGACTTTCCCTACCCCTGGGGCAAGTACGACCAGGCGTTCGTCCCCGAATACAACCTCGGCGCCATGGAGAACCCGGGGCTCGTCACCTTCACGGAGAGCTACGTGTTCACGTCGCGGGCCACGGACGCCCAGTACCAGGCGCGGGCTAACACGCTCATGCACGAGATGGCGCACATGTGGTTCGGCGACCTGGTGACCATGCAGTGGTGGGATGACCTGTGGCTGAAGGAATCCTTTGCCGACTACATGGGAACGCTCGGTGTTGACCGGGCCACGGACTGGGACACGGCCTGGGTCAACTTCGCCAACAAACGCAAGGCATGGGCCTACGTGCAGGACCAGCTCCCCACCACCCATCCCATCGTGGCGGACATCCCGGACCTTGAGGCTGCCAAACAGAACTTCGACGGGATCACCTACGCCAAGGGCGCCTCGGTCCTCAAGCAGCTGGTGGCCTACGTCGGCTTCGACGCCTTCATCGCCGGGTCGCGGGAGTACTTCCGGAAGCACGCCTACGGCAACACATCCCTGGCCGACCTCCTCGCGGCCCTGGCTGCCGCCTCGGGGCGGGACCTGTCCGAATGGGCCCGGCAGTGGCTGCAGACCTCCGGAATTTCCCGATTGTCCCTGGACCTCGGATCCGCCGGCGGGAAGGACGACGACGGCGTGCCGGGCCGGGTGGCCATCGTCCAGGAAGCAGTGGACCCGGTGACGGGACGTGAGGAGCTGCGCCCCCACCGCCTCCGGGTGGGCTCCTACGATTTTGACCCCGACGGCGCACTGGTGCGGACCGGAAGCATCGAAACGGACGTGGCCGGCGCGCGGACCGTGCTCCCCCAGCTCGCCGGGCAGCCGCGGCCGGCACTCCTGCTGGTCAATGACGAGGACCTGACGTACGCCAAGGTGCGGCTTGATCCGGTGTCGGAAGCCACGGTCCGTGCATCCCTGGACCGGATCAAGGACCCCATGACCCGCGCCCTCTGCTGGACTGCACTGTGGAATTCCGCCCGCGACGGCGAAAGCCCGGCGAGCCAATATGTTGACGCCGTGGCCGCCTTCGGTCCGGCTGAGACGGGCATCGGGGTGCTGCTGAACATCCTGGACAATGCAACTACCGCCGTCGAACGCTACACCCCGGCGGACACCCGTGACAGTGTTCGTGCTTCCTTCCTGGCGGCAGCCATAGCGGAGCTGGACCGGGCGGTCCCGGGCTCCGACGCGCAGCTTGCCTGGGCGCGTACCCTTGCTACCCTCAGCCGGCACGATGCAGCAGCGCTCCCCCGGCTCCGCGGCCTGCTGGACGGCACGTTCCCCGTGGAGGGCCTGGCGGTGGACGCCGAGCTGCGCTGGCAGCTCTGGCATGCGCTGGCCGCCAACGGGCAGGCCAGCGCGGCCGGGCTCGACGCCGAGCTGGCGCGGGACACCACGGCCTCAGGCCGGGCCGGACACGCAACTGCCACGGCATCCCGCCCCGACCCGGAGGTCAAGGCAGCAGCCTGGCAGGCCGCGGTCCAGGGGAATGAGCTCTCCAACCAGCTCCTCACCGCCACGATCACCGGCTTCACCACCGCGCCGCCGGCCTTGTTGGAGCCGTACGTGGAGCCGTACTTCGACTGCCTGCGCACTGTCTGGGATGAGCGCAGCATCGAAATCGCCAGCCGGATTGTCCGCGGACTCTATCCCGCAGCGCAGGACCTGGCGACGGGCACACGCCCCGAAGACCACCCGGTGGTCCGCCGGACGGACGACTGGCTGGCCGCCAACCCCGACGCACCGCACGCCCTGCGCAGGATCATCATCGAGCAGCGCAGCCACCTGCTGCGGGGACTCACCGCGCAGGCCGCCGGGTAATCTGAGCGCTAACCGCGGTGCCAATGGACCCGCCTTGCGCAGTGAAGGCCGGGGCCGGTGCGCACGGGCAGTCCCCGCGCATCGAACCCTAAGGCCAGGGCGCTGCCCGGTTACGGGACCCTATGGAGCCATTCCCTGGTGCCGAACTTGGCGGCCACCCGTTCCTCGGCGGCCGCCAGTTCGTGTCCCGCCAGCTCTGACGGCGTTGCCCCGTAACGCTCGCTGAAGACCGCCATCATCGCCTCGATGATCGCCGTGCGTGCCAGGCCAGTCTGGCGCCGCAGCGGGTCCACCCGCTTCTTGGCGCTGCGGGTGCCCTTGTCGGAGAGCTTCTCCTTGCCGATCCGCAGGACCTCCACCATCTTGTCGGCGTCAATGTCGTAGCTCATGGTCACGTGGTGCAGCATGCCGCCATTGGCCAGGCGCTTCTGTGCGGCCCCGCCGATCTTGCCCTGGTCCGTGGCAATGTCATTAAGCGGGATGTAGAAGGCGTTGATGCCAAGCCGTTCCAGTGCGGCCATGACCCACGCGTCCAGGAAGGGGTAGGAGTCGGCGAAGCTGAGCCCGTCCACCAGGGTCTGCGGCAGGTAGAGCGAATACGTGATGCAGTTGCCGGCCTCCATGAACATCGCTCCCCCGCCGCTGATCCGGCGGACCACGTTGATGCCATGCCTGGCGACGCCGTCGGGGTCCACCTCGTTCTGCACGGACTGGAAACTGCCGATGACCACGGACGGCTCCTGCCAGTCCCAGAACCGCAGCGTGGGCGTGCGAGCCCCCGCGCCGACGGCCTCGGTGAGCACCTCGTCCAGGGCAACGTTGATTTCGGTGGGAAGCACGGTAGGCGCAATGACGTTCCACTCGTGGTCTCCCCAGGAGGTTGCCTTGGCCAGGGCACGGCGGACGGTGACGGCAACGGCGTCCGCGGAGAAGCCGAACAGCACGGCTCCGGCCGGCAGTGCGGCCGTGACGGCGGCTGCGAGGTCCTTGGCGGGCGTGGTGTCCGGCAGGCCGGTCAGTGCGCGGTTAATGTCCTCCAGTGCCTCGTCCGGCTCCAGGAAAAAGTCCCCGCTGACGGAGACGCCGGACAAGGCACCGTCCACCACGGCCAGGTCAACCACCACGAGCTTGCCGCCCGGAACCTTGTACTCGCCGTGCAGGCGCTGGTTGCTGGCGGCATCATGGGCAGGAATATGCGGCTCGGTCATGCTTTCCATCCTGCCCCAGAAAACGGGTGCACGGTTAAAAGCGGAATGCCCGCGCCGTTTCCGGTGCGGGCATTCCATCAGACCTTGGGGAAGAAATTTACTTCTTGCCGCCGAAGCCCTTGAAGCGAGCGTTGAAGCGCTCGACGCGGCCTGCAGAGTCCATGATGCGCTGCTTGCCCGTGTAGAACGGGTGGGACTCGGAAGAGATTTCGACGTCGATGACCGGGTAGGTGTTGCCGTCTTCCCACTCGATGGTCTTGTTGGAAGACACGGTGGAGCGGGTCAGGAACTTGGTGCCGGAGGCCAGGTCGTTGAAGACAACAGCTTCATACTTCGGGTGTGTATCAGACTTCATAATGGGACCTTTGTTCGCGCAGCTGGATTTTGCCAGCTGCCAGGTATGAATGGGATGGCTGGGATCTGTTGCATCAGCCGAAGCTGAAAAAGCAGGACAACCAGCTATCCATCATAGCGGATGCGGGAGGGACTGACGAACCGGTTCACCTGCGGCTTCGCCTACCCCTACCGCGCCCGGAGCTCCCAGAACGCCACGGCCGAGGCGGCAGCAACATTGAGGGAATCCACACCGTTGCGCATGGGGATTTTGACGGCGAGGTCGACGGCGGCGAGGGTCTGGGGGCTCATGCCGGCGCCTTCGGTGCCAAGCACCAGGGCGAGCCTGTCCACGTTTCGCGAGGCGACGGCGTCGACGTCCTCCGCGTCCGGCGTCAGCTCCAGTGCGGCAACCGTGAAGCTGTGGTCCTTGAGCACCTGGAGGTCGCCCGGCCAGTCCTGCAGGCGCGCCCAGGGAACCTGGAACACCGTGCCCATGCTGACCCTGACGCTGCGCCGGTACAGCGGGTCCCCGCACCGGGGTGAGACCAGGACGGCGTCGATGTCCAGCGCCGCGGCAGAACGGAAGATGGCGCCCACATTGGTGTGGTCCACAATGTCCTCCAGCACGGCCACACGCCGCGCTCCGGCCAGGAGATCCGGCAGCGGCACCGGCGCAGGGCGCTGCATGGCCGCCATGGCGCCGCGGTGCAGGTGGAAACCCGTGATTTCCTCCAGCAGGGCTGCCGAGCCAATGAAGGCCGGGACGTCGGGATATGCCTGGAAGACGTCGCCGAGGTCCGCCATCCACTTCTCCGCCAGGAAGAACGAGCGCGGCTGGTGGCCCGCAGCCAACGCCCTGCGAAGGACCCGCGACGACTCGGCGATGTACATTCCCTCGGCGGGTTCGCGGAGCTTGCGGAGGTGTACGTCCGTCAGGGTGGTGTAGTCGCTGACCCGCGGGTCATCGGCAGAGTCGAGGTAGTGGAAGGTCACCGGGTGATTATTTCAGCAGGTTGGCGGTCATGACGGCCAGCGCCACGATGCCCAGGCTGAAGATCACCGCGCGGAGGAGGCGCGGCGAAAGCTTCCGGCCTACCTTCGAGCCCAGCAGGCCGCCGATGGTGGAGCTGACCGCAATGAGCAGCACCACCAGCCAGTTGATCCGGTCGAAGGCGAACAGCAGGTAGGAGATGGCCGCCACCATGTTGACGCCGAGCACCAGGATGTTCTTCATGGCGTTGGCGTTCTGGATGGTGCCGGTGAGGAAGACACCAAGGATTCCGACCAGCAGGATTCCCTGGGCAGCCACGAAGTAGCCGCCGTACACGCCGGCCAGGTACACCAGCACTATGAGGAGGATCCCGTGGCGCTTGTCCCGGACTGCGTGTTCGGGGTTGGCCTCGCGGTTGCGCACCCAGTCCTGGAGCCGGGGCTGGAACACCACCATCAGCAGGGCCAGGACCAGGAGGACCGGCGCAACGTAGTGGAACACCTTCTCCGGCAGGTGCAGCAGCAGCCAGGCGCCGGAGACGCCGCCCAGGACCGACGCCGGCAGCAGCCGCAGCACCTGCCGACCCCGGCCGGCCAGTTCGCGCCGGTACCCGAAGGCTCCGGCGGCGGTCCCCGCCACCAGTCCCATGGCGTTGCTCATGGAGGCCACCACCGGGGCCACGCCCAGGGCGATGAGCACCGGGAATGTGACCAGGGTGCCGGACCCGACCACCGCGTTGATGGTGCCCGCCCACAGGCCGGCGATGAACACAATGATGCTGCTGAAGAGTTCCAAGGTAGTTGGCGCAGGCCTGCTCTAACGGCGGGCTGTGGCGGTGTAGCGCCCGGCGTTTTCGGTCACCGACAGCGGCAGGCCGAAGGTGGTGCTCAGGTGCTCTTCGGTCAGCACCTCGGTGATGGGACCGGCGGCCACCACGCCGCCGTCACGCAGCAGCATGGCGTGCGTGAAACCCGGAGGGACTTCCTCGAGGTGGTGCGTGACCAGGACCATGGCCGGCGCGGCCTCGTCGCTGGCGAGTTCGCCCAGCTTGTGGACCAGCTCTTCGCGGCCGCCCAGGTCCAGGCCGGCGCCCGGCTCGTCCAGGAGGAGCAGTTCGGGGTCCGTCATGAGGGCCCGGGCGATCTGGACGCGCTTGCGCTCGCCTTCGGACAGGGTGGCGAAGGTCCTGTTGAGGAGCGGCCCCATGCCCCAGTCGTTCAGCAGACGGAACGCGCGGCGTTCGTCGTCGCGCTCGTAGCCTTCGCGCCAGCGGCCGGTGACGCCGTAGGCCGCGGTGACCACCACGTTCAGGACGTTCTCCTGTTCGGGGATCTGGGTGGCGAGGGCTGCGGACGAGAGGCCGATGCGCGGGCGGAGTTCGAAGACGTCGACGCGGCCCAGGACTTCGTCGAGGATGCCCGCGGTGCCGCTGCTCGGGTGGAGCCGGGCCGCCGCGATCTGGAGGAGGGTGGTTTTGCCGGCGCCGTTGGGGCCCAGGATGACCCACCGTTCGCCTTCATTGACCTGCCAGTCAACCTTGTCCAGCAGGGTTTTCTTACCTCGGACAACGCTGACGGAGTCCAGTTCCAGAACATCACTCATAGGAGTAGACACTAGGACAAAAAACAAGATGACTGATAACCGGTGTGAAGGCCCCCTAAGTGGCAGTCTCCGGCTGGCGCCGGCTTTGCCCTCAACCGCCGTCCTGGGCTCCGGCCGCCGGCACAGTTCCGGAACGCAGCCTGCCGCCCAAGTACTGCCCTGCCCTGTAATACCAGTAGGGCCAGGCCAGCCACGCTGCGCCCGCCGCCGCTGCCCCGGCCGCCAGCAGTGCCGTCCGCAGCCACGCCGGCCGCTCCACGGAGAAGCCTGCTGCAGCCAAGGCAAATCCAAACAGCATTCCACCGCCGATGGCGCGCCCCAATCCGGACAGGCTGCGCGGATAGTCCTCCACCCTGCGCAGCCGGGCGTGGATGGCCAGGAACCATGCGCCCTGCAGGGTGATGGACGCGACGGAAACAGCGGTGGAAGTGTTGAAATCAAGCAATCTCAGGACAAGCAGTGCGGAACTGGCAGCACCTGCAGCGCAGGCTGAAACCGTGAGCCAGGTCATTGGCTCCGTCCACACCGCACGGGGCGCCCTTCGGTGGACTTGAAGGATGACCGGAATGGCCAGCACGTTGAACGCAGCGCCGGTGGCGTCGTTGATGGTGCCGAATACGTAAGGGCCGCCCCGGGGGACCTCGACGGCGTACATGGCCCCCAGGGTCACCGCGCCCAGGGCCCCGGCGGCTGCCGCGGCGTAGGCGCACACTGCTGCGGTCCTGTCGCCGGGAATCGTGGTTGGCTGGTCCATCTGTGTCTCCTGGTGTCAGGACGCGTCCGTCGGAAACCCAGCCACGACTATGGTAGGCCCGGCAGCAGTGCCGGCGCTATCCGCCTGTCCGCAACGAATTCCGGCCGTCCGGTCGGCACTGGCTAAGATTGCAGGCATGACTTCGAACGTGACTGCGGTCAGCTATGGCCGCAATGTGACCCCCACCGGGCTGGAGCAGCTGCGTTCCGTCCTTGCATCGCACGGCGCCCAGGTACTGTCCGAATCGTCTCCGGCGGACGACCGGTACCAGGTCCGCATCCTCGAACTGGCCCTTCCGGACGTGACCGCGGCGGCGCTCGCCGCCCTGCGCCGCTCCGTGGCGGACACCGCGACCGGAGATTTCGACACGGCGCTTGTTCCAGCCGGTCTTCGGGCCGCTGCCCGGAAGCTGCTGATCATGGATGTGGATTCCACCCTGATCCAGCAGGAGGTCATCGAACTCCTGGCCGCCTACGCCGGCAAACGCGAGGAAGTCGCGGCTGTCACGGAAGCTGCCATGCGCGGCGAACTGGACTTCGCCCAGAGCCTGCACGCCCGGGTGGCGGTGCTCGCGGGGCTGCCGGCCGACGTCGTCCATTCCGTGCGCCACGAAGTGAAGCTCAGCGAAGGCGCCGGGGAGTTGGTGGCGGCGTTCAGGGCGGCCGGCCACGTTGTGGCCGTGGTCTCCGGCGGGTTCAACCAGATCCTTGAGCCAATTGCCGCCGACCTGGGCCTGGACTACTGGCAGGCCAATGAACTTGAAATCGTTGACGGCGTGCTGACCGGCAGGGTGCTGGGCGCGGTGGTGGACAGGGCCGCCAAGGAGAAGTACCTGCGGGAGTGGGCCGCGGCGGAGGACATCGCCCTGGAGCACACCGTGGCTGTAGGCGACGGCGCCAACGACCTGGACATGCTCGGCGCTGCGGGGATCGGGGTGGCGTTCAACGCCAAGCCTGCCGTGCGCGCCGTGGCCGACGCAGCCCTGAACATGCCGTACCTGGACGCCGTCCGCCACGTGGCCGGCGTCTGACCCTGCTGGCGCCTTAAATGGCTGTGGCTCCCGCCGCCGGATTGCCCGGCAGCGGGAGCCACGTTCCTGGTACCTAGCTGGAAGGCTGCTGGGCGCCCTTGCCGAAGTAGTCGGCTCCGCCGGCGTACTCGGTGTGGCCGGATTCGACGTCGGCCGTTGCCATGCCGGCCACCACCTGGGCGAACTCCTCCACGGAGTACAGTTTCCCGGCTTCCGCGCGGCGGGCCTCAATGGCGCCCGGGGTGGAGCGGTCCAGGAGCGTGGCGGTGACGGTGCCTTCGATCATGTCGCCGGACACCACCACCAGGGAGATGCCCTTCTCCGCCAGGTTGGGGATCAGGCCGCGCAGGGCATCCTCGCCGGCTCGCTTGCTGCGGGCCACGGGCTCATAGGCCGGCATGGTGGGGACGGTGTTGATGAAGTGGGCCTGGTGGCTGGTGACGAACACCACGCGGGATCCTTCCTTCATCAGGGGCACTGCGGCGTTGAGCATGTTCACCTGGGCGTCGCGGTTGAGCTTGAGGGCGTAGTCCTCCCCCATGCCGGTTTCCATGCCGCCGGAGGCGTTCAGCACCAGGATGTCCAGCGATCCGAAGTTCTCCATGGCGGCACTGGCGAGGGCCTGCACGCCCTCCTGCGTGGTGAGGTCGGCGCCGACGGCGACAGCGCGTCCGCCGGCGGCTTCAATTCCCTGCACCACCTTGTTGGCGCGGGGCGCCTTCTGGCGGTAGTTGACCACGACGGCGGCCCCCTCCGAGGCGAGGATCTTTGCTACGTCGGCGCCGATGCCCCGCGATGATCCCGTGACGATGGCCGTCTTGTTGTCCAGCAGTCCCATTCGAGCTTCCTTTGTTCAAAACATCTAAATCGTTGTGGTCTGCAGTCCATCATGCCAGCGGCTGTTGCCGATATCCCTTGTGCGGCTCCGACAAATAAGCGCCGCCCGGCTAGTTTCCTGCAGGGGCAAGGTCCGGACGAGTCAGTGGCCCATGCCCAGGCCGCCGTCCACGGGGATGACCGCGCCGGAGATGTAGGCGGCCTCGTCGCTGGCGATCCACCGGACCACGTTGGCCACCTCGGACGCTTCGGCAAAGCGCCCGGCGGGGATGCTGGCCAGGTAGTCCTTCTGGGTGGCTTCGGGGAGCTCAGCGGTCATATCGGTGTTGATGAAGCCGGGAGCGACCACGTTGGCCGTGATGCCGCGGGAGCCGAGTTCGCGGGTGAGGGACCGGGCGATGCCCACCAGGCCGGCTTTGGAGGCGGAGTAGTTGATCTGGCCCGGGGCGCCGTAGAGACCGGAGACGGACGAGATCAGGACCACGCGGCCCTTGCGAAGCCGGATCATGCCCTTGGAGGCACGCTTGATGACACGGAAGGCGCCGGTCAGGTTGGTGTCGATGACGGAGGTGAAGTCGTCCTCGCTCATGCGCAGGAGCAGGGTGTCCTTGGTGATCCCGGCGTTGGCCACCAGCACTTCCACCGGGCCGTGGGCAGCCTCCACTTCTTTGAACGCTGCGTCAACGGAAGCCTCATCGGTGACGTCCGCCTTGACCCCGAGGATGCCGTCAGGCAGCTGGGTTTCGCTGCGGTAGGTCACCGCCACCTTGTCACCGTTAGCCAGGAACGCCTGGGCGATGGCCAAGCCGATGCCGCGGTTGCCGCCTGTGATCAGGACGCTGCGGGGCGCGGAAGCTGTTTCAGTCATAGAGGGGCTCCGGATTCTGCGGCAGGCTGCGCCGCGGTAGCGGGTGTGGTTTGGGCTGCCTCCGATCTTAGCGGCAGGCCCGCTGCGGGTTTGGGCAGCACTGCCGATGGTGCGAGAATTGAGGGAAGCCTTTGGAGCGTGATCATTCACCGTGACCCTTGAAAACCATGCGGGACATTCCGCGCCCGAAGAACCGGGCCGGTTCTCCGGCGACACCGAGGTCCACAGCATTACCGACGCTGCCGGCGCGCACTCTGAGGACATGCGCCAGCGGATGATCAAGTACGCCCTGGCGATGGGGATCCGCATGGTGTGCCTGATCCTGATCTTCGTGGTGGACGGCTGGTTCAAGATCATTGCCGTGGCGGGCGCGGTGTTCCTGCCCTGGATTGCGGTGGTCATCGCCAACGGGAGCGACAAGGCTGAGGCCCACAGCGATTTGCTGCTGGATTCCGCTCCCCTGGCCGAGATTGAAAGCCCGGTTCTCCCGGATACGGAAGACCAGCCGGGAAGCGCTGTGCTCCAGGGCGAACTGGTGAAGGATGAGGAGCCCGGGCCCGGGGAGGAGCGGCAGGCATCATGAGCATTTTCGATTTTGCAGCAGGATCGGACCTGACATCCGAAACGGCCGCCATCTGCTCACGGAAGGCTTGCAGGGCCCAGGCGTCCTGGCAGCTCCTCTGGAACAATCCCAAGATTCATGCGCCTGAACGCCGCAAGATTTGGCTGGCCTGCGCCGACCACCGGGACTGGCTGGAGGACTACCTGCAGACGCGGGGGCTCTGGAAGGAAACGCTTCCCCTGCGCCCAGGCGACGACGGTTCACCCGAGCAGGACATCTGAATGTACCGCTTCCTCTTTTCCAGCAAATGGCTGGGCTATCTCCTGCTGGCCGCGATCTTTGCCACCGCATGCGTCTTCCTGGGCCGCTGGCAGATGGACCGCCGCGCCGAGACGCTGGCCGAGATCAACCGCGTGGTCAGCAACTACTCGGCCACACCCATCCCCTTCACGCAGGCACGGGACCAGTTCAACCAGCTGGACCCGGCCAAGGAGTGGACCCAGGTTGAGCTGAAGGGCTCCTACGATGCCGCCGGCCAGCGGATTGTCCGCAACCGCCCGCTCAACGGGCAGCCGGGGTACGAGGTGGTGGTCCCCTTCCGCCTGGCCACCGGCGAAACCGTCGTTATTGACCGCGGCTGGCTGCCCATCGGAAACAAGAACCCGGGCAGCCCGGATTCGGTGCCGGCACCCCCGTCCGGTGAGGTCACCGCCGTCGTCCGCCTGAAGCACGGCGAGCCGGAACTTCAGCGCGGGGCGCCCGAAGGCCAACTCGCATCGATTGACCTGCCCACGTACGCCGCGCAGCTGGGCTATCCCCTGCTCACGGGGGCCTACGGCCAGCTTGCGTCGGAGACGCCGCCGTCCGCCGACATGCCCGTCGCGTTCCCCAAGCCGTCCACGGACGAGGGCACACACTTGTCCTATTCACTGCAGTGGTTCGCCTTCGGCGTGCTCATGTTCGTCGGCTTCGGCTACGCGGCCCGGCAGCAGGCCCGCAATGCAGCGATCGACGCCGAGGAGGAGGAAGAGGCGCTGCCGGACGGCGCCGTGCATTCAGCCGTCCCCGCCTCCCGCCGCCGGCCGGCCCCGCCGCGCAAGCGCAAGAGGGCCACGGCGGAGGAGGAAGAAGACGCCCTCCTGGACGCGCAGGGGTACTGAGGCATGACCACGGACGACGGCGGCCCTGTCGCCTTGGTGCGGGCGGCCTTGGTGGGTGCCGGAGTCGGCGACACGGTGCGGACCTTTGAAGCCGGGGTGCCGACGGCGGCGGCGGCTGCAAAAGCTCTGGAGTGCGATCTGGCGGCCATCACCAACAGCCTGGTCTTCGACCTCAACGGTGAGCCGCTGCTGATCCTCGCAAGCGGTGCCGCGCGCGTCGATACAAAGCTCGTGGCCGGGCAGTTGGCCCAGGGCCGGATCCGGCGCGCCTCCCCTGCCTTCGTCCTGGAACATACCGGCCAGGAAGTAGGCGGGGTAGCCCCGGTCGGCCACCCACGGCGAATCAGGACCCTGCTGGACTTGAGCCTCCAGGAGCACGAAACGCTCTGGGCCGGAGCAGGGGACCACAAGTCAATGTTCAGCATCACCTACGCCCAGCTCCGGAGGATCACCGGCGCCCTGGAGCTGAAGGTGCGCTAGGCCAGGGTGATCAGGTCCAGGTAGTCCTCGTTCCAGAGGTCTTCGACGCCATCGGGAAGCATGACCACGCGTTCGGGGTTCAGGGCTTCAACAGCGCCTTCGTCGTGGCTGACCAGGACGACGGCGCCGGTGTAGTTGCGCAGGGCGCCGAGGATTTCGGCGCGGCTGGCGGGGTCCAGGTTGTTGGTGGGTTCGTCGAGGAGGAGGACGTTGGCGCTGGAGGCCACGATGGTGGCCAGGGCCAGGCGCGTCTTCTCGCCGCCGGAGAGCACACCGGCCGGTTTGTCGACGTCGTCGCCGGAGAAGAGGAAGGAACCGAGGATGCCGCGCACCTCGGCGTCCTTCATGTCCGGCGCAGCGGAACGCATGTTCTCAAGCACCGTGCGGTCGTGGTCCAGGGTTTCGTGTTCCTGCGCGTAGTAGCCCACCTTCAGCCCGTGGCCCGGGATGACTTCGCCGGTATCCGGGGTGTCCACCCCCGCGAGCATGCGCAGCAGCGTGGTCTTGCCGGCGCCGTTGAGGCCCAGGATGACCACCTTGGAACCTCGGTCGATGGCCAGGTCCACGTCGGTGAAGATCTCCAGCGAGCCGTAGGACTTGCTGAGACCGTCGGCGGTAAGCGGGGTCTTGCCGCAGGGTGACGGGTCCGGGAACCGGAGGGCTGCCACGCGGTCCTGCTCGCGGACGGCTTCCAGTCCGCTGAGCAGCCGTTCGGCGCGCTTAGCCATGTTCTGTGCGGCCACGGCCTTGGTGGCCTTCGCACGCATCTTGTTGGCCTGGTCCATGAGGACCTGTGCCTTCTTCTCTGCGTTGGCCCGTTCACGCTTCCGGGCACGCTCGTCCGTCTCCCGCTGCAGCAGGTACCGCTTCCAGTCCATGTTGTAGAAATCGATCTGGGCACGGTTGGCGTCCAGCAGGAACACTTTGTTGACGGTTGCTTCCAGCAGGTCGGTGTCGTGGCTGATGACGATCAGGCCGCCCTGGTGGTTTTTCAGGAAGTCACGCAGCCAGGCGATGGAATCGGCGTCCAGGTGGTTCGTGGGTTCGTCCAGGAGCATGGTTTCGGCATCGGAATAGAGGATGCGTGCGAGCTCCACGCGGCGCCGCTGGCCACCGGAAAGTGTTTTGAGCGGCTGGTTCAGCAGGCGGTCAGGGAGTGCCAGGTTGGAACAGATGGAGGCAGCTTCGGCCTCGGCGGCATAACCGCCGGCCGCGAGGAATTCGGACTCCAGCCGGTCGTACCGGTTCATGGCCTTGCGCTGGACGTCGGCGTCCTCGCTTGCCATTTCGTCATGCGCCTTGCGGAGTTTCCCGACCACGATGTCCAGGCCGCGGGCGGAGAGGATCCGGTCCCGTGCCAGCTGCTCCATGTCAGGGGTGCGCGGGTCCTGGGGCAGGTAGCCAATTTCACCGCTTCGGGTCACCTTGCCGGCCGCGGGAAGGCCTTCGCCCGCAAGGACACGCGTCAGCGTGGTCTTGCCGGCGCCGTTCCGGCCCACCAGGCCGATCTTGTCCCCTTTATCGATGCGGAAGCTCACCTGGTCCATCAGGAGCCGGGCACCGGCACGCAGTTCAAGATCCTGGACAGTAATCACAGCAGGTAAGGCCTTTCACAACAGGGAACGCCCTGGTCCGCGCACGTACTACGTAAGGGACGCTGGGGCAGAGTGGCCGGAGAACGGCACAGTCCAGTCTACCGTCCGCCGGAGCAGTGCACTTTCCGCGGGAACCTGCTGCGGGGAATTGCTGCTGATGCCGTGGGCGTCACCGCGGCCTGCGGCCCCGGAGTGTCGGAGAGAATGAGGTCATGGAATTCGATCGGCTGCTCCAGATCCGGCGCATCTACGCCCAGCCTGCCGCGTTGGAGCTGCCCCGGGGACAGGAGATCGTGGCACGCTGGCCGGATGCCGACGTCGTACTGGTCGAAAACCATTGGAACATTCCGGACGTGCATGGTGACGAAACCAACGTCCCGCGCTGGTCCCGGATCAAGACAGAAGCGCTGGTCCTTGGCGTCAAGAAGTCGCTGGCCGTCAAGCCCAATGGGCGGTCAGCAGACTTCATCGCACCCTCCACAGCCAACGGCTGCGCCATGGCCTGCGCCTACTGCTACGTGCCGCGCCACAAGGGCTACAGCAATCCGGTCACGGTCTTCGCCAACATTGGCCAGATCGCCGGAGCCATTGAGCGGCACGCCGTCCGCCAGGGGATCAAGCTGGAGCCCAACCAGTGCGACCCGGAACTCTGGGTCTACGACATCGGCGAAAACAGTGACTGCTCGGTCGATGCACTGATCAGCGACAACGTGGAGGAGCTTGTCACGCTTTTCCGCGAACTGCCCAATGCGAAGCTGTCCTTTGCCACCAAGTTCGTCAACCCGGCAATGCTGGACTGGGAGCACGGCGGGCACACCCGGATCCGCTTTTCGCTGATGCCCGCGGACCTGGCGAAGTCCATTGACGTCCGGACGTCGCCGGTGGCGGAGCGGATGGCCGCCATCAACGACTTTGTTGAGGCCGGCTACCAGGTGCATGTGAACTTCTCCCCCGTCATCATCACCGACACCTGGCTCTCGGACTGGGAGCAGCTGCTGCGCCAACTCGATTCGACCCTGACGCCGGCGGCCAAGGAGCAGCTGGCCGCGGAAGTCATTTTCCTGACGCACAATGACCAGCTGCACCAGGTCAACCTGGGCTGGCATCCGCAGGCTGAAGACGTCCTGTGGCGTCCCGATCTCCAGGAAGCCAAGGTCTCGTCGAACGGTTTCAGCAACGTCCGGTACCGGGCGCGGGCGAAGGCGGGGTACGTCCGGCAGCTCACCACACTGATGGGGAAGTTAACTCCCTACTGCCGCATCCGCTACGCGTTCTAGGGTTCGCTCCCGAGGTACGCGCTGTCCGTCAGGCGTCATGCTTCTTCGGGCCAGGGGCCTCGGCCCGGGTCGTTTCCGCGTGCTCGTCGTGGCCGCCCTTGGCCTTGCCGAACGGCAGTACTTTCAGCAGCGGTCCTACGACTGCCAGGATTAACAGGCCCCAGGCGAGACCGATAACTGCCGAGCACAGGGTGTCGACCAGCCAAGCCAGGAAGCCGCCCACAACCGCAACCCCGGCCACCGGGTGCTCGAGTGCATGGATCAGGTCATAGGGTGCATGCCAGCCGAGGTCGTGTGCCCCCTGCACCATGATGTGCCCGCCCACCCACAGCATGGCGATTGTTCCCACCAAGGTAATGGTGGTCAGCACGGCGGGCATGCCCCTCACCAGCAGATGCCCAAGGCGCTTGGCGCGGGGAGAGTCCTTGGCAGCCAGATGGACCCCGATGTCGTCCATCTTGACGATGAGTGCAACCGCGCCATAGACAAGCACCGTGATGGCGAACGCGACCATGACCAGGATGAATGCGCGGACCCAGATGGACTCGGCGGCAACCTCGTTCATGGAGATGACCATGATTTCGCAGGACAGGATGAAGTCCGTGGTGATGGCGCCCTTGACCACCTTGGCCTCTGCATCGTGCCCGCGGTCCACCGCCGGAGTATCCCCGTCCTCTTCGTGGCCGCCGCGGAGTTTGTGCCAGACCTTTTCTGCGCCCTCGTAGCAGAGGTAGGTGCCGCCCAGCATGAGGATGAACGGGATGATTCCCGGGACGAACGCGCTGATGAGCAGCAGGGCCGGGAGGATGATCAGGAGTTTGTTCCGGATGGAGCCCCAAAAGATCTTCTTGATCATCGGCAGTTCACGGGACGGGTCCGAGCCCGACACATACTGCGGGGTGACGGCGGCGTCGTCGATCACGACGCCCGCGGCCTTGGCCCCAGCCTTGGCGGCGCCGGCCGCGACGTCGTCCACCGAGGCGGCCGCAATCCGGGCCAGGGCCGCAACGTCATCGAGCAGGGCAACCAGGCCGCCGCTCACAGCTGGCCTCCGCGCAGCACGGTAACGGACCGATGGGTATTGAGGGCTGGGTGCGAGAAGGGCATGTTGGGAGTATATTGCAGCGGGCGCTCAGCCCTTCTTCAGTTCCTCGGCGAGCATTACGATGATGCCGCTGGGCCCCCGGACGTAGGTCAGCTTGTAGACGTCTTCGTAGGTGGCCACACCGCGCAGGGGGTGGCAGCCGTGCGTCGCCGCGATTTCAAGTGCTGCGTCGATGTCCTCCACTGAGAATGCGACGCGGTGCATGCCGATCTCGTTGGGCAACGTGGGTGGAGTCTCGATCGCCGCGGGGTGGATGTACTCGAAGAGCTCAAGGCGGCCGTGTCCGTCCGGGGTTTGGAGCATGGCGATTTTGGCGTGGTTCCCGTCAAGGCCCACGGCGGTGTCCGCCCACTCTCCACTGACCGTCTGCCGGCCCAGGACGGTGAGTCCGAGATCGGTAAAGAACGCGATGGCCGCGTCAAGGTCGCGGACGGCTATGCCGACGTTTTCCAGCTTGATGGGCATGGCCAGACATTACCAAGTCGCAGGGGGTTTCAGGACACCAAACGGACAACGCGCCGGTCCGGTCCTCAGAACCATGAGATGTAGGACCGGGTCGGGCTCCAGTGAATAACGCCGCCCTGGTAGTTCTGGGCCACGCTTCCGTCATTGCCCGTCGCGTATTCGTTACTGGTGGGGTATCCGAGGCGGCCGGATTCAAACCCTGTGGAGGCCCAGATTGAACGGATGCCGCCAACGGAGATGTGGGCCCCTGTTGCCGGCGACCAGATGATGGCGCCGCCCTGGTAGTTCTGGTACACCCCGCCGTCCCTGAGCCCGCCCACTTCGTCGGTGACCGGGTATCCCAGCCCACCGTTTTCAAACCCCGTGGCCGCCCAAAGACTGCGGATCGCCCCCACCGAGATGTGGGCCCCTGTTGCCGGCGACCAGATGATGGCGCCGCCCTGGTAGTTCTGGTACACCCCGCCGTCCCTGAGCCCGCCCACTTCGTCGGTGACCGGGTATCCCAGCCCGCCGGTTTCAAACCCCGTGGCCGCCCAAAGACTGCGGATCGCCCCCACCGAGATGTGGGCCCCTGTTGCCGGCGAGTAGAGGATGCATCCGCGTTCAAAACACTGGTATCCGCCGTTGTCCTTCAGGCCGTAGATCTCCGGGGTGGTGGCTGCTCCCAGCCCACCGTTGAGTGACGCCGCCTTCACCGCAATGGGAGTCTGCGCGGGTGCGGGCGCAGCCGTGGTGAAGGTCCACGTCCTGTCCGATGCCAGAGGATTGCCTGCTGCATCCTTTACCCCGGCCACGCCGCCCGTGATGGTTGCCGTGTACGTCGAACCGGCCGCCAGGTCGGCACTGGGGTTCAATGTGGCCACTTTGTCTGTGCTGTTGTACGACACGGCGGCCGGCACCGTCGTCGTCCCCGTCTTCAAGGTGAACGTGTTCGCTGTAATCGTCGAGGCAGTCATGGCCTCCGAGAACGTCCCGGTCACGTTCGCCGCCACTGCCACACCCGTGGCACCGGCAGCGGGAGACGTCGCCGTCACGGTGGGGGCTGCCGTATCAGTGCTGCCGCCGCCGGTCGGATCGTAGTAGTGCCAGTACCGGCTGGTCGCATTCGCATCCGCAAGCACCAGCAGGCCGCTGTTCGCCGTGCCACGGTCGGCACTGTTGAGGTTTTGTTTGGTCGAGGTCACGTTGTGCACATATTGGTCGGCGTCCACGATGCGGGCTGTCTTGGTGGTGGTGAAGCTGATCTTGTCCAGCGGCGTGGACTTCTCGTAGATCGCGCCTCCCGTACTGGTGCAGACACCGGCATCCGTCGTGCCGCTAGGTTTCGGATAGGTGGCGAAAGTACGCAGCCGCTGGGTGCTCTCGTCAATCATCACGATCACGCGGTTGGGACACTCCGCCACGGTTGCGATCGTGTGCGCCGACCACGTGGTTCCACTGAGTGCCAGGAGCTGTATCAGGGGCTGCGATGCTGACGTGTAGGACGTCTTGATAGCGGCGAAAACCCTGCCACCCGAGGAGTCCAGCCACTTCAGATTCATATGGTCATCGCTGCTGCTCTGGCCCGAAACTGCCGCAACGGGGGTGCTCCAGGACGTGGTCGAGGCGCCGTCGACGTGGTAGCTCCAGTACATGCCATCGGTGGAGTCGCCGACCTGCCGGCTCCACATGACGCCCATCTTCCCGTCGAACGCGATAACGGCCGACGTGTCATCCACGGAGACGTTGCTCATCGATGCCGGATGCTGGAAGGGGGTTCCCCACGTTTTGCCGTCCGTGGCGGTCACGTTGAGGTAGATCCTGTTTCCCTGCTGCCACGTGGCCCAGACCCTGCCAGTGGTGTCCTTATCGATGGTCAGGACCTCAACTTTGGAGTTGTTGATCTGGGTGGAACTCAGCAGGCTGTACTTTTTGGTGCTCGAGTCATAGCTGTAGCGGCGCAATGTTGTGGGGTAGTTGGGCTCAGCCGGCAGCTCGTCGTTAACGAACCGGTAGCTGGCCACATACAGCGTCTTCCCGTCCCACAACACGTCGTGGTGGGTGCTTGGGCGGGGATCAGTTGCCACACCCGTATCCACCCAGGAACCCGTCGCGGCATTGAACCTGAAGATGTGGAAATCCGACGTGGCCGAACTCCACAGGTTGCCCCACCAGGAGCCGTCGGTGAACCACAGCGAACTGGTGGCCCGCTTGGTGCCCGTGGGACTGTCCGTTCCTGTATGCGATGGACCTTCAACGCCAACATCACCGGTGGCAGCCGACGCCGGGACCGGCACTGCCAGAGCAGCCAGCACAACCAACATCGCTGTCAGGAGGCCGCAAGCCAAGCGATCAAGTCCTAGCAATTGGAAAAGCGCGGCCCTTCTGGAACTACTGCCACGCTCGCCCCTGTGGAAAAACGGACTATGAATCAATTTAGCTCCCCGGAGTCCAATGCCACCGCCAATTATCAGTTCGTTCAGTGTCATTGCTGGGGGCATCCGAAACAATCCCGGGCTCCCCCTAATCCCTGCCCCTACACGGCAAAAGGAACGTATTCTTCGGGTTTCCACAGCAGTTCCACATTGTTATTGCATAGACTTCGATTTTGTGGAGGCCTGCTAAAAAGCATTTTCAGCACGAAACCATTTACGTCTGAATTGACAGTTCTGCTGGATGTTTGCAGCGGTGTATGGACTACCGCTCGTGATCCGTTCCGGCACTTCCTATCGCCTGCGGAGCGCACACGGGTCCACCTCCGTCAACCGCCGGTCTGTACAGCGAATACCAAACGACGGGAGACTATCGCCATGCGCAACCTCACCTTCGCCATGAACATGAGCGTGGATGGCTACATTGCCGCGCCCGGGGACAACCTCGGCTGGGGCGTACCGAGCGACGAGCTGTTCCAATGGTGGTCGGACCGGGTTGCGGTGACCGGGCTGGCGCTGTACGGGCGCAAACTGTGGGAGACCATGAGCTCCCACTGGCCGACTGCCGACCAGCAGCCTGGCGCCACACCGGCGCAGATCGAGTTCGCCCACCGCTGGCGGGAGATGCCGAAGGCAGTGTTCTCCTCGACTATCAGCACGGTCGGCTGGAACACCCGCCTGGTCACCGGCGACGCGGTCACCGAAATCACCCGGCTCAAGGCCGGCGACGGCGGCGCCATGGACATCAGCGGTGCCACACTCGCCGGGGCGGCCATGCGGGCCGGGCTGATCGACGACTACGTGCTCGTCACCCATCCGGTCCTGGTGGGCGGCGGCACGCCGTTCTTCACCGCCCTGGACAACTGGGTAAACCTGAGCCTGGTGGAGACCCGGCCGTTTCCCGACGGCGTGCTGCTGACCAGGTACGAGACCAGGCGCTGAATACCCGACGTCGGGTCAGCATGGCCCCGGGCCAACCAAGCATCTCGCTGCACTCTGTTATGAGGCGATGGACGTTCGTGCAGGATCGTGTTCTTCACCAAAGGCGACCGTCCGGGTATGGATCCGACTGAGGGGTAGCGGCCCATTCAATTGGGCCCATTCGGTGCCTCGAAGGCCTCTGCACCTCGAAACACCGGGACTCTTACTTACCCGAGTCATGAGACAGATCCAGACGGACCAGGGGACGAGTTTGGCTGTCCGCAAGGGGATCGGCTACCGCACCGTTGTGAAGTGCTCAACGACCGGGAACGGGTCGTAGAAATGGTGCAGCAGGCCCTTCCATTGCTCGTAGTCGGCGGACCCACGGAAGCCGTCGGTGTGAGCTTCCATCGAATCCCACTCAACGAGGAGAAGGTACAGGTTTGGGGACTCGATCGACCGCGAAATCGAAAGACTGCGGAACCCCGGCTGCCTGCTGATCAGAGGTCGCGCCACCCGGAATGCCTCTTCGAAATCCGACTCGCTGCCGGTACGGACGGGGAGGATCGCGTGCTCCAGAATCACTCGCTCAGCTTCTCACAGCCGTCCGGTTGACGATCCCTTACGGGGACAGGATGTAGCGTCGTTCCGGCCGGCCCGGCGAGTTGCGAACCTTAACGTCGGACGTTGGAATCCAGCCGGCACTTTCGTAGGAGGCGATGGCTCTCGTGTTGTCAGCGATAACCCAAAGCTCCATAGAAATCTGCACGTCCAGCGAGTGGCGTCGGACATGATCAAGGAGTTGGCGCGCAAGACCGTTGCCCCAGGCTTCCGGGTCAACTGCTAGATAGAGCACTTCCAAAACATCCAGTCGAGGAACGACGATCGAGAACGCCATCGCGCGATCACCAGTACGGGCCATTAGTAGCAGCGCCCCGTCAAGGGCAAGCGCTGATTCAATACCCGGCAGTTTGTCGTCGACCGCTGGAATTACGGGGAGTTGATCCCGCAGAGCGGTAGCGCGAGCCCAGATTCCGGCCGCGTCCCGTGCGGACGCGCTTCCCTGCTCCGCACGAACGTCTGGAAGTGGTGTTAGGTTCATTAGTCTATCCTGTCACGACGACGAGCAGGGATATCTCAGTGCGCATTGGCTCAGCCTGGGGAAGTGACGATGTACCGCCCGTAAGCCGGTGGCCGAGCGCGCGGCCACGCAAGATTCTTCCCTCGGCACCGTTGCTGGCCTCCCTATGCACGTTTACCCCGCACGATGATTGCACGGTGAAGGTGCGGCGGATTCAAGTGGTCGACGCAACAACGGGCTACTTTCGGGCTCTGTCGCCCTGTGGTTGAAGTCTACGAGAGTACGAAGGGAGCTGTAGAACGGCCTCCTGGATAGGCTGCGCAAAGAGGTTATCCCTTATTAGAAAGATCGCCTGTAGATTCGGTACCGGGACGTCCAAAGAACACGTCCTTCCGCAATGAAGGGGGCGTTGTCGTGGGCGCTGATGGTTTCAAGGGAAAACCAATCGTGGAGATAACTGAGCACTGGCGATCGCCCTTAGGTGCCAGCGCCGCCATCGAAGCCATTGCGGGATCGTTCGCTAAGTCACGCGCGAAGGTTGAAATCGACGGCGGAGCGGTACGTATCCGTGCTGGCTCTAATTGGTTTTATAGGATCCTCGGAAACCTCCTTTCAGGCGAGAAAGTTCTTCCAGTTGCCCTGGAGGTTACGGCGACAGCAATCGATGACGGGTGCAAGCTTCAGGCACGCGCTTTTGACACTTTCGGGTGGCGTTTGACGGACCGAACTTTTTTCGGCGCAGAACAGTTTTTTAGGAATCGCCTTGAAGATCTACTGAAGAGTGCTGCCACTGCAGGCCACGTTGTGAACCGGAGGATAGGGGCAGACTGACGGGACGCGGGAGAGGCGTCGCCAGTCGGCAGCTGGAGGCTCTTGGCGTGGGAGCCTATCCGTCCGTCGAGAATTGAAAGATTGCTGCCGGAGTGAGGTAGCCGAGGCTTTTGCGTGGCCTGCTGTTCAGCTCGACGCAGACCTGTTTGACGTGGACCTCTGAATGGACGGAGAGATCCGTACCCTTTGGGAAGTATTGGCGCGCGAGGCCATTAAAGTTCTCATTCGCGCCGCGTTGCCAGGGGCTGGACCGCTCCGCGAAGTAGATCCGCAGTCCGGTAGCGGCCGCTAATTCCTGATGACGGGCCATTTCCACGCCTTGGTCCCAAGTCAGTGTCTGCTTCAGGTGAGCCGGCAAGCCTGAGAAGGCAGCGATGATCGCTTGGTTGGTCTGCGCTGCGGTGTGTCCGTGCGGAAGGTTGATGATGATTCCGTAGTGGGTCTTTCGTTCCCGTAAGGTGACCATAGCGGATGCGGAACCAACCCCCACGATGAGGTCACCTTCCCAGTGGCCGGCCTCTTCTTTGGCATCAACCTCTGGCGGTCTTTCGTGAATCATCGTCATGTTCTTCACGACGGAACCATGACCTGATCCTGTCCGCCAGCGGTGCTTACGAATCTTTCGCCCTGTGCGCAGGCGTGGCTTGCCAGCCGTTCTTAGCCCGCCATGATCGCCGAACAATAGTGCTTGGTAGATTGTCTCCGGACAGAGCCGCAGCGCTGGTTCAGCGGGAAATTCCAGCGCCAACCACCCGCAGATCTGCTCCGGCGACCAGTGACTGGTTAGCTTTGTTTGCACCAGTGCGTGCAGGCGTGGATTAGCGTGCAATTTCCGATCCCTCGGCCGACGTCGCTGGCTGCGCGCTTCGTGATCGGCGATATGGGGCAAGTAGCGCCCCCGGGGATCACGGTGCCGGTCAAGCTCCCGTTTGATGGTCGAGGCATGCCTCCCCAGCTCCCTGCCAATTTGCCGCAGAGAACATCCCAAGCGGAGCAGGTCCGCCATTTGAAGCCTCTCGCGCAGGCACAAGTACCTGCCCGATGGTGGTTTGAGGCTGGCCCGTGGCTGTTGCGCCCTCTGGTTCCGAAGCCTTGTCCCGATAACCCTGCTCACGCCCAACATCCTGCAGGCGGCAGCATTGGAAGCACCGGAGCCCACCAACTCCCAATATCGTGTCTCCCGTAACGCGCGTCGCTTTTGTGCTGGAGACAAAGGAGCTGCAACCCTCTCGGCAACGATCCTCGCGGTCCGAATCGCTTCCCGCTCGGCTTTCAGCAGACGTGCTTTTTCGGCTTCCAGTTCTTTTCTCCGTTGGGCTTCCCATCTAACGGTTGTCCCCGGGGACAGTCGTAACGCATCGACAACCTCTGCCAGCGGAAGTCCACTTCGCAGAGCGATGAAACGCCGGTAGACTCACCGGTACCCTGTCGTGTGCTTTACGCCTGCTGATGTTGCAGCAGCCAATACGCTCATGCCGGTGGAGTATGAGGACCAGAACGCTTCCTCAACAGCTGGGTCGACTTGGAAGTGATGGCGCCCGGAGCTTCTCAGGAAGCGTTCGTTCCATTTCTCGGCATTGCGTGACGTGAATCCCAGTTCGACCTGGGCAGCTACGTGGTCGAGGCCTTTGCTGCGGAATCGGAGGTACTCATCACGCAGCCACCGGTAACCCGTCTCCTTACCGACTCCGGTCACCCGTACTGATTCTCTGAAACTCTTGCCCTCCTTTATGAGAGCAAGAAACCTGACACCGGTGGGCGAATCGAACTGTTGATACATCGAAGGAACTCCCTGGATTGGGTGTTGCTTCGATCAACAGAATCAGGGGTGCCCTAACCGCTACACATCAAATCGTCTCAAAACCGGTGGTTTTCTGGACGGTTTCGAGACGTCGGAGCAGATGGGGGCATGAGGACCAAGGTACGCCGGCATGGCAGTGGGATGCGCGCCGGCCAGCTGCGCCTGCGGCGCCTACACGATTCGACGTGAGGCCGGTAGGACGGGGGCCACGCCCTGGCGCCGCCGGTGTCGTCACCTGCTCCTGGGGTTCTCCCCCGAGACCCAGAAGCCGGGAGACTCCCGCAACAAAGTCTGACAACCGTTCGGTGGAAGAGGTGCAGCCACCAGTGGATAGGAGCCTCGTCGGTACGATCAACAGTGGGGGCCTCACGCGCCGGAAGAAGCGACAAGACCCGTGACCGAGGGCTCTTTGTGCCCAGCCCGAGGCAGGCGCGGCCCGGTTTAGTAGATCCCCTACAAAATGGGCGGTGTTCCACCCCGGTAGCGTCGGCTGTACATTAGATTCCGCTTGTACAACCCCGACAGGACCACCATGAGCAATACCGAGACCACCCCCAAGAACAGCCCGCGGACGGAGCGCCGCCGCTGGAACGGCACTGACCTTGGGCTGATCGCCGTTTTTGCCGCCCTCGTGGCCGGCGCAGCCCTGGTGCCCGGACTGGCCCTGAACGGCTTCGGCGTCCCCATCACCTTCCAGACCCTGGCCGTCATGCTCACCGGACTGGTGCTGGGCCCCGCCCGCGGGTTCGCCGCCGTCGGGCTTTACACGCTCCTTGGCCTGGCCGGCCTGCCCATCTTCAGCCAGGGCCGCAGCGGCCTGGGCATCCTCGCCGGACCCTCGGCCGGCTACATCATCGCCTTCCCCATCGCCGCAGGCGTCGTGGGATGGCTGGCCACCGTGGTGATCAAACGCACCACCAAGGCCCGCGCCCTCTGGTTCTTCGTGGCTGCCACGGCCACGAGCATCGTGGTTGTGCACTCGCTGGGCATCCTGGGCATCGCGCTGAACTCCAAGGCCACCCTGGAGCAGGCCTTCCTGGGCGACCTGGTCTTCTACCCGGGCGACATCATCAAGAATGTCCTCGCCGCCGCGATCGCCGTCGCCCTTCACCGCGCCTTCCCCGACGTCCTGGTCCGCCGCGTGCGCCGGCGTACCGCCGCGTCCGAAAGCGCCTAGGACCTCCCGCCATGCCCGCAGTGACCTTTGACCAGGCGTCCGTCGCCGTCGAAACGGAGAACTCCGCACAGCCCAAAGTCCTCCTTGACGCGGTGACCCTCCGGCTGGAGGAGGCACGCGTGGGCGTCATCGGCGCCAACGGCTCGGGGAAGTCAACGCTGCTGCGCCTGGTCAACGGGCTCATCCAGCCCACCACCGGCACGGTGACGGTCGACGGCGACGATACAGTGCGTGCCGTGCGGAAAGTCAGGCGGAACGTCGGCTTCGTCTTCACCGATCCCCTCTCCCAGCTGGTGATGCCCACCGGCAGGGAGGATGTGGAGCTGTCCCTGCGCCGTTCCGTGAAAAACGGCCCCGAGCGGCGTCGCCAGGCCGACGCGGCGCTCGAACGGCTGGGGCTCCTGCACCTGGCCGACCAGAGCATCTACGAGCTGTCCGGCGGTGAGCGCCAGCTCATGGCGCTCGCCGCCGTGCTCGCAGTGAACCCTGCGGTCCTGGTCCTGGATGAACCCTCCACCCTCCTTGACCTGCGCAACCGTGAGCTGCTCCGCCGGACGCTGGCCAACCTGGACCAGCAGATCATCATGTCCACCCATGACCTGGACCTGGCACTGGAAATGGACCGCGTCCTGGTCATCGAAGCAGGCCGCGTGGCATTTGACGGCGCCCCTGGCGAAGCCGTGGCAGCCTACCGTTCGTGGTGCCTGCAGGGGCTGAATCCGGCAGGCAGGGACGCTCCGTGAGGGGCCACGGATTCCTCCTGGCCAATTACGTGCCAGGCAACTCCCTCCTTCACCGCGCACCGCTGGCGCTGAAGTTCGGGCTTGTGTTTGCCTGCGGCCTGGCGTCCTTCGTCATCGTGGATTGGCGCATCTCCGCTGCCGTGCTGGCCATGCTCACCGGACTGTTCCTGTTGGCAGGCGCCGGCGCGAGACGGATCTGGGGAGCCGTCCGGCCGCTGGCTCCAGTGCTGTTGGCCATCGGGTTCTTCCAGTGGTGGCAGCTCGGCGGCCCCACTGCGGCGCGGATCGTCCTGAACATCCTGGTCTGCGTGGTGGCGGCGTCCCTGCTCACCGCCACCACACCCATTCAACAGCTCCTGGATGGCGTTGTCCGGCTGGCGCGTCCGTTCAGGAGGCTCGGCGCCGATCCTGAACGCTTCGCCCTGACTACTGGCATCATGCTTCGCAGCATCCCGTTCATTGCCGGCACGTTCGCCGACGTCCGCGATTCCGCCCGGGCACGGGGCCTGGAGCGCAACCCGCGCGCATTGATCCTGCCCGTGTTCATCACCTCCGTGGCCTACGCCCGCCAAACCGGCGAAGCGCTCGCCGCCCGCGGCCTCGGCGAGGCCGAGGACTGACACAGCCCCCTGAAGATCAGGCTGGCGACAGCTGCCGGTACTCCAGCAGTGCCGCGGTCCCCATGCCGCCCGCCATGCTGATCATCGCCAGCCCCAGGGTTCCCGGCGTGCCGGCGCCCCTCGCCTGGGCCAGCAGCCGCGTCACCAGGACGGCCCCGGACGCACCGTAGGCATGCCCCAGGGCCAGCGCACCGCCGTCGAGGTTTGCCCGCTCGGGATCGATGCCAAGCTGGTCCAGGCAGGCAAGTGCCTGCGACGCGAACGCCTCATTGAATTCCACCAGGCCCACCTCGCCGGCTGACACCCCGGCACGGGCCAGCACCTCCCGCGCGGCAGGGGCAGCACCGATCCCCAGTACCTGGGGGGCCACGCCGGCTGTGCCGGTGCCGCGCACCACCAGGCCGTCGCGTGCCCCCAGCCGGCGTGCACGCTCCAGGGAGGTGATGACGACGGCGGCGGCGGCGTCCGCGTCGAAGCAGGAGTTTCCGGCGGTAACGGTTCCTCCCGGCACGAAGGCGGCCGGGAACCTTGCCATGATGGCGGGGGTCAGGCCGGCCCGCGGCCCGCCATCGACGGAGACGGTCCCGGCAGCGGTGGCCAGTGGCACGAGTTCGCCCGCGAAACGCCCGTCCCGGGTCGCCGTGAGGGCCTTCCGGTGGCTGGCAAGGGCGAAGGCATCCTGGCGGTCCCTGCCGACGCCGTATTCCGCGGCTACCGTTTCCGCGGCGGTACCCATGTCCGGATCGCCGTAGCTGGCCGGCACAAACTGGGCGCGGGCGTAAAACTCCGGGCCGCCGTCGTCCCTCCGGTTGGCGCGCAGGGGCGCGGTGCTGGTGCTCTCCACTCCCCCAGCCAGGTAAACGGGACTGCCTCCTGCCGCCACGAGCCGGGCGGCGAGGACGATGGCGTCCAGTCCTGAGCCACACTGCCGGTCCACGGTGATCCCGGGTACGGTGACGGGCAGACCCGCCTCCAGCAAGGCCAACCGGGCCACGTTTCCGCCGCCGCCCACCGCGTTGCCGATCACGACGTCGGCAACGGACTCCGGCTCCAGGGACAGTTCGGAGACGAGCGCGCGCAGCACCGGGGCCAGGAGTTGATGTGCCCGCAGGGTGCGCAGGGCTCCGTTGACCGGGCACACCGGGGTGCGGCGGGCGGCGATGATCACCGGCTGGCGGTCCGGCGGCAGGAGCTCAGCGTGCACCGCGTCAGCCACCAAGGGGCCGTACCCTGGGGTCCCGGGTGTTGATCCACTCCAGCAGCAGGTTCCGGCTGACCTTGCCGCGGTCCGTGGTGGGAAGTTCCGGCAGGAGGTAGTACTGCAGGGGCCGCTTGTGCCGGGACAGGATGTCCTCCAGGCCGGCGCGCAACTGCGTGGCCGTCAGCCCGCCATGGGATGCAACCACCCCCGCCACCACGCGCTGGCCGCGCAGATCGTCAGCCACGCCGGCGGCCACCGCTGCCGCCACACCCGGGACTGCCGCCAGGGCCAGTTCCACCTCGTGCGGGTAGACGTTCCTTCCGGCGGTAAGGATCATGTCCGCGCGCCGGCCAAGGATGTGCAGCTCGCCGTCCAGAAGGTAGCCCTGGTCCCCCACCGTGTACCAGTCGCCGAAGGACCGCAGCGCCTCGCCGTCGTCGCCCCACAGGTAGCCGTTGCTCACCATGCCGCTGCGGACGCAGATGTTGCCGTAGCCGCCGTCCGGAACCGCTGCGCCACCGTCATCCAGGATCCGGACATCGACACCGGGAAAGGGCCGCCCGATTCCCGTGCCGCCCGCCGCCGGAACCTGTCCCGCGGCCAGGCCCAGGCCGGAGACGAAGCTCAGCTCGGAGGCGCCGTAGTACTCATAAATGGTGGCGTTCGGCGCCCAGCGCCGTGCCGCTTCCAGGGTGCGGGCATCGAGTTTGGAGCCTGCACAGATGATGGTGCGGATTCCGGAGGCGTCCACGCACCCTGTCATCCCCCGTTCGCTGAGCATCCGCAGCATGGTGGGCACCAGGACCAGCCGGGTGACCCGGTCGTGGGTGATGGCAGCGTGGACGTCGCCGACGTCGAACGTCTCCAGTGTTTGGAACTCGGATCCGGCGTAGAGGCATTCGGCCAGGGCATAGAGGTTCAGGCTGGCAGCCAGCGGCCCGGGCGCAAGGGTGACGTCGTCCTGGCGAAGCCCGAAAAACTCGATGGAAGCGTCGAAGGACTGCTGCCATGACCGCCGGGAGCGGGTAAACGCCTTGGGTACAGACGTAGTGCCGGAAGTGAGGCCGATGAGGAAGCTGGAGCCAGGCGGGCCGTCGGCCAGCACGTCGTCCGGGGAGACCTGGGCCGGAACGGCGCATGCCTCCACCCGCCGGACAATATCCTCCTGCAGCGGTGCGGGCCACGAAGGGTCCAGGACCGCGCACTGGCGGCCGCCGGCCACGGCGGCTGCGAACTTTACGGCAAAGTCCACCGAATTGGACTCGCACAGGGTACTGACGGACTTCATCTCCGGCACCAGACCCGCGGCGGCATCCAGCAGCTCCGCCCAGTCCAGTCGCCGGCCCGCGATCACCACGGCAGTGTCGTGCGGCCGTTGCCCAGCCCAGAGCTGGATCTTGTCGAGGAAAGGCACGGACCAACTTTACCGGCCGCCACGGGTTGAGCCCCCGGCCCGCGGGTATTGTGACGATATGAGTTTCAATGACAACGTGCAGCTTGATCCTTCCCAGGTCCAGGACCGTAGGGGCATGGGCACCGGCGTGAAAATCGGCGGCGGAATCGGCGGCGGCCTGGTGCTGCTCGTTGCGCTCCTGCTGGGAATCAACCCGAACATGCTCGGCGGGCTGGTGGACAACGGTGCCGGCGGACAGTCCCAGGGCACGGCACCGGCCTGCACCACCGGAGCGGACGCCGATGCCCGCCTGGACTGCCGGATCACCGGCACGGTGAACAGCCTCAATGCGTTCTGGCCCGGCTACCTGAAGCAGTACAACGTGCAGTACCCCCGCCCGGAGGCCGTGATCTTCAGCGGCGGCACCAACACCGGGTGCGGGGCCGCAACCTCCGAAGTAGGGCCCTTCTACTGCCCCACGGACACTACCGCCTACTTTGATCCCGGTTTCTTCCAGGAACTCGTGGACCGGTTCGGTTCCTCAGGCGGACCTCTGGCCCAGGAATACGTAGTGGCGCACGAGTTCGGCCACCACGTCCAGAACCTGCTGGGCGATCTGCAGCGGGCGCAGCAGGACCCGCAGGGACCGGAGTCCGGTTCCGTCCGTACGGAACTGCAGGCGGATTGCTATGCAGGCCTGTGGGCCAAGTACGCATCCACCACGCCGGACCCGTCCACCGGGCAGCCCTACCTGGAACCGCTCACCCAGCAGGACGTCAACGACGCGTTGTCGGCGGCCGCATCAGTGGGCGATGACCGGATCCAGAAGGCAGCCACCGGACGTGTCTCCCCCGAAGGCTGGACACACGGCTCCAGTGAGGAACGCCAGCGGTGGTTCAGCCGGGGCTACCAGACCGGCGACATCAAGCAGTGCGACACCTTCAGCGCCGCCAGCCTCTAACCTCGATGGAACGGGGTACGACGACGGCCGGTCACCTTTCGCGGGAATGGTGACCGGCCGTCGTCGTACTTTTTTCTAGATGTTGAAGCCGAGGGCCCTCATCTGGTCCTTGCCGTCATCGGTGATCCGCTCGGGACCCCAAGGCGGCATCCAGACCCAGTTGAGGCGCCAGTCGTCAACGACGCCGTCCAGGGCCTGGCCCACCTGCTCCTCGAGCACGTCGGTGAGCGGGCAGGCTGCGGTGGTGAGCGTCATGTCGATCAGGAGCGCACCGTCGTCATCGGAGTACTTCAGGCCGTACAGGAGGCCCAGGTCCACCACGTTGACGCCAAGCTCAGGGTCGATGACGTCCTTGAGCGCCTCTTCGACGTCCTCCAGGGCCGTGCGGCCCGGCTTGATTTCGGTCATGACAAGTCCTTACTAGGCCTGTGCTGCGGCGGCAGCCGCGATGGTGGCTGCGCCGGCGCCCTTGGCGTAACGGTCGTAGCCTTCTTCCTCGAGGCGGTCGGCCAGCTCGGGGCCGCCCTCCTCGACAACCTGTCCGTCCACGAACACGTGCACGAAGTCAGGCTTGATGTAGCGCAGGATGCGGGTGTAGTGCGTGATGAGCAGCGTGCCCATGTTTCCCTCGGAGTGCGCACGGTTGACGCCCTCGGACACAATTTTGAGCGCGTCCACGTCCAGGCCGGAGTCGGTCTCGTCCAGGACGGCGAACTTGGGCTTGAAGAGCTCCAGCTGCAGGATCTCCACGCGCTTCTTTTCGCCGCCGGAGAAGCCTTCGTTGACGTTGCGCTGGGCGAAGTCGGCGTCGATGCGCAGCTTCTCCATGGCGGCCTTGACGTCCTTGGTCCAGGTGCGCAGGGCAGGCGCCTGGCCGTCGATGGCGGTCTTGGCCGTGCGCAGGAAGTTGGTCATGGTGACGCCCGGAACCTCCACCGGGTACTGCATGGCCAGGAAGACGCCGGCGCGGGCGCGCTCGTCAACACTCATGGCCAGCACGTCTTCGCCGTCCAGCGTGATGGTGCCACGGGTGACGGTGTAGCGGGGGTGCCCTGCAATGGTGGACGCGAGGGTGGACTTGCCCGAGCCGTTGGGGCCCATGATGGCGTGCGTCTCGCCGGTCCTGATGGTCAGGCTGACGCCCTTCAGGATCTCCTTGGTGCCCTGTTCCGTCTCAATGCTGACGTGCAGGTCCTTGATCTCAAGAGTTGACATGCTCTTCTTTCTTTTCGCTCGTAAGTCTGGTGCTGCGGGCGCTCAGTAGTTGTCTACTGCTGCGCCGTTCAAAACGTTGGTGACGTCCACGTAGACGTCGTCCCCGTCGAGTTCGACGGCGAAGACCGGCACGGGATCGTAGGCGGGGAGCTGGAGCGGCTGGCCGCTGCGCAGGTCGAACTGGGAACCATGCCCCCAGCACTCGATGGCGCAACCTTCCACGTCGCCTTCGGACAGGGAAATGTCCGCGTGCGAGCAGGTGTCACCGATGGCGTGGATGTCCCCCATCGAGTCCCGGACCACGGCTACGGGGTAGCCGTCCACCAGGATGCGCAGCGCCTGCTTGACCTGGATGTCATTGGCGCTGCACACCAGCTCACCCTTGGGTTTGCCGCTCATACGTTCCTGCCTGCCTGTCTCTAGTAGTCGATTGCCGCGAGTTCGCGTTCCACGGCATCGGTCAGGCGCTCTTCGAGGGCCGGGACCTTGATCTGCTGGATGATCTCGTTCAGGAAGCCGCGGACCACCAGGCGGCGGGCAACATCCTCGGGGATGCCGCGGGCCATCAGGTAGAACAGGTGCTCGTCGTCGAACCGGCCGGTGGCGCTGGCGTGGCCGGCACCCTCGATCAGGCCGGTCTCGATCTCGAGGTTGGGCACGGAGTCCGCGCGGCAGCCGTCGGTCAGGACCAGGTTCTGGTTCTTCTCGTAGGAGTCGGTGCCCTCGGCCTGCTTCTGGATCAGCACGTCGCCAACCCAGACCGTGTGCGCACCCTTGCCCTGCAGCGCGCCCTTGTAGAGGACGTTGGACTTGCAGTTGGCCACGTTGTGGTCCACGAAGGAACGGTGCTCCAGGTGCTGGCCTGCATCGGCGTAGTAAAGGCCCAGGAGCTGTGTCTCGGCGCCTTCCCCGGCGAAGCGGACGTTGGAGTTCAGGCGCACGATCTTGCCGCCAAGAGTTACGGCAATGTGCTTGTACACGGCGTCCTTGGCAACCTCGGCGTCATGCTGTGCCAGGTGCTTGGCGTCGTCCCCCCAGAGCTGCAGGGAAACCACCGTGAGGTGGGCGCCTTCGCGAACCAGGACCTCAACGTTGCCGTTGTGGTCTGAGGTGCCGTCGTGCTCGATGATCACGACGGAGCGGCTGTTGACTCCGGCTTCGATCACCACGTGGGAGTTGGTCCGGCGGCCTGCGCCGTTGCCGGTCAGGACCAGGCGCACCGGCTCGTCCAACTCGGCGTTCGCCGGGATGGAGATGAGCTGGGCGTCGCCGGCGTTCGCGGAAGCCACGACGGCGGCACGGTCGGCGGGGACGAGGGTGGCGCCACGGGGGGCCTCACCTGCGCGGAGGGTCCGCTGGACCACGGCTGCAGGTGCCTCGACCGTGACGCCAAGGGCGCCGGCCTCCGACGGGGTATCGGACAGCAGGTTGGCCAGTTCACGCACCGGGGTGAAGCGCCATTCCTCTTCCCGGCCGTTGGGCAGGGCGAAATCGGCCACGTCATGGCTGGTGAGCCGCTCGGCGCGGGAGGCCATGACCTGTGTGCCGTGGCTGTGGTGGCGGTCCACCTTGGAGGCGACGAGGTGCTCGCCCTCCTCGGTGAAACCGGCGATCGACGGTGCGCCGACGCGCGCCTTTTCGGTAGTTGCTTCGGCAGTCATTAACCGACGGATCCTTCCATCTGGAGTTCGATGAGGCGGTTCAGCTCGAGGGCGTATTCCATGGGCAGTTCGCGGGCGATCGGCTCAATGAAGCCGCGCACGATCATGGCCATGGCCTCGTCCTCGGGCATGCCGCGGGACATGAGGTAGAACAGCTGTTCCTCGCTGACGCGGGAAACGGTGGCCTCGTGTCCCAGCTGGACATCGTCCTCGCGGATGTCGATGTACGGGTAGGTGTCAGACCGGGAAATGGTGTCCACCAGGAGGGCGTCGCAGCGCACGGTGTTGGCCGAGTGCTTGGCTCCTTCCCGGATCTGGACCAGGCCGCGGTAGGCGGCGCGGCCGCCACCACGGGCAACGGACTTGGAGATGATCGAGCTCTTGGTGTTCGGCGCAATGTGCACCATCTTGGAGCCGGTGTCCTGGTGCTGGCCTTCGCCGGCGAAGGCGATGGACAGGGTCTCGCCCTTGGCCCCTTCGCCTACGAGGTACACGGCCGGGTACTTCATGGTGACCTTGGAGCCGATGTTTCCATCGATCCATTCCATGGTGGCGCCTGCTTCGCAGATGGCACGTTTGGTCACCAGGTTGTAGACGTTGTTCGACCAGTTCTGGATGGTGGTGTACCGGACGCGGGCGCCCTTCTTGACGATGATCTCCACGACGGCGGAGTGCAGCGAGTCCGAGGTGTAGATCGGCGCTGTGCAGCCTTCGATGTAGTGGACGTAGGAGTCCTCGTCGGCGATGATCAGCGTGCGTTCGAACTGGCCCATGTTTTCCGTGTTGATGCGGAAGTAGGCCTGCAGGGGGATCTCCACGTGGACGCCCTTGGGGACGTACACGAACGAGCCGCCGGACCAGACGGAGGTGTTCAGCGAGGCGAACTTGTTGTCGCCTACCGGGATGACGGTGCCGAAGTACTCCTGGAAGATCTCCGGGTGTTCCTTCAGCGCGGTGTCGGTGTCCAGGAAGATGACACCCTGCCGCTCAAGGTCCTCCCGCAGCTGGTGGTAAACAACCTCAGACTCGTACTGGGCGGCAACACCCGAAACAAGGCGCTGCTTTTCGGCCTCGGGGATGCCCAGCTTGTCGTACGTGTTCTTGATGTCCTCGGGCAGGTCTTCCCAGGTGGCAGCCTGCTTCTCGGTGGAGCGCACGAAGTACTTGATGTTGTCGAAGTCGATGCCGGAGAGGTCCGCGCCCCAGGTGGGCATGGGCTTGCGATCGAAATACTTCAGGCCCTTCAGGCGCAGGTCGAGCATCCATTCCGGCTCGCTCTTCTTCGCCGAAATGTCCCGGACTACCTCTTCGTTGAGCCCACGGCGGGCGTTGGCGCCGACATCGTTCTTGTCAGCCCAGCCGTACTCGTAGTTGCCGATGCCGTGGAGCTCGGGATTCTTTTCCAGAATCTCCGAGATCACAGTGTTTTCGGCGACTGCTTTCTCTGATAGTTGGTCCGTCATCACGGCCTTTCTTGCTGATGGTTGATTACTTCGTCCAGGCTGGCGGGGGCTGCCGCCGGCACCGTGGCCGGTTTGGCAGGCAGCCTGCCTGTAGGAATATGTGTGGTGCAGACGTGGCCGCCGCGGGCCAGCGTGGAGAGGCGGCGGACGTCAACGCCCACCAGCCTTGAAAAGACTTCGGTCTCGACGTCGCAGAACACCGGGAAGCGGGCGGCGAGCTGCTGGATGGGGCAGTGGCCCTGGCAGAGCTGCACGCTGGAAAGCGCCGCGGGCAGCGGTGCCTTTGCCTCGATGGACGCAGCGGAGGCCACGAAGTTGTCGCGGGTCAGCGCCGCTGCGAGTGCGGTGGCGCGGTCCCGGATGTCCGGGCCGGCCTGCTCGATTTCGGGTGCGTAGCGCCGCTCCATGTCCGCAAAGCGCTCCTCGGCGAAGGCGCGCACCGCGTCCGGGCCTGCCATCTTTTGCAGCTGCTGGAGCGCAAGGGCGGCGATGTCCAGGTAGTCGTTGCCCAGGCTGGACTGGCCCTGTGAACTGAGGACGTAGCGGCGGGCCGGACGGCCGGCACCCGCGCCGGGCTTGGCCACCCGCTTGACCTCGATGACGCCCGCACGCGACAGGTGGTCCAGGTGGCGCCGGACGGCGGCCGGGGTGAATCCCAGCATGTCGCCCAGTTCGGCCGCGCTGACGGGCCCGTGCTCCAGGACGGCAGCGAGGACCCGGTCCCGGGTGCGCTCGTCGGCATCAGCCACAGGCCCGGGCGCAGGCACGGCAGTAGCGTTGGTCATGGAATACACAACACAATCATGTCGTAATTTAGTCCCGCACTCCAGTAAGGGCAGGCTGACCTATGCCAGGCAGCTGCACAGGCCCGGGGGACGGTGCTAAATACTACATCCCGTAGAATACTGTGGTGCGATCCCCCCAGTCCCCCGTTCTGTCCATCCATGGGCTCATCAAGGACGTCGGCCCCCTTTCCAGCCTGGACGGAAAGATGCTCAGGGTTGTCAGCGGCGTTTCACTCGTTGCCGAGCGCGGACAGGTAACCGCCCTCCTCGGCGCCAACGGTGCCGGAAAAACCACCACCCTCGAATGCGCCCAGGGCCTGCAAAAGCGCAGTGGCGGCACCATCTCGCTGCTGGGCCAGGACCCGGCGGCGGCAGGCGCTGACCTCCGGTCCCGCGTCGGCGTGATGCTGCAGGACGGCGGCCTCCCGCCGTCGGCCCGGCCCCTGCCGCTGCTGCGGCACATCGCCGGGCTGTACGCCCGCCCGTGGCCGCTGGAAGACCTGGTGGGCAGGCTGGGCATCGACTCCTTCAGCCGGACCAGCGTGCGCAGGCTGTCCGGCGGCCAGAAACAGCGCCTGGCACTCGCCGCCGCCCTGGTGGGCAGGCCCGAAGTATTGTTCCTGGACGAGCCCAGCGCCGGACTGGACCCGCAGTCCCGGCAGCTGGTGTTCGACCTGATCGCCGAGTTGCGTGACAGTGGGATGGGGATCATCCTCACCACCCACCTGATGGACGACGCCCAGCGCCTGGCGGACTACGTGTACATCATCGACGGCGGCCGCAACGTTGCCGAAGGGACCGTGCAGGAACTGCTGCAGCGCAGCCCCGTTGCGGACCAGGACGGCGGGCACATCCGGACGCTGGCGTTCGAAGCCCCGCCCGGGCTGGACCTGGCAGCCGCTTTGCCGGATGACGTGGACGTTTCCGAACCCCGTGCCGGCAGCTACACCATCACCGGCGCCCTGACGCCCCGGCACCTCTCCGCCCTGGCCCGGTGGTGGGAGGCGAAGGGAATCATGCCCGCCTCAATGAGCCTTCAGGCGCGTAGCCTTGAAGACGTCTTTTTGGATATCTCGGGAAAGGACATCCGATGAGCACCGCAGCAATGCAGGAGGCCCAGCAGCCGGCGCCCCTGCTGCGCCGGGTCCTGCTGCAGGGCAAGTACGAGGCACTGACAATGCTGCGGAACGGCGAGCAGCTGATCCTGGCAGTGGTGCTGCCGCTGCTGGCACTTGTGGGCCTGACGGTCACCCCGTTCCTGGACGGAATGGGATCCAGCCGCATCAACGTGGCCGTTCCCGGAATCCTGGCCCTGTGTGCGATGTCCACGGCCTTCACCGGCCAGGGCATCGCCACCGGCTTCGACCGCCGCTACGGCGTACTCCGGTTCCTGTCCACCACCCCCTTGGGCCGCGGCGGCCTGATTGCCGGCAAAGTCCTGTCGGTCCTGGCCGTTCTGTGCCTCCAGGTGGTGGTGGTTGGCGTGGTTGCCCTGGCCCTGGGATGGCAGCCGACGGCGGCGGGCTGGCTCCCGGGGCTGGCGCTGCTCGCGCTGGGCGCGGCGGCTTTCACCGCGCTGGGGCTGCTGGTGGCCGGGACAGTCCGGCCGGAAGCCACGCTGGCCATCACCAACCTGCTGTGGATCCTCCTCGGCGCCATGGGCGGCATCGTCATCCCCGCGGGGCGACTGCCTGCCGCCGCGCAGGCAGTCGTGCACTTCCTGCCCTCCGGCGCCCTGGGCGAATCGATGCGGGCCGCCTTCCTGGACGGGGCCGTGAACGGCGGCGCCGCCCTCATCCTGCTGCTCTGGACGGTCATCGCCGGCGCCGCAGCCATCCGTTGGTTCAAGTGGAATTGAGATAACCGTGTCCACGGCTTCACGCCTCCCCCAGCTCGCCGGCCGCCTGGCCTCGCGGCTCCCACGCACCGTGGACGTCCGCATCCGCCGCCTCGCCGTCGCCTCCCTGATCGGCCAGACGCTTCTGGTGGTCACCGGCGGCGCCGTCCGCCTCACCGCATCGGGCCTTGGCTGCCCCACCTGGCCCCGCTGCACCTCCGACTCCCTGGTAAACACTCCGGAGATGGGCATCCATGGCTTCATCGAGTTCGGCAACCGGCTCCTGACGTTCGCGCTGGCCGCCGTCGCCGCCCTGATGCTGGTGTACCTGTGGAACCTCCGGAAGGAGCGCAAGGACCTCTTCCTCCTGGCACTGGGCCTGCTGGCCAGCATCCCCGCCCAGGCCGTGATCGGCGGCGTCACCGTGCTGACCAACCTCAACCCGTGGGTGGTGGGCCTGCACTTCCTGGTCTCCATGGCGCTGGTGGTCTTCGCCACCCTGCTGGTCAACCGTGCCTTCGGGCGGACCGGCCGCTTCCTTGCCACCCGGCCCGCCGCCCTGCCCGCACCCCTGCGCCCGGTGACGGCCGCCGTCGCGCTTTTCTCCGCCGTCGCCGTGATGCTCGGTGTGGTGGTCACCGGGGCCGGCCCGCATGCCGGTGACGCCGATGCTCCCCGCAACGACCTGGACTGGGATTTGTTCTCCCACATCCATGCCGTGCCCGCGTACCTGGTGACTGCCGGGACTGTAGTGGCCCTGGTCCTGGTCATCAGGCGCCGCATTACGGGCCCCTTCCGGACGGCCGTCCTGGCCCTCCTGGGCGTCACCGTGCTCCAGGCGGTGATCGGGTTTACGCAGTACTACAACGGTATTCCGGCGCTGCTGGTAGCGGCCCACATGCTCGGCGCGGCCCTGCTGATGGCGGCATCGACCAACGCCTGGGACATCGCCCGTTCCAGTGCCGTGGACTCATCCAGGGCAGCGAAGTAGGCGCCCGCCCACCCGTACAGCGCGCAGGCGCCCCGGCCCGGGATGGGGCCGGGGCGCCTGCGTTTACCGCCTTTGTATGTTTCGCCGCCTTGCAGGCGTCCCGGGAAATTACCGTTCAGCGAAGGCGTTGATCCGAAGCCCGGACCCGCCGGCCGGGTCAAGGTTCCGGATCCCCGTGGCGGTGATCTGCAGGACCTGCGCGGTGGCAATGTCGTAGAAGAGGCCCGTTGCCTGCACCTTTCCCTCCACCAGCGCCGGGCCCGTCACCGGGTGGTCCTGCAGCTTGGCCAGTTGCACGGCCACGTTGACCATCGCCAGTTGGTCCACCCGGGCGTAACCCGCCGCCGCCGCCTGCCGGCCCACCGGATGCCCTTCCAGCAGCTCCGTGTAGCTGGGCCGGGCGTGGTCCAGCCACTGTCCGAATGCCGGACCAAGCGAACTGTTGTCTTCGCCGCCGGCCTCTGCGAGCAGCGCCTTCATGGCGCCGCAGTTGGAGTGCCCGCAGATGGCGACCGACTGCACTCCCAGGCCGTTGACGGCAAAGGACAGGGCAGAATCCGTTGAGGCGTCCTGGCCATTGCCGCACACCACGTTGCCGATGTTCCGCAGCGTGAGCAGGTCCCCCGGGCCGCTGCTGGTGATCAGGTTCGGATTGACGCGCGAATCGATGCAGCCCACGAACAGGCTGTCCGGGTTCTGTCCTTCCGTCAGGTCATGCACCAGCGGACGGACCTGGTGCGCAAACCGGCGGTGGTATTTGTTGACGCCCTGCAACAACGGCTCCTTCCTTGGCGGAAGGGGCAACTCGGTGGCTTCCTCGCGCCGGGGAGCCTGGTGGGCGGCGTCCCGGAACACCGTGTTGCCGTGCTCCTCAAGGTTCACCGTGCCGCCGGCGGCCTGGTGCTGGAGCTGCCAGGCCAACAGGGCTTCCCGGAAGGAATGGTCAACATAGTCGGCGTTGAGCTCCACCACCACGTCCGCGCCGGCGGGCACCGACTGCAGGACGCCGTTGAGCTTTGGCAGCGCGAAGAAGCTGCATGATCCCGCGATGGTCACCCGCCAGGGCGACGGCGGTGCGGCGGGACGGTGCGCCTGGATGGGGGCCCGCAGAACACGCCACAGCACACTGGCAGCGGCGAGGGCCAGGCCGATCATGACTCCTTCCAACAAGTTCAGGAACACCACGCAGATGAGGGTAACCGCGTAAATGGTGAGGTCTCCCGTGCGCAGGCTGGTCCGGATGTCCGCCACCTTGATCAGCCGCGCGCCGATAACCACCAGCAGGCCGGCCAGGACGGCCAGCGGGATCAGCTGGATCAACCCGGCAAAGAGGGCAGAGAAAGCCAGAACCCAGACACCGTGCAGCACTGCGGATGTCCGGGAAGCCGCTCCCGCTTCCACATTCGTGGCGCTGCGGACAATGACGCCCGTCACGGGCAGGCCGCCCAGGGACCCGGAAACGATGTTTGCGGTGCCCTGCCCGATGAGCTCCCTGTTCAGGTTGGTCCGCGGACCGGTCTGCATCTTGTCCACGGCCACGGCCGACAGGAGGGACTCGATGCTGGCGATGAGGGCCATGGTCAAGATGGCAAAAGCGAACGCGCGCCAGTTGCTGTCCGGAAGCTGCGGCAGGGCGATGGCATCGAAAATGGAGCCATCAAGGGAGATGCGCTCAACACCGGGGGCAAAGGCCACGGCCAGTGCGGTTCCTGCCGCGACGGCGGCCAAGGGGCCCGGAACACGCCGGACCGTGGCGGGCAGGAACTTCCAGCACAGCAGGATTGCCACGACGGCCAGTCCCAGCAGGGCCGCGTGCAGTTCCAGGTTGGTGATGGCTGCCGGCAGTGCCGCAAGGTTCTCGAGGGCCGAGCCTGCCGGCCGGGATCCGAGAAGCACGTGGACCTGCTGCAGGATGATGGTGACACCGATGCCGGCGAGCATGGCTTTGACCACCACCGGTGAGACGGCCAGGGCGGCCCGGCCCACGCGACTGATGCCCAGCAGGAGCTGCACGGCGCCCGCGGCCGCGGTGATGGCGCAGGTCACCTGCCATCCGAACTCCTGGACCAGCCCGGCCACGACGACGGTCAGCCCGGCCGCGGGTCCGCTCACCTGCAGCGGTGAGCCGCCCAGGCTTCCGGCCACGATCCCGCCCACGGCTGCAGCGATGAGGCCTGCCATGACGGGGGCTCCCGACGCGGCTGCGATGCCGAGCGAGAGCGGGAGGGCCACGAGGAACACCACCAGGGATGCGGGTACGTCGGCGCCCAAATGGGCAGCAAACGGCGGGCGGCGGAAGGTGAAGCGGCCACGGCTTCCCCGGCCTCCCGGCGGGCTGTGGCTGGGGGCGGGAATTGTGGAGGGACGGACTTCCATGGATTTTTCCTTTGATCGAGGGAAGGGTCCACCCCACCGTAAGCAGCTGGTCATGATGGATGACACTTAAAGTGACCGATATGACAAAAATGTCATATCGGTTTCGATTCCGTGCACGCGCAGCCTGCGCGGGTTAACGCAAACGGCGGCCCCCACCACTCAGGTGGGGGCCGCCGATGGGCTTGGGCCGGGGATGTGCGTCGGCGATCTGCGCCCCGGGGCCTAGCCGGCCATGATTGCATGCCCGACGAACGGGTCCACCGCCAGCGCGATGAACAACAGCGTCAGGTAGCTGATGGAGCCATGGAAGACCTTCATGGCGCGCTTGTCCGGGATGTCCTCGCTGTGGGCGCGCGAATACAGGGCATGGGATTCATAGAGGAACCACGCGCCGGCCAGGACTGCGGTTACGGTGTAGACCCAACCGGCCCCACCCGCAGGAATCATTAGCAGGGAGCAGGCCACCATGGCCCAGGCGTACAGGACCACCTGGACGGACACCACCTTGGCGCCGGCGATGGCACCGAGCATGGGGACGTTGGCGTTCCGGTAGTCCTCGCCGTAACGCATGGACAGGGGCCAGTAGTGTGGCGGGGTCCACAGGAAGATCACCATGAACAGGACGACCGCCGGCCACTCAACAGAGTTGGTGACGGCAGCCCACGCGATCAGTACCGGGAAGCAGCCTGCTGCACCGCCCCAGACAATGTTCTGCGCCGTGCGCCGCTTGAGGATCATGGTGTAGATGACCACGTAGAAGAAGATGGCACCCAGCCCCAGCCAGGCGGAAAGCGGATTGGCTCCGAACCAGAGGATCACGATCGAGGCGGCACCCAGCAGCCAGGAAAAGACCAGCGCCTCGCGCGGGGTGACTTCACCGGTGACCAGCGGCCTGTTCTCCGTGCGGTGCATCAGCTTGTCGATGTCGCGGTCGATGTAACAGTTGAAGGCCCCGGCGCTGCCCGCAGCGAAGGCACCGCCCACCAGCGTGGCGAGGATCAGTCCGATGGATGGGAAGCCCCGCTGGGCGTAAATCATGGTGGGCAGGGTGCTGACCAGCAGCAGTTCGATCACGCGCGGCTTGGTGAGGGCGAGATACGCCTTGGCCTTACGGGCAAACCCGGCGCCGGAGGCCCGGGATGCGTTCAGCGGCGTATCTGTTGTGCTCACGGTGGCAGTCACCCGTTCTGTGTGGCAGTTGAGGCTGGCAGTGCAGCTCCGGTCGTGCGGCCCGGACCCGGGCACGGCAAGAAGGGAGGAAATGCTTCAGGTGCGTGCAACAGTCGGGAAACCCCGGACGGCGATAGGGATGCACGCCCGGCGTTGGCCTCCGAATATCATACCGCGCCGCGGGCGCTGTCCCTGCCCCGCCATATGCGCAGATGATTGCTCACGGGCCCATTCGAGCAGATTAACTCAACCCTTCGTGACGGTGATTCACAAAAGGGGAAATTGCGTCCAAAACGTGAGATTTGGGCCGCCCGCAGAATGGATAAGAGCTAAGCTGTCAACAGATCAGCACGCAGCAAGAAAGCGGTGGAAAACGCATTCCCGCTGCTGTCCGTGACTGAATGCAAGGATCAACGTTTCGATGGTGAACGGCTGGTACACACCGCAGCAGGCGCCACGCAGTGCGCCCTTAAACGGAACCGGTGTACAGCCGCCATCAGCACAGAGAGGGGCCCGGTTTTCGTGCCACATTTGGAAGAGCAAGAACTGTCATGGACCAGCTTGGACCAGCGCGCCGTGGACACCATCCGCGTCCTGGCCGCCGATGCCGTAGAGAAGGTGGGCAACGGCCACCCCGGAACCGCCATGAGCCTGGCCCCCGCCGCTTACCTTCTTTTCCAGAAGCTGATGCGCCATGACCCGCGCGATCCGCAGTGGCTGGGCCGCGACCGGTTCGTCCTGTCCCCCGGCCACACCTCGCTGACCCTTTACATCCAGCTGTTCCTCTCCGGCTACGGCCTGGAACTGAAGGACCTGGAGGCGCTTCGCACGTGGGGTTCGCTGACCCCGGGACACCCGGAGTACAAGCACACCGCCGGCGTGGAGATCACTACCGGACCGCTGGGCCAGGGCCTGGCCTCCTCGGTTGGCTTCGCCTACTCCCAGCGCCGCCAGCGCGGCCTGTTCGATGCTGATGCCCCCGCCGGCGAATCGCCGTTCGACCACACCATCTGGGTCATTGCGTCCGACGGCGACCTCCAGGAAGGCGTCACGGCCGAGGCTTCCTCGCTCGCCGGCCACCAGGAACTCGGCAATCTCGTGGTCATCTACGACGAGAACCACATCTCCATCGAGGACGATACCGACATCGCCTTCACCGAAGATGTCCTGAAGCGCTATGAAGCCTACGGCTGGCACACCCAGCGGGTGGACTGGACCAAGACGGGCGAATACAAGGAAGATGTGCAGGAGCTGTACTCGGCCCTGCTCGCAGCGAAGGCTGAGACCTCCAAGCCCTCCATCATCTCCCTGCGCACCATCATCGGCTACCCGGCGCCCAAGAAGCAGAACACCGGCAAGATCCACGGCTCCGCCCTCGGCGCCGAGGAAGTCGCAGCGCTGAAGGAAGTCCTGGGCTTCGACCCGTCCAAGTCCTTCGATGTGGACCAGGAAGTCCTGGCCCACGCCCGCTCCGTAGTGGACCGTGGCGCCGCCGCCCGCAAGGAATGGGAAGAGTCCTTCAATGCCTGGCAGGCAGCCAACCCTGAAGGCGCGGCCCTGCTGCAGCGCATCGAGGCCAGGGAACTTCCCGAAGGCGTGGACGCTGCCCTTCCGGTCTTCCCGGCAGGCAAGGACGTTTCCACCCGCGCAGCATCGGGCAAGGTACTGAACGCGCTGGGCCCGGTACTGCCCGAACTCTGGGGCGGCTCCGCCGACCTCGCCGAGTCCAACAACACCACCATCGAGGGCTCGCCGTCCTTCGTGCCTGCCTCCAAGCAGACCGGTGCCTGGTCCGGCAACCCCTACGGCCGCGTGCTGCACTTCGGCATCCGCGAGCACGCTGCTGCCTCGATCGTGAACGGCATCAGCCTGGCGGGCAACACCCGCGCCTTCTCCGGCACCTTCCTGATCTTCAGCGACTACCAGCGCCCCGCCATCCGGCTCGGCGCGCTCATGGGTGTTCCGTCGCTGTACGTCTGGACCCACGACTCCATCGGCCTGGGCGAAGACGGCCCCACCCACCAGCCGGTGGAACAGCTCGCCTCGCTGCGTGCCATCGTTGGCCTGGACGTGGTCCGCCCCGGCGACGCCAACGAAGTGGCAGCTGCGTGGAAGACCATGCTCGAAAACCACAGCAACCCTGCCGGCATCGTCCTGACCCGCCAGAACATCCCCACCTGGGAGCGTGGCGCGGGCGACGCCGACGGCGACACGTTCGCTTCCACCGCAGGTGTTGCAAAGGGCGGCTACGTCCTGGCCGAGGCCTCGAAGGACGGCGCCACGGTTCCGGCCGACGTGATCCTGATCGGCACCGGCTCCGAGGTCCAGTTGGCCGTCCAGGCCCGCGAAGCCCTCCAGGCCGAAGGCATCGCAGCCCGGGTTGTCTCCATGCCGTGTGTCGAGTGGTTCAAGAAGCAGGACGCCGCCTACCGCGAATCCGTCCTGCCCGCCGCCGTCAAGGCACGCGTTTCGGTGGAAGCAGGACTGGCCCTGGGCTGGCGGGAATTCGTCGGCGACGCCGGCCGTTCCGTGAGCCTTGAACACTACGGCGCTTCCGCGGACTACAAGCGCCTCTTCCAGGAGTTCGGCATCACGGCAGAAGCAGTGGCTGCCGCAGCCAAGGACTCCATCTCCAGCCTCCAGGCCTGAAACCCTCATCTTTTAGGAGATACAAGAAATGACTACTCCCACCCAGCAGCTCTCCGACGCCGGAGTCTCCATCTGGCTCGACGACCTTTCCCGCGGACGCCTGCAGACCGGCACCCTCCGCAAGCTCATTGAAGAGAAGAACGTGGTCGGCGTGACCACCAACCCGTCCATCTTCCACGCAGCCATCACGTCCGGCACGGACTACGACCACATCATTGCCGGCAAGGCCGCAGAAGGCGCCAGCGTGGAAGACACGATCTTCGAGATCACCACCACCGACGTTGCTGATGCCTGCGACCTGTTTGCACCCGTGGCTGCTGCCACCAAGGGCGTTGACGGACGCGTCTCCATCGAAGTCGACCCGCGCCTTGCCTGGGACACCGCAGGGACCATCGCCGAGGCCAAGCACCTCTCGCAGCGAGTCAACAAGGACAACGTCCTGATCAAGATCCCGGCAACCATCGAGGGCCTTGAAGCCATCACGGCAACACTGGCCGAGGGCATCAGCGTCAACGTGACCCTTATCTTCTCGCTGGAGCGGTACCGCGCGGTCATCAATGCATTCCAGTCCGGCCTGGAACAGGCCAAAGAGAACGGCCACGACCTTTCGAAGATCCACTCCGTTGCCTCGTTCTTCGTCTCCCGCGTGGACACGGAAATCGACAAGCGCCTCGACAAGATCGGCACCGACGAGGCAAAAGCCCTCAAGGGCAAGGCCGGCGTGGCCAACGCCCGCCTGGCCTACCAGGTCTACGAAGAGCTCTTCGCCACCGAACGGTGGGCGCTGCTGGCCGACGCCGGGGCTCTCCCCCAGCGCCCCCTGTGGGCTTCCACCGGTGTGAAGGATCCTGCTTACCCGGACACCCTCTACGTCACCGAACTCGTGGCCCGCGGCGTGGTGAACACCATGCCGGAAAAGACGCTGGATGCCACCTTCGACCACGGCGTGGTTACCGGTGACACCATCACCGGCACCTACGCCGAAGCAAACGCAACCCTCGACGCCCTTGAAAAGCTCGGGGTCTCCTACAACGACGTCGTGGCACTCCTTGAAACCGAAGGCCTGGACAAGTTCGTGGCCAGCTGGAAGGAACTGCTGGCCGACGTCGAAGGTGCCCTGGCCTCTGCACGGAAGGCTTCCTAACACCTATGAGCACTCTCAGCTTCGACGCCACCGGCGCTGCCCAGCACGCGCTTGAACAGCACCTTCCCGCCCTGGTGGAGGACCGGGTCGCCACGCGGATCTTCGCCAAGGACCACACCCTGTGGGGTCCCGACGCCGAATCGGAGTCGGCAATCCGCCTTGGGTGGGTGGAGGCGGCAACAGTCTCACAGCCTTTGGTCAAGGACATCCTGGAACTCCGCGACGCCCTGCGCGCGGAGGGAGTGAGCAGGATCGTGCTCTGCGGCATGGGCGGATCCTCGCTGGCCCCTGAGGTCATCGCTGGCACCGCCGGCGTCGAGCTGACAGTGCTGGACAGCACGGACCCGGACCAGGTCCGGGCTGCCCTGGCGGACCGGCTGGGCCAGACCGCAATCGTGGTCTCGTCCAAGTCCGGCTCCACCCTGGAGACCGACTCGCAGCGCCGGATTTTCGAGCAGGCCTTCACCGAGGCCGGCGTGGACGCCAAGAGCCGGATCATCATCGTGACGGACCCGGGATCGCCGCTGGACAAGGCCTCCCGCGAAGCCGGCTACCGCGCCGTCTTCAACGCCGACCCCAACGTGGGCGGCCGCTACTCCGCGCTGACAGCGTTCGGCCTGGTTCCTTCCGGCCTGGCAGGCGTGGACATCCAGGCATTCCTGGACGAAGCCGAGGAAGCTGCCGAGATCCTCAACGACGACGCCCCTGAAAACATCGGGTTGGCACTGGGCGCCGCGCTGGGCGGAACCAGCCCGCTGCGGAACAAGGTCGTCATCGCCGAGGACGGCTCCGGCATCGTTGGCTTCGCGGACTGGGCTGAGCAGCTCATCGCCGAGTCTACGGGCAAGCTGGGAACCGGGATCCTGCCGGTCGTCGCGGGGCCGCAGGCCCCGGAGGTAACCTCCGGTGCCCCCGACGTCCTGGTGGTGCGGCTCGTCGCCGCGGATGCCGACGTCGAACCCGGTGACAACCAGGTGGCCATTGCCGGCGGCCTTGCCACCCAGATGATGGTGTGGGAGTTCGCCACCGCCGTTGCCGGGCGCCTGCTGGGGATCAACCCCTTCGACCAGCCCGACGTTGAGGCCGCCAAGGTGGCAGCGCGTGGGCTGCTGGACGCCCAGCCGGAGCCCACGCCTGCGGCATTCGTCGACGGCGCCATTGAGGTGCGCGGCGGGGACTGGCTCGGAAACGCCGCCACGGCGGAGGGCGCCGTCAAGGCCCTGCTGGGCACCCTGGCCGCGGACAGCTACGTGAGCGTCCAGGCGTACTTCGACCGGCTGGCGTTCGCCGGGCTGGAGGGTATCCGGGACGAACTTGCCGCCGCGACCGGCCGTCCGGTGACGTTCGGCTGGGGTCCGCGCTTCCTGCACTCCACCGGCCAGTTCCACAAGGGCGGTCCCGCCATTGGCGTGTTCCTCCAGGTCACCGCCACCCCCGCCGAGGATCTGGGGATCCCGGACCGGCCCTTCAGCTTTGGCGAACTCATCGCCGCACAGGCAGCAGGCGACGCCCAGGTCCTGGGTGGGCACGGACGTCCCGTGCTCCGCCTCCACCTCACCGACCGTGCCGCCGGCGTGGCGCAGCTGCAGGACATCGTCGCTGCCCTGTCCACCCGCGCATCCGCTACCGAAAGCTAAGGCGCAGAAGCAACCATGCCAGAAACTGAATACGGCAGGAAGGGCGCGGGCCGCGGGCGTAATCCGTTGCGCGATCCGCGTGACCGCCGTTTGAACCGGATTGCCGGTCCGTCGTCGTTGGTACTCTTTGGGGTCACGGGTGATTTGGCCCGGAAGAAGCTCATGCCTGCGGTGTATGACCTTGCCAACCGCGGGCTGTTGCCGCCGAGTTTCGCGCTGGTGGGTTTTGCCCGCCGGGAGTGGGACAAGGAAGATTTCGCCGCCGAGGTGAAGGCCTCGGTGCAGGCCCATGCGCGGACGCCGTTCGATGAGGCCGTGTGGAACCAGTTGTCCGAGGGCATCCGGTTTGTCCAGGGCGAGTTCGACGACGACGCGGCCTTTGAGCGCCTTGGTGAGACCATCAAGGAACTCGACGACGTCCGGGGCACCCGGGGGAACCACGCGTTCTACTTGTCGATCCCGCCCAAGGCGTTCGAGCAGGTCTGCCGGCAGCTCTCCAAGCACGGCCTGGCGCAGGCCGAGGGGGACAAATGGCGGCGCGTGGTGATCGAAAAGCCGTTCGGTCACGACCTGCAGTCGGCCAGGCAGTTGAACGACATCGTCGAATCGGTGTTCCCGCCGGACGCGGTGTTCCGGATTGACCATTACCTGGGCAAGGAAACGGTGCAGAACATCCTGGCGCTGCGTTTCGCGAACCAGTTGTTCGAGCCGTTGTGGAACGCCAACTACGTGGACCATGTCCAGATCACCATGGCCGAGGACATCGGCACCGGCGGCCGGGCAGGATATTACGACGGCGTGGGCGCGGCCCGCGACGTGATCCAGAACCACCTGCTGCAGCTGCTCGCTTTGACGGCGATGGAGGAGCCGATCTCCTTCAACGCCGATGACCTGCGGGCAGAGAAGGAAAAAGTCCTCGCCGCGGTCAAGCTCCCGGACGACCTGTCCACGCACTCGGCCCGCGGGCAGTTCACCGGCGGCTGGCAGGGCGGCGAGCAGGTCCAGGGCTACCTGGAGGAAGAAGGCATCCCCGCCGATTCCACCACCGAAACCTACGCCGCTGTCCGGGTGGACATCCACACCCGCCGCTGGTCCGGAGTGCCGTTCTACCTGCGGGCCGGCAAGCGCCTGGGCCGGCGCGTGACCGAAATCGCGGTGGTCTTCAAGCGCGCCCCGAACCTGTTGTTCCGTGACCACGGGGAGGATGACTTCGGGCAGAACGCCGTGGTGATCCGGGTCCAGCCCGATGAGGGCGTGACCATCCGGTTCGGTTCCAAGGTCCCGGGCACGCAAATGGAAGTCCGCGACGTGACCATGGACTTCGGCTACGGGCACTCGTTCACGGAGTCCTCGCCGGAGGCGTACGAGCGGCTGATCCTGGACGTGCTTCTGGGTGAGCCGCCGCTGTTCCCGAGGCATGAGGAAGTGGAGCTGTCCTGGAAGATCCTTGACCCGTTCGAGGAATACTGGGCGTCCCTGAGTGAGCAGCCCGAACCCTACGCCCCCGGTTCCTGGGGCCCCGCCTCGGCCGATGAGCTGCTGGCCCGTGACGGACGAACCTGGAGAAGGCCATGATCGTTAACCTGCCCGACACCACCACCTCAAAGGTGTCCAAGAAACTCATGGCCCTGCGCGAGCAGGGCGGCGTGATCGCGCTGGGCCGGGTCCTGACCCTGGTGGTCGTGACCAAGTCCGGACTCGAGGAAGAAGCGATCGAGGCCGCGAACGACGCCAGCCGGGAACACCCCTGCCGGATCATCGTCCTCGCCGACGCCGGGAAGGACGCTGAAGACCGGCTCGACGCGCAGATCCGGGTGGGCGGGGACGCCGGCGCCTCGGAAGTGATCGTGCTGCGCGGCTACGGCCAACTGGCCCACGAGTCCGAGTCCCTGGTGGCCGCGCTGCTGCTCCCGGACGCCCCAATCGTGGCCTGGTGGCCGCACGGCGCCCCCGCGAACGCGTGCGAGACCTCCATCGGCGCGATCGCGCACCGCAGGATCACCGACTCCGCGAACGAACCCGACCCCCAGGCCGCACTGGAACGGATCCACCGCACCTACAAGGCCGGCGACACCGACCTCGCCTGGACCCGGCTGACCAACTGGCGGATCCAGCTCGCGGCAGCCCTGGACGAAGTGGACTCCTCACCGGTCACGGCCGTCGCGGTCGAAGGCGCCTCGGACTCACCCTCCACCATCCTGCTGGCAGCCTGGCTCACCCTGACCCTGGACGCACCCGTGACCATCGTCGCGGACCCGGCAGGGACCGGCATCCGCCGCGTCCGCCTCAGCCGCCCCGGCGGCGACGTCCAGCTGTTCCGCCCCGGACTTTCCGTCGCCGAACTCACCCAACCCGGCCAACCCGCCCAACGGATCTCCCTCCCACGCCGCAGCCTCCGCGACTGCCTCGCCGAAGAACTCCGCCGCCTCGACCCGGACGAAGTCTTCGGGGAAGTGATTACTATGGGACTGCCACGTACCAATCTAAGGAGCGTCCGACCCAGTGAGCGTTGACCCACGAGTAAGCATCCATCCAGATTCGTCCGTCCTCATGGCCGCCATCGCGGCCCGCCTGATCACCAAGCTCGTTGATGTGCAGGACAAGTACGGCGAAGCCACCGTGGTGCTCACCGGGGGAACCGTGGGGATCGGCACGCTGAAGGCGGTTGCGGACTCACCGGCAGCGCCCGCCGTCGACTGGTCCAAGGTCAACTTTTGGTGGGGCGACGAACGATTCGTCGGGTCTGCCGATCCTGAGCGGAATACCAGGCAGGCGTTCGACGCACTGCTGTCCCACATCCCCGTCGATCCGGACCGGGTGCACTCCCCTGGTTCTTCGGATGAGTTCGGCACTCCGGAGGAAGCCGCCGAGGACTACGCCCGCCAGCTGCGGGAAGCCGCAGCAGACGAACACGCGGCCGACATGTCCGACGACCGGCCGGAGGAGCCGTCGTTGCTCCCCCGGCTGGACGTGGTGCTGCTCGGCGTGGGGCCCGACGCACACATCGCATCGCTGTTTCCGGAACAGGCCGGCATCCGCGAAAAGGAGCGCACGGTGGTGGGTGTCAGGAACGCCCCCAAGCCGCCGCCGCTGCGGATCTCGCTGACCCTTCCCGCCATCAATACGGCGGCGGAGGTTTGGATGGTTGTGGCCGGTGAGGACAAGGCAGGAGCTGTAGGGCTGGCGCTGGCCGGGGCGAACCCTGTGCAGGTACCGGCGTCCGGCCCCCGTGGAACGTCCCGTACCCTGTGGTTGATTGACGAGAATGCAGCCTCACGTGTCCCGCAGCAGTTGGTCCGGAAGGACGCCGCGGGCGCGTAGCTTTTCCAGCGCTCCGGCCAGGACGTCTTCGGCGTCCTGGGCGGAGCGCCGTTCTTTAACGTATTCCAGATGGCTCTTGTAGCCGTCGTCGAAAGGGTCGTCAGCAGCCGCGGCCCGTCCGTCCCTGGTGGCGGGTCCACCACAACGCCTGCAGTCCCACGTCGCGGGAATCTGGTCCTCGGGCATCTTCAGGAACACGGGCTGCGTCTCATGCCCCCTGGCACACCAATAGGACACCCGGATACGGGGAAGAGGGCGCGGGGACGAGTCGTTGGACTGCAGGCTCGACCCGGACCCTGCAGTAACCCCGGCGCGGGTGCCCCGGAAGCCTGATGACGGATGGACCATTACGACTCCTGCCTCGAAGCGGACGCCGGGGACCTGCAGCTTAAACAAGACTGTGGCCGCCGGGTGAACCGACAGCCACAGTCTAATTGGCAGGCCTACCGGGCGGCAGGGCCTAAAGGACCTTGTACAGCAGGGGTCAGGAATCCCCGGTCCCGCTGAACCGCATGATCAGGCCAAGGGCGATGATCACCACGCCCCACGTCACGCCCAGGATGATGGTGAAGCGGTTGAGGTTCCGTTCTGCCACGCCTGAAGAGCTGAGGCCCGAGCTCATGCCGCCGCCGAACATGTCGGACAACCCGCCGCCGCGTCCCTTGTGCAGGAGGATCAGCAGCGTCAGCAGGAGGCTGGTGATGCCCAGGAGGATCTGCAGAATGACATGAAGAACGTCCACGACGGCCTTTCAGAAGTTGGGATTACGGGAGTTTTCGCTGGCTGGGGACTAGTCCGCGACCAGGTGGCTCTCGAACCTGACAATATTAGCAAACTCGGCGGGGTCGAGGCTTGCGCCTCCCACCAGCAGGCCGTCCACGTCGCGTTCCTGCAGGATCGCTGCCGCGTTGTTGGCCTTTACCGAACCGCCGTAGAGAAGGCGGGTCTTGCCGGCTGTCCCGGCACCGAACAGCGATTCCAGCTCGGCGCGGATGGCGGCGCACATTTCCTGTGCGTCCTCCGGTCCTGCCACTTCACCGGTGCCGATGGCCCAGACGGGCTCGTAGGCCACCACCAGTTCGGCGGCCTGTTCGGCCGTCAGGCCGGACACTCCGGCACGGAGCTGCTGCAGCGTGTGGTCGACGTGGGTTCCGGCCTGGCGGATCTCAAGGCCTTCGCCGACGCAGAGGACCGGGGTGACCCCGTGCCTGAAGGCGGCCTTGACCTTGGCGTTGAGGACGTCATCGGATTCGTTGTGGATGGTGCGGCGTTCGCTATGGCCCACCAGGACGTACTTGCAGCCGAGCTTGTTCAGGAACTGCCCGGAAATGTCGCCGGTGTAGGCTCCTGAATCGAACTGGGACAGGTCCTGGCCGCCGTAGGCGACCTGCAGGTCGTCGCCCTGGACCAGGGTCTGGACACCGCGGAGGTCCGTGAACGGCGGGAAGACGGCCACCTCGACGCGGCTGTAGTCGTGCTTGGCGTCGGAGAGGGTCCAGGCCAGCTTCTGCAGGAGCGTGATGCCCTGGACGTGGTCCATGTTCATTTTCCAGTTGCCCGCGATGAAGGGCTTGCGGTCGAAAGCGCCGTTCGTTGACGTAGTCACGTAATCTCCAAAAAGTTCTTGATATGTGTGCGGCCGGCAGGCTGCCGCGGGCAACCTGCCGGCCGGAGGACTGCGAAGTCCGTTTACTGCTGGGAAAGCAGCGGTGGTTCTACCGGCCTGGCCCTACCGGTCCAGGACGCTGAGGCCGGGGAGTTCCTTGCCTTCAAGGTATTCCAGGCTGGCGCCGCCGCCAGTGGAAATGTGTCCGAACTGGTCATCACTGAAACCCAGCGTGCGCACAGCGGCAGCGGAGTCCCCTCCGCCCACCACGGTGAACCCGCCGGTTTCGGTGAGGGCCTGGGCGATTGCACGGGTGCCGGCCGAGAATGCCTCGAATTCGAAGACACCCATGGGGCCGTTCCAAAAGACTGTCCGCGCGCCCTTGATCCGTTCGGAGAAGGCAGCCGCTGTATCCGGCCCAATGTCCAGGCCGATGCCCTGGGCGCCGAAGCTGCTGCCTTCAATGGCGTCGGCTGCCACGGTCTCGTGCCTGGCGTCGGCGGCGAACTTCTCTGCCACCACAACGTCCGTGGGGACAACGAATTCCGTGCCGGCATCGGCCGCGCGCTTCAGGTAGTCCTGGACGACGGTGATCTGGTCCTCCTCAAGGAGGCTGGAGCCAACCTTGTGGCCTGCTGCCGCCAGGAACGTGAAGAGCATGCCGCCGCCCACCAGGATGGTGTCAGCCTTGCCGATCAGGTTGTCGATGACCGCGAGCTTGTCCGAGACCTTGGAGCCGCCGAGCACCACCACATAGGGGCGCTGGGTGTCGGTGGTCAGCTTTCGGAGGACTTCCACTTCGGCGTGCACCAGGTCGCCCTGGTATGACGGAAGCCGGGTGGCGACGTCATAGACACTGGCATGCTTGCGGTGGACGGCGCCGAAGGCGTCATCCACGTAGGCGCCGTTGCCGCCGGTGAGCGCCACGAGCTCATCCGCGAAGGCTCCGCGTTCAGCGTCGTCCTTGCTGGTTTCGCGGGCGTCGAAGCGGACGTTCTCAAGGACCAGCGCTTCACCGTCCTGCAGCGACGCGGCGGCTGCCTTGGCGGCATCGCCGACGGTGTCGGCTGCAAGGGTGACCTTGAAGCCTGCCAGTTCGGCGAGGCGGTCCACTGCGGGGCGGAGGGAGTACTTGTCTTCCGGGGCGCCCTTGGGGCGTCCGAGGTGGGCTGTTACCAGCACGCGGGCACCGGCGTCCGTGAGCTTTTGCAGCACTGGCAGGGAGGCCTTGATACGGCCATCATCAGTGACTGTAGAGCCGTCGAGCGGCACATTCAGGTCACTTCGAACCAGAATGTACCGCCCGCGGACACCTTCAGCGATCAGTTCGTTGAGGGTGTGAGATGTCATGTGTCTAACCCTAGCCCAGCTTGGATGCGACGAGCTCCGTAAGGTCTACGAGGCGGTTGGAGTAGCCCCATTCGTTGTCATACCAGGAAACAACCTTGACCTGGTTGCCGATGACCTTGGTCAGGCCGGAGTCGAAGATGGAGGATGCGGGGTCGCCGACGATGTCGGAGGACACGATGGGCTCGTCCGTGTAGGTCAGGAAGCCCTGCAGTTCCTCGGATTCGGCGGCGCGCTTGAGGGCTGCGTTGACTTCCTCCACGGTGGTCTCGCGGGAGACGGTGACGGTGAGGTCGGTGGCCGAGCCGGTGGGCACGGGAACGCGGATGGCGTAGCCGTCCAGCTTGCCCTTCAGCTCAGGCAGGACCAGGCCGATGGCCTTGGCGGCGCCGGTGGAAGTGGGGACCATGTTGATGGCGGCAGCGCGGGCGCGGCGCAGGTCCTTGTGCGGGCCGTCCTGCAGGTTCTGGTCTGCGGTGTAGGCGTGGACGGTGGTCATCAGGCCGCGTTCGATGCCGAATTCGTCGTTGACCACCTTGGCCAGCGGGCCGAGGCAGTTGGTGGTGCAGGAGGCGTTGGAGATGATGTGGTGCGTGGCGTTGTCGTACAGGTTGTGGTTCACGCCCATCACGATGGTGATGTCCTCGTCCGAGGCGGGAGCGGAGATCAGGACCTTCTTGGCGCCGGCATCGATGTGCTTCCGGGCATCGGCGGCCTTGGTGAAGAAGCCGGTGGACTCGATGACGATGTCCACTCCCAGTTCGCCCCAGGGGAGGTTGGCGGGGTCGCGCTCAGCCAGTACCTTGACGACGTTGCCGTTGACGACGATGTTGCCGTCCTTGACCTCAATGGTTTCCTTCAGGCGGCCGCCCACGGAGTCGTACTTGAACAGGTGGGCCAGGGCTTCGGGGCTGGTGAGGTCGTTGACTGCAACGATCTCCAGGTCGGCGCCCTGTGCCAGGGCTGCGCGGAAGTAGTTGCGGCCAATACGGCCAAAGCCGTTGATACCAATACGGGTCGTCACTTTTTCAGTCTCCTTGGTGCTTTCAGAAGCACAACTAGTTGAGCGGGCTATCAAGCCAACTAACAGATCCCGCACGCCATTGGGCAGAGATGATTTACAAACGGAGGGCGACCAGCCTCATTGCTGAAGGCTAACCGCCTTCCGTGACCTATCTTACGTTTAACTGGGTCCGCCCCCGCAAGTGCGGGGGCGGACGGTCCACATTGCGGGTGGTTTAAGTCCGAATGTGAAGTTTGTTACAGCAGGGTATGGTACCGCCCACTACGGGAGGGTGATGAGTCCCGTGGCGTTGGTGCGTGCTGCCTCGAAACGCTTGGCAACGTCCGCCCAGTTGACGATGTTCCAGAAGGCCTTGACGTAGTCGGCCTTCACGTTGACGTAGTCCAGGTAGAAGGCGTGCTCCCACATGTCCAGCATCAGCAGCGGGGTGGTTCCCAGTGCCGTGTTGCCCTGCTGGTCGTACAGCTGCTCGATGACGAGGTTTCCGCCGATGGGCTCGTAGGCGAGGAAGCCCCAGCCCGATCCCTGGAGGCCCAGGGCAGCGGCGGAGAACTGTGCACGGAAGGCATCGAAGGAGCCGAAGGCGTCATCGATCGCGGCAGCCAGCTCGCCCTCGGGCTTGTCGCCGCCGTCCGGGGAGAGGTTCTTCCAGAACACGGAGTGGTTGATGTGGCCGCCGGTGTGGAACGCGAGGTCCTTGGAAAGCCGGTTGATGTTGGCGAAGTCGCCCTTTTCGCGCGCCTCGGCCAACTGGGCGAGGGCGTTGTTGGCGCCTGCCACGTAGGCGGCGTGGTGCTTGCTGTGGTGCAGTTCCATGATCCGCGCGGAAATGTGCGGTTCGAGGGCGGCGTAGTCGTAGCTGAGTTCCGGCAATACGTACTCGGTCACAAAATCCTCCAATATCGTGGACCCGTCAGGCCCGGTTGGTAACTCTCGGATTGTGCATCCGGGCAGCTGGTGCCCGGAATTATTTTTGATTCTATGGGGCGGTTACTCGTCCAGCATTTCGGGCGTCACATTGGCGTCCGTTCCGGGAATGCCCAGGTCAAGGGCGCGCTTGTCCGCCATGGCCAGCAGCCGGCGGATCCTGCCGGCAATAGCATCCTTGGTCATGACGGGGTCGGCCAGGCGGCCCAGCTCGTCCAGGCTGGCCTGCTTGTGCGCCACCCGCAGTTCGCCTGCGTACTTCAGGTGGTCCGGAACGTCGTCGCCGAGGATTTCCAGTGCCCGGTCCACCCTTGCCCCTGCCGCCACCGCTGCCTGTGCGGAACGGCGCAGGTTGGCGTCGTCGAAGTTGGCGAGGCGGTTGGCGGTTGCCCTGACCTCCTTGCGCATGCGGCGCTCCTCCCAGACCATCAGGGCGTCGTGGGCTCCCATGCGGGTCAGGAGTGCGGCGATGGTGTCACCGTCGCGAATCACCACCCGGTCCACTCCCCTGACTTCCCTGGCCTTGGCCTGGATGTCCAGGCGGCGGGCCGCGCCCACCAGGGCCAGGGCGGATTCTGGCCCCGGGCAGGTGACCTCCAGCGATGATGACCGGCCGGGTTCCGTGAGGGAGCCGTGGGCCAGGAAGGCCCCGCGCCAGACGGCCTCGGCGTCCGCCGCGGAACCGTTCACGACGGCGGACGGCAGGCCGCGCACGGGGCGTCCGCGTCCGTCCAGGAGGCCGGTCTGGCGTGCCAGCGCCTCGCCGTCACGGACTACGCGGACGACGTAGCGGCTGGCGCGCCGGAGTCCGCCGGCGGAAACGACGATGATTTCGCTTTGGTGTCCGTAGACCTCTGCGATGGCGGCACGGAGCCTGCGCGCCGTAGAGGCCAGGTCCACTTCCGCCTCGATGACGATCCGGCCGGAGATGATGTGCAGTCCCCCGGCAAACCGGAGCATGGCGGAAACCTCAGCCTTGCGCACTGATGACTTCTTGATGTCCAGACGGGACAGTTCTTCCTTGACTGATGCTGTCAGTGCCATGGCACCTTCCTAACTGTTCCCAAAAATGTCCTGGTACGCCGTCGCCAGCCGCAGCGGCTCGTGGACAGGGCGGCGTCCCGACGCCCCTACTTTACCCAAGACCACCTCTGCGCCGATCATGCCGGCGGCCTTCTCGAACTCCCGGCGGTCCGGTATGGAGGTGGGATCGGCCAGGACCACGTCCACGCTGAACTCCGGCGCGTAGCGCCGCAGGACGTGGAGATGGTCCGCCGCCGTCATGCCCGTGGTTTCCTTGGTGTCCGTGGCAAGGTTCATGGTCAGGCAGCGTTTGGCGGGGGTGCTGCAGAGGGCCTGGCGCATCTCCGGCAGGAGCAGGTGCGGCAGGACGGACGTGTACCAGGAGCCCGGACCCAGGACCACCCAGTCCGCCAGTTCGATGGCCGTCAGGGCGTCCGTGCAGGCCGGCGCCGCTTTCGGCAGGAGGCGGACCTCCTCGAGTGAGCCTGCCACGGCACAGCGGGCCTGGCCGTGGATGGTTTGCAGCGCGGTTGAGCCGTCAGGTGCGGTCACGCGCACATCACCTTCAATGGTGAGTGGCACGGTGGACATGGGCAGGACCTGGCCGCGGGCGCCCAGCAGGGCACCCGCCCATTTGAGCCCTGCGACGGTGTCCCCCAGCAGTTCCCAGAGCGTGACGATCAGCAGGTTCCCCATGGCGTGCTCGTCCAGCGATCCGCCAGGTCCCTTTGCGGCGCGGAACCGGTGCTGCATGACATCGCGCCAGGTACGGCCCCAGTCGGTGTCGTCGCAGAGCGCAGACAGCGCCATGCGGAGGTCTCCCGGCGGAAGGACACCGTACTCCTCGCGCAGACGCCCCGACGACCCGCCGTCGTCCGCCACTGTGACCACCGCGGTGAGTTCGGAGGTGAGCAGGCGGAGCGCGGACAGCGAGGCCGCAAGGCCGTGGCCGCCGCCCAGGGCCACCACGTTGGGGCCCTTGTCCTGCTGGCCCGAGCCCTTGCCGGCGGCAGGCGGCACCAGGGGCAGTGCTCCGGTGAAAAGTGCCATTATTCGCGGCCCAGATCCCGGTGCGCGGTGGTCACCGTGACCCGGGGGTACTGCGCAAGTTTCTTGGAAAGTTCCACGGCGACCGCAACGGAGCGGTGCTTGCCGCCCGTACAGCCGACGGCGATGGTGGCGTAGTGCTTGTTCTCCCTGCGGTAGCCCTCCAGGACGGGTTCGAGTGCCAGGACATACCGGTCCACGAAGTTCTTGACGCCTTCGGCCTCGAGCACGTAGTCGCTGACGTCCTTGTCCAGGCCCGTCAGCGGGCGCAGCTGCGGTACCCAGTGCGGGTTGGGGATGAACCTGACATCGGCCACATAGTTGGCGTCCACCGGCAGGCCGTACTTGAAGCCAAAGCTCATGACATTCAGCCGAAGCGCCACCGGACCGGTTTCGCTGAACAGTTCGGTGATGGCGGTGGCCAGCCCGTGGACGTTGTAGTTGGAGGTGTCGAGGACGACGTCGGAGCTGTCGCGCAGTTCCTGCAGCAGCTCACGTTCGGCAGCGATGCCGTCCAGGATCCGTCCGCCGCCCTGCAGCGGATGGGGCCGCCGCCCCTGTTCGAACCGCCGGACCAGGACGTTGTCGCTGGCGTCGAGGAACAGGACGCGGAAGGTGACACCGCTCGCGGCGAGTGCGCCCAGGGCTGCGCGGATGTCCGCGAAAAGGCCCTTGCTGCGGACGTCGATCACCACTGCCAGCCGGGGGATGGACTGCGGGGCGTGCGAAACAAGCTCCGCCAGCGTGCCCAGCATCTGGGGCGGGAGGTTCTCCACGACATACCAGCCATGGTCCTCCAGGGCGTCCGCGGCGGTGCTCCGCCCGGCGCCGGACATTCCGGTGACCACCAGCAGTTCCGCTTCGAGCGGTTTGACGGGCTCCAGCCCGTCCTGATCCGCTCCGGATCCCGCCGTCGTGTCTGCCATGAAGCCTGCCCCGTTTCCTCGTTGTCCACCGGCAGCCGTGATGGCACTGCCCGTCCTTTACCCTAGCTAAATTTCCGGGAACTCCGCTAAGTCTCGATGATTTCGCCGGTGGTCATGTTGATCGCGGGCACGGCAACGGCCTCGGGCCCGTCAGCGGCGAAGTGGTTCACGATGGCGCTGGCGAGTGCCGGACCAATCCCCTTTGCCTGCGAAAGCTCTTCCACGGTTGCGGCCTTCACGCCCTTGACCGATCCAAAGTGGGCCAGCAGGGCCCTGCGCTTGGAGGCGCCCAGGCCCGGAACAGCGTCCAGCGCGGACACGGTCATGGCCTTGCCGCGCTTTTGCCGGTGGAAGGTGATGGCGAAGCGGTGCGCCTCGTCACGGATCCGCTGGAGCAGGTACAGCCCCTGGGAGGTCCGGGGCAGGATGACGGGAAAGTCGCTGTCCGGAAGCCACACTTCCTCCAGCCGCTTGGCCAGGCCCACCACGTAGACGTCGTCGATGCCCAGGTCCTTCAGGGCGCGGGCCGCTGCGTTCACCTGTGGCTGCCCGCCGTCCACCACCACCAGGTTGGGCGGGTAGGCGAACCTGGCCTTGGGTGCAGGAGTGGTGGTGTCCAGCACGGCGCTGTCCGCGTCCGGTTCCAGGCCCTCGGATGCCAGGACGGATTCGTCCACCTGCGCGGACTTGTCCTGCAGGTAGTGCCGGAACCGCCGGGTCAGGACATCATGCATGGCCGCCGTGTCATCGGCGGCCGCGGGGCCGGTAATGGAGAACTTGCGGTAGTCCGACTTCTTGGGCAGCCCGTCCTCCACCACCACCATGGATGCCACCACGTTGGTGCCCTGGACATGGGAGACGTCGAAGCATTCGATCCGGAGCAGGGGCACGGGCAGGTCCAGTGCCTCCTGGAGTTCCTGGAGGGCCTGGGACCTGACGGTGAGGTCCCCGGCGCGCCGCGTCTTGTGCAGCTTCAGCGCGTGCTCGGCATTCTCGCGGACGGTGGACATCAGCGCCGCCTTGTCTCCGCGCTGCGGCACCCGGATGTCCACCTTGGCGCCACGGATGCCGCCCAGCCATTTGGCAAGGTCCTCCGCGTTGCTGGGCGCCACGGGCACCAGGACTTCGCGCGGCAGCCGGCCATGGGTGTCGCCGTCCTCGCCGTAGACCTGCTGGAGCAGGTGCTCCACCAGGTCCGGAGTGGTGAAATCCTCCACCTTTTCCACCACCCAGCCGCGCTGGCCGCGGATCCTGCCGCCGCGGACGTGGAACACCTGGACGGCGGCTTCCAGCTCATCCTCATGCAGGGCGAAGACGTCTGCATCCGTGTCCTCGGACAGCACCACGGCGTTCCGTTCGAAGACCTTGCGCAGGGCCGTGATGTCGTCGCGGAGCCGGGCGGCGTGCTCATAGTCCAGCCTCGCCACGGCGTCGGCCATCTGCTTTTCCAGCTTGTTGATGAACCGCTTGGCCTCGCCTCCCATGAAGGCGCAGAAATCCTCGGCAAGTGCCTTGTGGTCCTCCGGCGAGATCCGGCCCACGCAGGGCGCGGAGCACTTGTCGATGTATCCCAGCAGGCACGGCCGCCCGCTGGCCTCCGCCCGCTTGAAGACGCCGGCGCTGCAGCTCCGGACCTGGAAGACGCGGAGCAGGGTGTCCATGGTCTCGCGGATGGCCCCGGCGGTGTACGGGCCGAAGTAGCGGGTCCCCTTCCGCTTGTCCCCCCGCATGACCTGTACCCGGGGGTACTTTTCGTTCATGGTCACGGCGAGGTAGGGATAGGTCTTGTCGTCCCGGAACACCACATTGAACCGTGGCTTGAATTCCTTGATCCAGGTGTATTCCAGCTGCAGCGACTCGAGTTCGCTGCCAACGACCGTCCACTCGACGCTGCTGGCCGCGTGCACCATGGCATAGGTCTTGGGCAGCAGTCCGGCCGGGTTGGCGAAATACGAGTTCAGCCTGGACCGCAGGCTTTTCGCCTTGCCCACATAGATGACCCGGCCGTGCGGATCACGGAACCGGTATACGCCCGGGTTGGTGGGGATTTCACCGGTTTTGGGCCGGTAACTTGCTGGATTTGCCACCTATCAAGTCTACTGAGTCGCGCCGGGTCTCCCTGCCAGCCGGCCAGGACGGGGTCCGTTCCGGCTGTCCCTGGCCGGCTTGCCGGCTATTCCGGGGTCTTGCTCTGGTTGTAACTGGCCGAACGTTCCTGGCCGCTGAGTTCGGCGATGGCGTCCATGATGCGGTCCGTGACCTCGCGGCGGGCAGGCAGGGAGTGGTCCGGGCCGGTCTTGTCGAAGTACAGCGGCTCCCCCACCTTCATGGTGAAGTGCTGCGGCCTGACCCCCTTCTCGCCGGCGCGCTGCAGCTTCTCGGTGCCGATCAGGCCCACGGGAATCACCGGCGCCCCGGTAGTGAGCGCCAGCCAGCCGACCCCGGTGCGTCCCCGGTAGAGGATGCCGTCCCGGGAACGGGTTCCCTCAGGGTAGATGCCGATGCCGCGGCCTGACTCCAGGATATCCAGCAGTGTCTTGAGCGCCTGGACACTTGCGGCCTGTTCGCCGCGCTCCACCGGAATGGAGCCCACGGATTCGAAGAACGCCTTCATGACCTTGCCCTTGACGCCGCCGGTGGTGAAGTATTCGGCTTTGGCGAAGAAGGCGACCGGCCGCGGCATCAATGCCTGGACGATCACGCTGTCGAAGAAGGACAGGTGGTTGGGAGCCACGATAAACGGGCCGTCGGAGGGGACATTGTCCAGCCCGACGACGGTGGGCCGGCAGGTGCCGGAGATCAGGTTGCGGGTGGTCCAGCGGACGGCATCAAACATTTCCATCGTTGCTCACCCCGCTCATTGCCGCGACGTGGACGGCCTGCAGACGCTCGATGACCGCGACCAGCTCCTCATCGGTGCTGACGACAGCCACGGAGCCGGCTTCCTCCAGTTCCCCGTCCGGAGCGAACCCCCATGCGACGCCGATGCAGTCCAGTCCGTTGGCGATGGCCCCGGACACGTCCTGGGCGCGGTCCCCCACCATAATGGCGTGCTGCGTGTCCAGATCCCGCAGGGCGGCGGCGATGATCTGGGTCTTGCCCAGGGGAACACCGTCCACTGCCGCTTCGTCATCGCCGGAGCCGTGGATTCCGTGGAAGAGGCCGTCGATGCCATGATGCGCCAGCACCGTATGCGCCAGACGCTGTGGCTTTTGGGTGGCTACTGCCACAGGCCGGCCCGCTGCGGCGAAGGATTCAAGGATCCCGCGGATGCCCGGGTACAGCCGGCTTTGGGCGATTCCGGTGGCCACGTAGTGTTCGCGGTACCGGCGGACCACCTCTTCCAGGCGGTCCGCCGGTACCTTTGCCACGTTGAGCAGGGAATCGCTCAGCTTGGGGCCGATCATCGCGTTGAGCAGGTCCTGGCCGGGAACCGGGAGCCCCAGTCCGCGGAGGGCCGCGGCAATCCCCTCGGTTATGCCACCTGCCGGGTCGACAAGAGTGCCGTCCAGGTCAAAGATCACGGGCACTGTTGTTGAAGTCACCGGGTTAGTTTCTCATGACAGCAGGAGTGCCTGAAACTCGCATTCCCCGTGAGGAATATTTCGGTGGAATTTCATCCGGTCAGCCGAGTATCTCGGCCAGGAACTTCCCGGTGTGGCTGGTGCCGGACTTGGCCACCTGCTCCGGCGTTCCGGCCGCGACAATCTGGCCGCCGCCCGAACCGCCGTCGGGCCCGAGGTCAACCAGCCAGTCGGCACTCTTGATGACGTCCAGGTTGTGCTCGATGGTGATCACCGTGTTCCCCTTGTCCACCAGCCCCTGCAGGACCATCAGCAGCTTGCGGATGTCCTCAAAGTGCAGGCCAGTGGTGGGCTCGTCCAGGACGTAGATGCTGCGGCCGTTGGAGCGTTTCTGCAGCTCCGCCGCGAGCTTGACGCGTTGCGCTTCACCGCCGGAGAGGGTGGTGGCAGGCTGTCCGAGGCGGACATACCCGAGTCCCACGTCCACCAGGGTGTTCAGGTGCCGTGCGATGGGCGAGAAGGCCGCGAAGAACTCGGCGCCCTCTTCGATGGGCATGTTGAGGACGTCGGCGATGGTCTTGCCCTTGTAGTGCACCTCCAGGGTCTCCCGGTTGTAGCGCGCACCGTGGCACACCTCGCAGGGGACGTACACGTCAGGCAGGAAGTTCATCTCGATCTTCAGCGTGCCGTCGCCGGAGCAGGCCTCGCAGCGGCCGCCTTTGACGTTGAACGAGAAACGGCCGGGCAGGTAGCCGCGGACCTTGGCCTCGGTGGTTTCGGCGAAGAGCTTGCGGATGTTGTCGAAGACACCGGTGTACGTGGCCGGGTTGGACCGCGGCGTGCGGCCGATGGGGCTTTGGTCTACATGGACCACCTTGTCGAGGTGCTCCAGGCCCTGGACCGTCTTGTGCCGTCCGGCCACCTGCTTGGCGCCGTTGAGCTTGTTGGCCAGCACCTTGTAGAGGATTTCATTGACCAGGGTGGACTTGCCCGAACCACTCACGCCCGTCACCGCGGTGAAAAGACCCAGCGGGAAGGCTGCGTCGACGTTCAGGAGGTTGTTCTCCCGTGCGCCCAATACCTTGATCTCGCGCTTCTTGTCGTACTTGCGCCGCTTCCGGGGCACCTCGATGGCCTTGCGGCCGGACAGGTAGTCGCCGGTCAGGGACTCCTTGTTGTCCAGCAACTCCTTGTAGGTCCCCGAGTGGACCACCTGGCCGCCATGCTCGCCCGCGCCGGGTCCGATGTCCACGATCCAGTCGGCCACGTGGATGGTGTCCTCGTCGTGCTCCACGACGATCAGGGTGTTTCCCATGTCGCGGAGCCGGGTGAGGGTTTCGATGAGCCTGCGGTTGTCCCGCTGGTGCAGCCCAATGGAGGGTTCATCCAGGACGTAGAGGACGCCCACCAGGCCGGAGCCGATCTGGGTGGCGAGCCGGATGCGCTGCGCTTCGCCGCCGGACAGGGTGGCCGAGGGGCGCTCCAGGTTGAGGTATTCCAGCCCCACGTCCAGCAGGAAGGTCAGGCGGGCCTGGATCTCCTTGAGGACCTGGTGGGCGATCTGCGCCTCGCGCCCGGTCAGCACCAGGTTGTTGAGGAAATCCGCGCAGTCCCGCATGGGCAGCGCGGCAACCTCGGCGATGGACTTGCCGTTGATCAGCACCGACAGGGATGCCGGGTTGAGCCGCGCGCCGTTGCAGGCGGGGCAGGGAACCTGCCGCATGTACTCCTCGTAGCGGTCGCGGGCCCAGTCGGAATCGGTCTCGCCGTGCTTGCGGTGGACGTACTGGATGGCGCCTTCAAACCCGGTGCTGTACTTGCGTTCGCGGCCAAAGCGGTTGCGGTACTGCACCACCACCTTGTGGTCCTTGCCGTGCAGGATGGTCTGGCGCACGTCCTTGCCCAGCTTCTCCCACGGCGTGGTCATGGAGAAGCCAACCTCCTTGGCCAGGCCCTCGAGGAGCCGGTTCCAGTACTCCGTGGTGGCAGTACCCAGTGACCAGGGCGCGATGGCTCCCTCCGACAGGGAGAGTTCCGGGTTGGGAACAATGAGTTCCTCGTCAACCTCGAGGCGGGTGCCGATGCCGCTGCAGGCGGCGCAGGCGCCGAAGGGGTTGTTGAACGAGAAGGAGCGCGGCTCGATTTCGTCGATGGCCAGGGGGTGCTCGTTGGGGCAGGCGAGGTTCTCGGAGAACGCCCGGATCCTTTCGGGGGCGTCCGCGTCCACGTCGACGAACTCCGCCAGGACCCGGCCCTCGGCCAGTCCCAGCGCGGTCTCGATGGAGTCGGTGAGCCGCTGGCTGATGCCTTCCTTGACCACCAGGCGGTCAACCACCACTTCGATGGTGTGCTTGAACTGCTTGCCCAGCTTGGGGGGATCGTTGAGCTGGACGAGGTTGCCGTCCACCCGCGCCCGGGAGTAGCCCTTTGCGGTGAGTTCCTTGAAGAGGTCCACGAACTCGCCCTTGCGGCCACGCACCACCGGCGCCAGGACCTGGAAGCGGGTTCCCTCGTCGAGTTCGAGGAGCTGGTCCACAATCTGCTGCGGCGTCTGCTTTGACACGGGTTCACCACAGACGGGGCAGTGCGGCCTGCCGACGCGCGCCCACAGCAGGCGCATGTAGTCGTAGATCTCGGTGATGGTTCCTACAGTGGACCGCGGGTTCTTGCTGGTGGATTTCTGGTCGATGGATACAGCCGGGGAGAGCCCTTCGATGAAATCGACGTCGGGCTTGTCCACCTGGCCCAGGAACTGGCGTGCGTAGGCGGACAGCGATTCGACGTAGCGGCGCTGGCCTTCGGCAAAGATTGTGTCGAACGCCAGCGAGGACTTGCCGGAGCCGGAGAGGCCGGTGAAGACGATCATGGCGTCGCGCGGCAGGTCGAGGTCCACGTTGCGCAGGTTGTGCTCCCGCGCGCCCTTCACCACAAGGCGGGAGAGGTCCGGGCGCTGCGGGGCGGCGGCGGCAGGGACCGCGAAGGACGTGGAGGGGGCAGGGGTCTCTTCAGCTACGGCTTTAGGCACCCCATTATGCTAATCGAAAACTTTTTCGAACACTCGCGGTTCCGCCGTCAGGGAACATCGTAGGCGGCCGCCAGGATTTTCACGGCCTCGGCAAAGCTGGCCCCTTGGGATTTGGCGACGGCGGCGTATGCGGCGGCTGCGGCGGACAGGCCGCCCAGGCGCTCGTCACGCGCGGCAACCACCGTACCGTTCCGGCCACGGGTGGTGACGATCCCGGCGGCCTCCAGTTCCTTGTACGCCCTGGCCACGGTGTGCGGGGCGACGTCGAGCTTCTCCGCCAGGGCCCGCACGGCAGGCAGCCTGGTGCCCGGCGCCAACGCGCCGCTGTCCGCCAGATGGATGACCTGAAGCCGGAGTTGCTCGAACAGCGCCACGCTGCTGGCCGGGTTGGGGCGCCAGGACCCCGGGAAGTCGCCTGCGGCGCTCACAGGCCGCCCTCCAGGATGCCCGCGCGGCCGTCGCGTTCGGCGAACTGTGCGTTGTACAGCCGGGCGTAGTAGCTGTTGGCGGCAAGGAGGCTGTCATGCGTGCCCTGCTCGACGATCCGTCCATGGTCCATGACGAGAATTAGATCAGCGTTCCGGATGGTGGACAAACGGTGGGCAATCACGAAACTGGTCCGCCCCTGGCGCAGCCGCTGCATCGCCTGGCGGATGAGCACCTCCGTCCTGGAATCGACCGAACTTGTGGCCTCATCCAGGACCAGCACACTGCGCCCGGCGAGCTGCGCCCTGGCGATGGTGATGAGCTGCCGCTGCCCCTGGCTGAGCTGCTCGCCGCCGTTCTCCAGGACTGTGTCGTAGCCGCGCGGCAGGGACCTGATGAAACGGTCCGCGTGCGTTGCCTCCGCGGCGGCAACTATGGCCGCATCCGCAGCGCCTGGCAGCCCGTAGGCGATGTTTTCCCGGATGGTCCCGGCAAAAAGCCAGGAATCCTGGAGCACCACGCCGAACCTGCCCCGCAGCTGGTCGCGGGGAATTTCCGCGATGTCCCTTCCGCCCATGGTGATCCTGCCGGACGAAGGTTCCAGGAACCGCATCAGCAGGTTCACCACGGTGCTCTTGCCCGCGCCCGTGTGCCCCACGATGGCCACCGCCTGGCCCGGTTCCACCGTGAAGGTGAGGTTGCTGACCGCCGGAACGGAACCGGGATAGCTGAAGGTGACGTCATGGAAGACGATGCGGCCGGCGGCGGGAGCGCCGGCCGCTGCGCCGGCCGGTTCCTGGAGGTCTTCCCCGGCATCGAGGAGCACGAAAACCCTTGCCGCCGAGGCTGCGCAGGACTGAATAACGTTGAGCAGGCCGCCGATTTGCCCCACCGGCTGGGTGAACAGCCGGCTGAATTGGATGAAGGCCTGGACGCCGCCGATGGTCATGGCGCCTGCGATGACCTGCAGCGCACCCACCACTGCGACAGCAATGTAATTGAGGTTGGACATCAGCACCATCAGCGGCTGGACCACACCGGCTGAGTACTGGGCTTTGGCTGCCGCCCGGGCCAGGCGGCCGTTGCTGCGGCTGAAGACCTCCGTGGCCTGCGCCTGCCGGCCAAAGGCCTTGATGACTTCATGCCCGCTGATGAATTCCTCCACGTGCGCGTTGAGTTCGCCGGTCTCCTTCCATTGCCTGGCGAAATGCTCCTGGGACCGCCGGGCCACCAGGACGGTGATCCAGGTGGAAACGGGGACGCTGGCAATGGCAATGGCCGCGAGCAGCGGCGAGATCCACAGCATCATGGCCAGCGACCCGCAGAGCATCAGGACGGACACGATGAGCTGGGTCAGAACCTGGTTCAGGGCCTGGGCAATGTTGTCGATGTCGTTGGTGGCCCGGCTCAGGACATCCCCGCGGGAGCGTTCCCGGAAATACGTGGAGGGGAGCCGGTGCAGCTTGTCCTCAAGCGCTGCTCGCAGGCCATACATAAGTCCCTGCACCGCACGTGCCGTCAGAGCGCCCTGGATCCAGTTGAAGAGGGAAGCGAAAACATACATCAAGGCCACGGCTGCCAGCAGGACTCCGAGGCGCTGGTCCAGGCTTCCCTGGAAGATGCCCTGCACCACCATGTCCGTGGCGTCGCCCAGATACTTGGGGGCGGCAACGTTGACCCCTGCGAAGGCGCACGTTGCCGCCACGGCCCCCAGCATCTGCAGCCGGAACGGGCGCAGCAGGCCAAGGAGCCTGCGGGCGGTCGGCCAGAACCTGTGCGCCGTTTCCGCGGATTCCTCCACCGCCGTCACAGCGTGCCGTCCAGCGCGAGCTGGGATTCTGCGATTTCCCGGTAGGTGGCGGACGTTTCCAGCAGCTCCCTGTGCGTTCCCTGCGCAACCAGCCGGCCGTCGTCGAGCACCAGGATGAGATCCGCGTCTTCGACCGCGGAAATGCGCTCGGCCACGATGATGACCGTTGCGGCGGCGAGCGCCTGGTCAAGTGCGCGCCGCAGCCTGGTGTCGGTGTCATAGTCCAGCGCGGAGAAGCTGTCGTCAAAGAGGTAGAGGGGCGCTTTGCGCAGGAGGGCCCTGGCGATGCAGAGCCTTTGCCGCTGGCCGCCCGACAGGCTGGCGCCGCCCTGGCCGACGGGGGTGGCAAGTCCAAGCGGGAGGTCGCGCATGAAACGCATGGTCTGGGCAGCCTCCAGGACAGCCCACAGTTCCTGGTCCGTGGCGTCGGGGTCCGCCATCCGCAGGTTGTCTGCGATGGTTCCCGTAAAAAGGTGGGAGTGCTGGGGCACGATAGCCATGGCAGCGCGGAGTTGGTCCAGGGGCAGGTGGCGGATGTCGTGGCCGGCAAGGGTGATGCGGCCGTGGGTGGGGTCCAGGAAACGCGGGATCAGGTTCAGCAGCGTGGTCTTGCCGCTTCCGGTGGAGCCCACGATTGCTGTGGTGGTACCGGGAGCTGCCGTGAAACTGATGTCCGCGAGCACGGGCGCTTCTGCTCCCGGATAAGAGAAGGCAACATCGTGGAACGCCAGCGTTGCCTGCCGCCCCGGCAGCACGGCGCCGGGCGGCGGAGGCGCGGCTGCCTTGTCACTGGCTGCCTTGTCGCTGGCCGCTCGGTCACTGGCCGCAGTGTGATTGCCCGGATCGCCGACGGACGGCTCGGTGTCAAGGACCGCCTGGATGCGTTCCGCGCAGACTGCCGCCCGCGGCGCCGTCATGAGCACGTACATGGACATCATGATCGCCAGCAGTATCTGCATGATGTAGGCGATGAACGCCGTGAGCGCCCCAAGGTTCATCTGGCCTGCCTGGATCCGGTGCCCGCCGAACCACACCACCGCAACCGAGCTGGTATTGACCACCAGCATGATGATGGGCAGCATCCCCGCCACCAGGAGCGCGGACTGCAGGTTGTTGGCGGTGAGGCCGGCGTTGGTTTCCGCAAACCGCCGGACCTCATGGCCCTGGCGGACAAAGGCGCGGATGACATCCACCCCGATGATCTGCTCGCGAAGAATCCCGCCGGACCGGTCCAGCAGGTCCTGGCCCTCACGGTAGAGCGGAATCAGCCGCCTGACAATCAGGTACATGATCAGCAGGAGCAGGGGCACGATGACGATCACCACCAGGGACAGCGCAACATCCTGCTGCACGGCCAGGACGATGCCGCCTACGCCCATGGCGGGCCCGGCAAAGAGCATGGTGAAGACAAGCACCGCGAAGGCCTGGATCTGCTGGACATCGTTGGTGGCGCGGATGGTCAGGCTCTGTGTTCCGAACAGGGCCACGTCCTGGGAGGACAGGGACTGGATCCGGGTGAAAACCTCGGCCCGCAGGCGGTGCCCGATCCTCATGGCCACCACCGCCCCAAGGTAGCCGGCAGCAATGGCGGACGCTGCCTGCACCACGGCAATGACGGCCATGAGCACGCCAAGGCGCGAGACCACCCCCGGCTCCCCTGCGACAATCCCGTCATCGATAATGGCGGCGTTCACGGTGGGCAGCAGCAGGTTTGCCGCCGCCTGGATCAGCTGAAGGAAAACGATCGCCCATACATACGCGTATTGACCGGCAAGCTGCCGCTTCACGAGTCCGACCAGCAAAATACCCCCTGTAAATGCATGGGCCGAAGAGGGGGCCAGCGGCTTGACCCCTAAACCACAGTCGCCATTGTAAGCCAGATCACTTTTCACTGCTGTCACAGCCTGTGACGGGCGTGGAAAACCCGTTGGCCGGGTACCGGTTAGCCGGCCTTGCGGCCCACTGCGAAGATGCGGCGGAAAGGCAAAACGGTGCCGTGGACCCCGCGGGGGTAGGCGTCCCGCAAAGAGGCCGCGTACTCGGTCTCGAAGCTCCTGGCGTCCTCCTCGCCCAGGGCGGCCATCACAGGCCGCAGTGCCGTGCCCCGGACCCATTCCAGCACGGGGTCCGGCCCCGGCAGGACCTGCAGGTAGGTGGTTTCCCACGCATCCGCCGCGCAGCCGGCGTCGAGCAGGATCCGCAGGTATTCCTCCGGCTCCCCCACTGCCTCCCCGCCCCGCAGCACACCGTCCAGCTTTGCAGCCCAGCGGTCCGACCCCGCGAGGTTCCGCATCAGGGAGTGCGAGGGGGCGTTGAAATTTCCGGGTACCTGCAGGGCGAACCAGGCCCCCGGCCGGAGCACTTCCAGCCACTTGCGCATCATGTCCTGGTGGCCCGGAACCCACTGCAGGGCGGCGTTGCTGACCACAACGTCCGTCTCCGGACTGGGCATCCAGCCCTCGATGCCGGCCTGCTCAAAGCGAAGGGAGGGCTTCTCCTCCGCCAGTGCCGACGCCTTTGCCAGCATGTCCGCGGAGGAATCCAGGCCCAGGACCCGGGCGCCCGGCCAGCGGTCAGCCAGGGTTGCCGTCAGGTTCCCTGGCCCGCAGCCCAGGTCGACCACGTGCTTGGGCCGGTCGGCATGGATCCGGGCCGTGAGATCGAAGAACGGCCGGTTCCGGTAGTCGCCGAACTGGACATACTTGGCGGGGTCCCACTTCATGAATCTCTCCAGCTTCTGACGCGCACACGGGCAAGGCGTAGCCTAACCCGCCAGGGACTCCGGATCCGGCCGCAACGTGGCACTAAGGTTGAAGTCAATGAAACTCGTTGACCAGCTGATCGATCTGCCCGCCCCCGCCCCATCCGCCGCCGTCGACCCCGACGCCCTTTACACCCGGTTCGTGGAGTGGACGGAAAGCCGGGGCCTGTCGCTGTACCCGGCACAGGACGAGGCCATCATGGAGCTGGCAACCGGGGCGAACGTCATCCTGGCCACGCCCACCGGCTCAGGGAAGTCCCTGGTGGCCATTGCGGCGCACTTCCAGGCCATGGCCCAGGGCCGCCGAAGCTATTACACGGCACCGATCAAAGCCCTGGTGTCCGAGAAATTCTTCGCGCTCTGCGACATCTTCGGAGCAGAGAACGTGGGCATGATCACCGGCGACTCCGGGGTGAACCAGGATGCTCCCATCATCTGCTGCACCGCCGAGATCCTGGCCAACATCGCGCTCCGGGAAGGCGCCGCAGCCGAACTCGGTGCGGTGATCATGGACGAGTTCCACTTCTACTCCGACCCGCAGCGCGGCTGGGCCTGGCAGGTCCCCCTCCTGGAGCTTCCGCAGGCCCAGTTCCTGCTGATGTCCGCCACCCTGGGCGATGTCACCCGGTTCGAGGAGGGGCTCACGGCGCTGACCGGACGTGCGACCACCACCGTCAGTTCCGCCGAACGGCCCATTCCGCTGCACTACTACTACCACCAGACACCCGTCCACGAGACGCTGGAGGAGTTGTTGTCCACCCGGCAGGTGCCCGTCTATGTGGTGCACTTCAGCCAGCTCGAAGCGATCGACCGTGCCCAGAACCTGATGAGCATCAACGTGTGCACCCGGGAGGAAAAGGACAAAATCGCGGAGCTGATCGCCAACTTCCGGTTTGCCGCGGGCTTTGGGAAGACGCTGAACCGCCTGGTCCGCCATGGGATCGGTGTGCACCACGCCGGGATGCTGCCCAAGTACCGGCGGCTGGTGGAGCAGCTGGCGCAGGCGGGGCTGCTGAAGGTCATTTGCGGCACGGACACCCTGGGCGTGGGCATCAACGTCCCCATCCGGACGGTGCTGCTCACGGCTTTGAGCAAGTACGACGGCGTCCGCACCCGGCTGCTCAACCCGCGTGAGTTCCACCAGATTGCGGGCAGGGCAGGCCGTGCGGGCTACGACACCGCCGGGACAGTGGTGGTGCAGGCACCCGAGCACGTGACTGAGAACGTCAAGGCGATGGCCAAGGCCACCGCCAAGTTCGGCGATGACCAGAAGAAGCTGCGCCAGGTGGTGAAGAAAAAGCCGCCCGAGGGCTTCGTCTCCTGGGGTGAGCCCACGTTCAAGCGGTTGGTGGAATCGGTACCGGACCCGCTGACGTCCAGCTTCACGGTAACGCACGCCATGTTGATGAACCTGATGGAGCGGCCCGGCGACCCGTTCGCGGCGGCCCGGCGGCTGCTCACCGAAAACCACGAGCCGCGCGCTTCCCAGCTGCGGCTGATGAAGAAGGCCCTGGGCATTTACCGGGAACTGCTGGCCGCCGAAGTGATCGAACGCATCCCGCCGGAGGAGCAAGGCCCCGATGGCCGTTCCGTCCGGCTGACCGTCCATCTGCAGCCGAACTTCGCGCTGAACCAGCCGCTCTCCCCCTTTGCGCTTGCCGCACTGGAGCTCCTTGACCCGGAGTCGCCGTCGTACGCCCTGGACGTGGTGTCCGTGATCGAGGCGACCCTGGAGAAACCGCGGCAGATACTGTCGGCGCAGCAGAAGAAGGCGCGCGGCGAAGCGGTGGCCGCCATGAAGGCTGAGGGCATCGACTACGACCAGCGGATGGCCATGCTGGACGAGGTCACCTACCCCCAACCGCTCGCGGAGATCCTGGGCGAGGCGTTCGAGGTCTACCGGAAGGCCGCGCCGTGGGTGGGCGACTTTGAGCTTGCACCCAAGTCGGTAGTGCGCGACATGTACCAGCGGGCGATGAACTTTGGCGAATTCGTCCAGTTCTACGGCCTGGCCCGGTCCGAAGGAATCGTGCTGCGGTACCTTGCCGATGCCTTCAAGGCGTTGCGCCAGACTGTTCCGCAGGACATGCTTCGCGAGGACCTGGAAGACCTGACCGCCTGGCTGGGTGAGCTGGTGCGGCAGGTGGACTCCAGCCTCCTGGACGAATGGGAGGAGCTGGCCTCCGGGGCGGCGCCGACGCCGCATGACGCGCCGCCTCCCCCGCCGCCGTCGCTCACCTCCAACATCCGCGCTTTCCGGGTGATGGTGCGCAACGAGATGTTCCGGCGGGTGGAACTGTTCGCTGACGAGGACGCCACGGCGTTGGGCGAGCTCGACGGCGGTTCCGGGTGGGGTGCCGAACGCTGGGAAGACGCGCTGGACGACTACTTCGACGAACACGATGACATCGGGACCGGGCCCGACGCCCGCGGTCCGGGCCTGCTCATGATCACCGAGGAACCCGGAACGTGGAAGGTGCGCCAGATCTTCGATGACCCGGCGGGCAACCACGACTGGGGGATCTCCGCCGAGGTGGATCTTGCGGGCTCGAATGCCACCGGGACAGCGGTGGTCAAGGTGACGGAGGTTAACCGGCTCTGACACCGACCTGGCCGGGGCAGCCGTCCCGGCGCCGGCGGTAAGCTCGGAGAATGAGTGCAATCCGCCCCGCAACCCGCCACGACGTGCCCGCCATCCTCCGAATGATCCATGAACTGGCCCATTACGAGAAGGAACCCGACGCCGTCCGGAACACGCCCGAGCGCCTGGAACAGGTGCTCTTCGGCGACAACCCCCGCGTATTCGCGGCCATGGCCGAAAACGCGGCGGGCGAGGTGCAGGGCTTCGCGCTGTGGTTCCTGAACTACTCCACCTGGGAGGGCGTTCACGGGATCTACCTGGAGGACCTTTACGTCAGCCCTGAAGCCCGGGGCGAAGGCCACGGCAAGGCGCTGCTGCAGCACCTTGCGGCGATCGCGGTCGAGAATGGCTACGCACGGGTGGAATGTCGCGTGTTGGACTGGAACGAGCCCTCCATCAACTTTTACCGCCGCCTGGGTGCGCGCCCCATGGACGGCTGGTCCACCTTCAGGCTGACCGGCGAATCACTGGACCGGTTCGGCCGGGCCACGTCCCGCGACTCCCTTCCCGCTTCTGCCCGTGGCTGACGCGCGCCGGGTCCAGGCGACCGCCGTCGGGCATGACGTCAAGGCCCGGCATGAATTCCGTGGCATGCGCACGGTGGAGCACTACTTCACAGTCCCGCTGGACCATTTTGCTTCGGAGGATCATGCCGTGGCCGGCGGCCAGCCTCGCGGCGAAACCATCACGGTTTTCGCCCGGGAGTACGTGTCTGCTGCGCACAGCGAAGAAGCCGCCGCGCGGCTGCCGTGGCTCCTCTTCCTGCAGGGCGGCCCGGGCGGCCGCGGCAACAGGTGGGGTTCCCTGGGTGGCTGGAGCAAAGCCGCGGCGCAGGACTTCCGCATCCTGATGCTTGACCAGCGCGGCACGGGCCTCTCCTCGCCCATTGACCGGAACACCCTGCCCGGCCGCGGAAGCGCGGCGGAGCAGGCGGCCTACCTGGAGCACTTCAGGGCGGACTCGATCGTGGCGGACGCGGAGTTGATCCGCCACGCCCTGGAATCACCGCCCTGGACGATTTACGGCCAGAGCTACGGGGGCTTCTGCGCGCTTACCTACCTGTCCTTCGCACCTGCGGGCCTGCGCGAGGTGCTGGTAACCGGCGGCCTTGCCCCGCTCACCGGTTCCGCGGACGACGTGTACCGGGCCACGTACCAGCGGGTTGCGGCCCGCAATGACGAGTACTTCCGCTGGTATCCCGAGGACAGGAACGTTGTGAAGCGGATTGCCCGCCACCTGCGCTCCACGCCGGAGTTCCTGCCCGACGGCGGCCCCCTCACCGTGGAGCGGTTCCAGATGGCGGGGGCGTTCCTGGGCGGCAACACGCGCGTGGACAGCCTCCACTACCTGCTCGAGGACGCCTTTGTGGACACGGCGGCCGGACCGCGCCTGTCCGACGCGTTCCTGGAGCAGCTCCAAGGCGTCATCTCCCGCCGGTCCAACCCGCTGTACGCGCTGATGCACGAATCCATCTATGGCCAGGGCCAGGCCACCGATTGGTCAGCGTGGCGGATGCTCGGCGAAAACCCCTGGTTCCGGCCGGATGCCGACCCGCTGCTGCTCACCGGGGAGATGGTGTATCCGTGGTACTTCGAGCAGGACCCTGCCCTCCGGCCACTGCGGGAAGTGGCGGAACTGCTGGCCGGCAAACAGGACTGGAAGCCGCTGTACGACGCGCGGGTACTGGCCCGCAATACTGTTCCCGTGGCTGCGGCAGTCTACTCGGACGACATCTACGTGGACCGGGAGCTTTCGCTGCGGACCGCCGCTGCGGTGCGCGGGCTGCAGGTCTGGGAGACGGCGGACTTCCATCACGACGGAATCGCCGACGACGGTGAGCGGATTTTTGCCCGCTTGCTGGGCATGGTGCGGTCAGGCGGCCGCTGACCGGCGGTGTGACAGGCGCGTGGCCACCGCTGCGGCCAGGACGGCCGCCCCGATGGTCCCGCCCAGAAGGTTCAGGCCCAGGTAGCCGGCAACACCCAGGACAAGTCCCGACACCGCGCCGCCCAGAGCCCCCGCGGCCCCCATCAGCATGTCGGAGACACCCTGGACCGCCACCCGGGCTTCCTGCCCCACGCTTTCCGCCAGGAGCGTGGAGCCGGAAATCGTGGCCGCAGACCAGCCCATGCCCAGCAGGACCAGCCCGGTGGCCACCGCGGCGGTTGAGGACTGGCCGAACCCGGCAACGGCCACCGCCGCGATCAGCAGCGTGAAGCCGATCATGATGGTCTCCATCCTGCCCGCCCTGTCGGTCAGCCAGCCCATGACCGGGGAGAGCGCAAACATCCCGGCGATGTGAAGTGAGATGGTGAAGCCTATGATGACCAGCACGTCCCCCTCGGCAACGTGCCCGGCGTGCGGACCGGGTCCCTCCACGAGGTGCTGGAGGTGCAGCGGCGTCATCGACATCACGCCGACCATCACCGCGTGGGCTGCCACGACGCCCGTCACCGCCAGCAGTGCTGTCCGCGATCCACGGATGGCACGAAGCCCCCGGCTGAGCGAACCCGGGGAGGCAGCTGCGGCGGCCGCGGAGACAGTGGGTGGGGCGTCCATGGGAGGGGCTTGCGAGGGGGCGGCGGCAGCGACCCCGGTTCGCGCTGCCGCTGACGGCGGAACGGCTCCACCAGGGCCGGCGGCCGCACGTTGGCGTGCCAGCAGCAAGGGGTCGGGGCGAAGGCCTGCGAACAGGATTACAGTGGCAATGAGGAGCCCGGCCCCGGAAATCACAAAAGGACCAGCAACCGGAGGCAGGCCCAATGCTGCCCCCACGGCTGTGCCCGGCTGGATCAGGTTGGGTCCGGCAACGGCGCCGACAGTCACGGCCCAGACCACGGTGGACAGCGCCCGCCCGCGGTGTTCGGCAGGAGCGAGATCGACGGCGGCAAACCTTGCCTGCAGGCTCGCGGCCGTGCCCACCCCTATGCCTGCCGATCCAAGCAGCAGCAGGACGAAGAGTCCGGAGACAACGGCCAGCACCATCAGCACGGCGCCTGCCAAAGCGGCCGAGAGACCGGCCACCTGCCCGGCCCGGCGTCCGCGCCGTTCCGCCAGCGATGCCAGCGGCAGTGCCGCGGCCGCGGCCCCGAGGGTCATCACCGTGGCAACGGCACCCGCCCAGGCGCTGGAACCGGAGAGTTCCACGGCCAGGATTGAGCCTATGGAGACGGTTGATCCCGTCCCAAGTCCACTGAATACCTGGGCCACGCTCAAGAGCACAACAGTGCGCCGCTGCACGTGGCGCACGTCCTGCTCCATCACAAGTGTGCGGGCCATGTTCAGAGCATAGTCCCGGCGCGGCGCACGCCACAGGGGTTTTTGCCCGCTGCCTCAGGAAGGGTTAAATGCCGGATCCCGGCCGCGCGTGCGGCCGGGATCCGGCGGATTTGAGCGGGCGGGGGCGCCTAGTCGACGTCGCTGTGGCTCCTGCGAACGTCTTCCTCAAGCCGGGGATCCATCTTGGCAGCCTGCGCCTTGGAGCTGACCAGGCTGGCGACCACGGCGATGATGATGGTGCCCACAATGACGGCAAGGGAGACGAACGTGGGAATCTCCGGCGCCCATTCGATGTGGTGTCCACCGTTGATGAAGGGCAGCTCGTTCACGTGCATGGCGTGCAGGACCAGCTTGACGCCGATGAACGCGAGGATGAAGGACAGTGCGTGCTTCAGGTAGATGAGCCGGTTCATCAGGCCACCGAGCAGGAAGTACAGCTGCCGCAGTCCCATGAGGGCGAAAAGGTTGGCCGTGAAGACAATGAAAGGGCTCTGGGTCAGGCCGAAGATGGCGGGAATGGAGTCAACCGCGAACAGCAGGTCCGTGAGGCCGATGGTGATGAAGACGATCACCATGGGGGTGAACACCTTCTTGCCGTTCACCGTGGTCCGCAGCTTGCCCCCGTCGAACTTCTCGGACATGGGGATGACCTTGCGGATCCTGGCAATCAGCGGGTTTTCCCGGTCTTCTTCCTCTTCGCCCTCGTCCTGGGCCTGCTTCCAGGCCGTCCACAGCAGGAATGCGCCAAAGATGTAGAACACCCAGCTGAACTGTTCGATGACGATGGCGCCCAGCATGATGAAGATGCCTCGCAGGACCAGCGCGATGATGATGCCCACCATCAGCACTTCCTGCTGGTACTTCCGGGGCACGGAGAACCTGGCCATGATGATGATGAACACGAACAGGTTGTCGATGCTGAGGCTGTATTCGGTGACCCAGCCGGCCACGAACTGGCTGCCGAACTCGGCACCCGTGAAAGCGAACATGGCACCGGCAAAGGCCAGGGCGAGGCTGACATAGAAGGCTACCCACAGACCGGCTTCCTTCATGGACGGCTCGTGCGGCCGCCGGACCACCAGGAGGAGATCGATCAGGAGAATCAGGCCAAGGACGACAAATGAGCCGACCTCGAACCAAACAGGCAAATCAAGCACAGGGAAGCCTTTCGCAGGGTACACAAAAATGGTGTAAGTCTCTCCGGCCTGCCTGTGCACTTGGTGCTGATGCGGCGGCCCGCTACGCCCGGCAGGGCAACTGTGCCCTGCGTGTTGACGATCGTAGCGCTTGGGATACTCCCCTACGTGCCATTAACTGTACCCCAGGGGGCTGACCGGCGCGCCCCGGGACGCGGGCGCACGTCGCTGGATAACGTTTTCCCCCAAACCGTTGACGGCCGCCGGCACGCTTGCAATAATCACGTCCAGGCGAGAAAGCGGTTTCTCGCTTCGACCCGGCGTCCCGGCGTCATTCCCAGAAAAGCAAGGTTGGTCAATGAAGACTCCTCATCGCACTGGCGTGGTGGCCAAGGCCCTTGCCACCGCCGCCGCGCTGGCCATGCTGGCCAGCGGCTGTTCGTCCTCCCCCTCTTCATCGTCGGGCGACGGCGGAAACGTCACCATCCGCTTCACCTGGTGGGGCAACGACCTGCGGAACAAGCAGACGCAGCAGGTGATCGATGCATTCCAGGCTTCGCATCCCAACATCACCGTCAAGGCTGAGCCCGGGGTGTGGAGCAGTTACTGGGACAAGCTGGCCACCACCACGGCCGCCAACGATTCACCGGACGTGATCCAGATGGACCAGGCGTACATCGCCGAGTACGGCGGCCGGGGCGCGCTGCTGGACCTGTCCAAGCAGGGCAACGTCGACACGTCCAAGATTGACCAGGACGCCCTGAAGTCCGGCCAGGTGAGCGGCAAGCAGTACGGCCTGAGCACCGGGCAGAACGCCAAGGCCGTGATGATCAACACCAAGATGTTCCAGGACTACGGGGTTCCCATCCCGGATGACAAAACCTGGACCTGGGACGACTACGCCCGGACCGCCGCCCAGATCGCGGCGGCTGCGGGCAAGGCCGGCCAGACCAACTACGGCAGCTCCTACTCCCTGACCGACTCCGACCTGAACACCTGGGCCATGCAGCACGGCGAGTCGCTGTACTCGGCGGATGGCGGCCTCGGCTTTGACGAGGGCACGGCAGCGTCCTTCTTCCAGAACGTGTTGAACCTGCGTAACAAGGGCGCCGCCCCACCGGCCAACATTGCCACCGAGGACATCAGCGCCCCCGTGGAACAAACCCTGTTCGCCACCGGCAAGACGGCCATGTCGTGGTGGTGGACCAACCAGGTGAATGCGCTCCAGTCCGCACTGAAGACCGAGGTGAAGATCCTGCGGGCACCCAGCTCCACCGGCAGCGCCAAAGACAACGGCATGTCCTACAAACCGTCCATGTTCTGGTCAGTTTCCTCGCGCAGCAAGCACCCCAAGGAAGCCGCAGAAGTGGTCAACTACATGCTCAACAACCTGGATGCGGCCAAGACCATCCTGACTGAACGCGGCTTCCCCACCAACTCCGAGGTCCAGACGGCGATCGACCCGCTGCTGACCCCTGCGGACAAGGCCGCTGCCGCGTTCCTGAAGGACATCAAGCCGGACCTGAAGAGCGGTCCGCCGGTACCTCCCACCGGTTCCTCCGGCGTCCAGGCGCTTATCCAGCGGTACAGCACTGATGTCCTGTTCGACCGGAAATCCCCTTCGGATGCTGCGAAGGGCCTGATGCAGGAAGCTAAGGGAATGATCGACTCCGCCAGGAAGTAAGGCAACAGCACCACAGCAGAGAAAGCGCGACGGCGGGCACCCGGGGTGGGTGCCCGCCGTTTCCGGTCATGGCTGCGGCTGCCTGGAAAAGCAGCGCCTAGGCGTGGCCGGCCGCCTGCATCTGCCGCAGCTCCTTCTTCAGGTCGCTGACTTCGTCGCGGATGCGGGCCGCCACCTCGAACTGCAGTTCAGCCGCAGCGCCGTGCATCTGTTCCGTCAGCTGCTCGATCAGGCCCACCAGGTCCTCGGCCGGTGCAGCGGCCAGCCCGTCCGCACGCACCTGCGCTGCGCCCTTGGCGCCCGACTTGCTGCGCTTGGCACCCTTGGCCAGCCGGTTGTTGTTCAGCAGTTCCTGGGTGTCGGCGTCCTCGCGGGCCAGCTGGTCCGTGATGTCCGCGATCTTCTTGCGCAGCGGTTGCGGGTCAACGCCGTGTTCCTTGTTGTAGGCCACCTGGATGGCGCGCCGCCGGTTGGTTTCGTCGATGGCGTTGGCCATGGAGTCAGTGATCCGGTCCGCGTACATGTGCACCTGGCCCGACACGTTGCGGGCGGCACGGCCTATGGTCTGGATGAGCGACGTTGAGGAGCGCAGGAAGCCTTCCTTGTCTGCGTCCAGGATACTTACCAGGGAGACCTCCGGCAGGTCCAGTCCTTCACGGAGCAGGTTGATGCCCACCAGGACGTCGAAGCTGCCGAGGCGCAGCTCCCGCAGGAGTTCAACGCGCCGCAGCGTGTCAACGTCGGAGTGGAGGTACTCCACCCTGATGCCGTGCCCCAGGAGGTAGTCCGTCAGGTCTTCGGCCATGCGCTTGGTAAGCGTAGTGACCAGGACCCGCTCATCCTTCTCCACCCGGGTGCGGATCTCGCCCAGCAGGTCATCGATCTGGCCCTTGGTTGGTTTGACGATCACTTCGGGGTCGATCAGCCCGGTGGGGCGGATGATCTGCTGGACGAAGCCGTCGGCCTTGCCAAGTTCGTACTTGCCGGGGGTGGCGGAAAGGTAGACGGTCTGGCCGATCCGTTCCAGGAACTCATCCCACTTGAGGGGCCGGTTGTCCATGGCGGAGGGCAGCCGGAAGCCGTGGTCCACCAGGGTCCGCTTCCGGGACATGTCGCCTTCGTACATGGCACCGATCTGCGGGATGGTCACGTGGGATTCATCCACCACCAGCAGGAAGTCGTCCGGGAAGTAGTCCAGCAGGCAGTGCGGCGCAGATCCGCCGGGGCGGCCGTCGATGTGCCGCGAGTAGTTCTCGATGCCGTTGCAGAAGCCCATCTGCTGCATCATTTCGAGGTCGTAGGTGGTCCGCATGCGGAGGCGCTGTGCCTCCACCAGCTTGTTCTGGCCCTCCAGGACCGCCAGCCGCTCCGCGAGCTCGGCCTCGATGGTCTTGATGGCGCGGCTCATCCGCTCCGGCCCGGCCACGTAGTGCGACGCGGGGAAGACGTACATCTCCGTCTCCTCCCGGATGACATCGCCCGTCACCGGATGGAGGGTGTAGATGTTTTCCACTTCATCCCCGAAGAACTCGATCCGCAGCGCCAGTTCCTCGTACATGGGGATGATCTCGACCGTGTCGCCCCGTACCCGGAACGTGCCGCGGTGGAAGTCCATGTCGTTCCGGGCATACTGCATGGACACGAACTTGCGCAGCAGGGCATCCCGGTTCATCTCCTGGCCCCTGCGCAGCGTGACCATCCCTGCGATGTATTCCTCCGGTGTTCCCAGACCGTAGATGCAGGACACGGTGGCCACCACGATGACGTCACGGCGGGTCAGGAGGGCATTGGTGGCGGAGTGGCGCAGCCGTTCGACTTCCTCATTGATGGAGGAGTCCTTTTCGATGAACGTGTCCGTCTGCGGGACGTAGGCTTCGGGCTGGTAGTAGTCGTAATAGGAAACGAAGTATTCCACCGCGTTATTGGGCAGGAGTTCGCGGAACTCGTTGGCCAGCTGGGCGGCGAGGGTCTTGTTCTGCACCATTACCAGGGTGGGGCGCTGCACCTGTTCGATGAGCCAGGCAGTGGTGGCGCTCTTACCGGTACCCGTGGCACCGAGCAGCACCACGTCCTTCTCGCCGTTGTTGATCCGCTCCGTCAGCTCCGCGATGGCCGCCGGCTGGTCGCCCGCGGGCTTGAATTCGCTGATGACCTCAAAGGGCGCTACAACACGGTTGATCTCCTGCGCAAGGCTCATGGATCTAATCTACAACCGGGCACCGACACTGGGCGGTCCCGTCCGTTACAGGCGAACAGCCGCCCGTCCAAGGACCTGCCTCAGGACGCGTACGACGGCGGCACCCACCCTGTTGCCTCGGCCCAGGCGGACATGCGCGGCCAGGCAACGTCGGTGAACCAGGGCTCCTTGGCGTCCGCGTAGGCCCTGGTGGTGGCGGAGTCCGCGAAGCGTCCTGCCAGGTCCGCCTTGTGCGCTTCGTAAAGCCGGACCGCGGAGGGGTCAGTCCGCAGCCAGTCGCGGAACATCAGCGCGTAACGCCACCCGGCCGAGCCGGCGGCCCGGACATGGACGTTCACGGCCCGGCACGGGTCCGCGTTGGCGTGGAACCGCTTCTGCCATTCGGCATGATCAGGGGCGTTGGGCTTCGGGGTGTCCGATTCGGCTCCCCGTACTGCCGGGAAGCCGGCAGCCGCCAGGAGCGGCGCGATCCTGTCCGCGGTTTCCAGGTCCGGCACCGCCACTTGCAGGTCGATGACGTCCTTGGCGGCCAGGCCGGGAACGGAGGTGGAGCCGATGTGGTCCACGGCCAGGATGAGGCCGGGCGCAGCCGCTTCCAGCCGGGCCGCGATCCGGGCCGCCTGCCGTGCCCATTCCTTCCGGTGCGGCTCCAGCACCGGTCCCCCCTTCCGCGGTGCGCGGGTCCCGGCCGCCAGGTTGCGCGCAAACGGCACCAGCCGCCGGTCCCAGAGCCTGTCTACCTGCTCAAGCAGGTGCAAGATGGTGCCGGAGTTGTCCAGGACGACGTCGGCAGCGGCCAGCCGTGCCTCCCGGGTGGCCTGGGCGGCCATCCGCGCGCGCGCCGCTTCGGCGGTCATGCCGCGCTGCTCCTGCATGCGTTGCATCCGCACCTCGTCCGGGGCGTCCACCACCAGCACCAGGTGGAAGGCGGCCCCCTGCCCCGTCTCCACCAGAAGGGGGATGTCCTGGACCACAATGGCGTCTTCCTGCGCCGCTGCCGTGATGGCGGCGGCGCGGGCGCGTACCAGGGGGTGGACGATGGCGTTCAGCGCAGCCAGACGCTCCTGGTTGCCGAACACCGCCCCGCCGAGCCGTGCGCGGTCCAGCCGCCCGGCGCCGTCGAGCATGTCCGCGCCGAACTCCCCCACAATCCGCTCGAGGCCCTCGGTGCCGGGCTCAACCACCTCCCGTGCCAGCGCATCTGCGTCCACCAGCACGGCGCCACGTTCCTTCAGCCGCGCGGCCACCACCGATTTCCCTGAAGCGATCCCGCCCGTCAGCCCGATTTTCAGCACCCCGCCAGCCTACTAGTCCCCGGCCGCAGGTCCGCCGCCTGGAAGCAGGGAGGTGAGGCCGCCGGCGGGTGGGCCTAGACTGGGGCGGATGCAAGAGCAAGACAGCCGGTCAGGCACCTACACCACGCTGGCGGCCGGCCGGGACTTCCGGCACGAACTCGAGATCAAGCGCTCCCGGTTCATCACGGTCCTGCGGAGGGCCGGCACGGAGGCTGCGGCCCGTGACCTGGTGGCGGACCTCCGCCGGGAATTCCACGACGCGCGCCACCATTGCTCGGCGTTTGTCCTTGGGCCGGACCGCACCATCCAGCGCTCCAGCGACGACGGCGAACCTGCCGGGACTGCAGGCATCCCCATGCTCGAAGCCCTGCTGAAGAGGGAGACCGCACCCGGGGTGACCGACCTCAGTGACACCAGTGCCGTCGTCGTGCGTTATTTCGGCGGCGTCCTGCTCGGCGCCGGTGGGCTGGTCCGGGCCTACTCCGAGTCGGTTTCGGCAGCCCTGGACCTGGCGCCCCTGGTCCGCCGCAGCAGGCTGCGGATCTGTTCCACGGCGGTACCGCACGCCGCCGCAGGGCGGCTGGAGAACGACCTGCGTGCCACCGGCGCCGTCATGGCGGAGACCAGCTACCAGGACCGGCACACGGTGCTGCGGATTGCCGTGCCGGACCACGCAGCCGCCATAGCTGCCGCAACTGACCGCGTCCTGCAGCTGACTGCAGGGTCTGCCACGCTCACGCCCGGTGAAACGGAATGGGTGGATGAAGCCATCACCTGAAGTGACCCTGGTGGACGTCGATGAAGCCGTAGCGGACCAGCTGCTCCAGCTGGCCAAGCGCGACGCCTCCCCGGATGAAGTCGCTCCCCCACTGGGCGGCCCCGGCTGGAACCTGGAGCGCACTGCCTGGTTCTACAGCTACCATCACGCTGCGGCCGCCGGGTTGGGAGGCCCCGCAGCGGAAAAGTCCTGGGCCGTCTTCAGCGGCAGCCGGATTGCCGGCTCCGTGCGCCTCAAACGGAACGCTGGTGCCGACGTGCCTTCCGCGGAAACCGGGATCTGGCTTGGCCGGAGCTTCCGTTCGCGCGGGATCGGCACCGCCGCCCTGGACCTGGTCCTGGCGGAGGCCCGCCGGGCCGGCCTGAGGCGCGTCACCGCGCGTACCCTGGCTGGGAACCACCGCGCCCAGCGGCTGCTCGCGGCAGCCGGGGCGGCACTGACCTCTGACGGCGAAGGGACGGTCCTCGCCGTCGTCGACCTGTAGGCCCGGCTGACCGCAACGCCCCGTGCGTTGTCGGGCAGCTGCCAGCCAGCTGTCGCGTTAAAGCACAACGGGCCCCCGCTTTGAACTGGTCCCCGAAAGTTGGACTCGCAAATGCGATGTATCCACTTTAGCGGCCAGCTATCGGCTGTTCGCAGAAGTCCCCGTCCCAAGTGGGACGGGGACTTCTGCGTGTTTGTACCACCTGCCAAGCGAAGGGGTACGAGAGCTGCACCTGGGTTTAGCCCGTTCATTGACCTTCATGCCGTATTCGTGGATCGTTTGGTCCATGAGCCGGGGGACGCGAATCGCTTTGTCTTTGATGGTTTCCGTGTTGGTGCTGGCGGGCATTTTTGCCGGCGTCCGGCTATGGAACGTCCATCAACAGACATCGGACTGGGTCCTGTCGCCCAAGGAAGTTCCGTCCAGAGTGCAGTTTGCCGACCGCGAATATAACTGTGGTCCCAACCCACAGCCCGCCGAACACGATGTATCCGCCCTAACCTCTCAAGGCAGGACAGCCGGAGGGGGCGAGATATTTGCTCAGGAGCCTTCTGCCGAAGCCAGAGTTTTTATCGTCGTGCAGACAGGCAAGGGCGCGTTTGGCTGCGGTCTAATGGGGGGACCCTAGTCCAGCTGTGCTTCTAATTGGGACCTAAGCCGCAAGCATCTGAGCACGGTACTGTACCGGGCTCAAGCCCTTGAGCTTGGTGGAAATTCTTTCGGTGTTGTACCAGCTGATGTATGCGTGCAGCGCTGATGCGAGTGCGTCGGTGTTGAGGAACCGGACGCGGTGGAAGAGCTCTTCCTTCAGGTGTCCGAAGAAGTTCTCCATGACGGCGTTGTCGTAGCAGTTGGCTTTGCGTGACATCGATTGGACGGCGCCGGCGTTCTCCAGGAGTGTGCGCCAGGAGTTGTGCTGATACTGGAACCCTTGGTCTGAGTGGACGAGGGGTTTCTGCCCGTTCTCCAGCGTGGCCAAGGCGCCGCGCAATGAGGAGTTGGTCAGTTCCAGGTTGGGCGAGGTCCCAATGGCGTAGGAGATGATCTGCCGGTCGAACAGGTCCATGATCGGTGAGAGGTAGAGCTTCCTGTCGCCGACGCTGAACTCGGTCACATCGGTCACCCACTTCTGGTTTGGGGCGTCCGCGTCGAACTGGCGTTTCAGCAGGTTCGGGGCCACGATGCCTTGCTCGCCCTGGTAGGAGTTGTATCGCTTCCTGCTTCGGACCTTGCAGACCAGCCGGAGGGAACGCATCAGCTTCAGAACCGTCTTCTTAGCGACCGTCCATCCTTGCTTCAACAGTTCAATATGGATCCGGCGATGCCCGTACCGGCCGTGGTTCTTCGTAAAAATGTCAGTGACAGCGGCCTTCAGGGACGCCCGTGGATCGGGGCCATTGAGTTTGGCTTGGTGGTAGAAGAACGTGGACCGGGCTAACCCGGCCACGTCCAGCAGAACCTCTAATCGGTGCTCAGCCTTGAGAGCGATGACAGCGCGAACCTTTAGCGCTGCTCCCTGCCCCTCAAGGCGTTTACTTTTCCCAGGAAAGCAACCTCTGCACGCAGGCGTTCGTTCTCACGTCGCAGCCGCTGCAGCTCCGGTTCCTGCTGCGGCGGGGTATCTGGGTTCTTCCTTGGGCGGCCTTTAGGTTTCGGACGGAGGCCTTCCTCGCCCTGAGCCCGGTACTGCATTGCCCACACGGCTATCAGGTGTGGCGAGGATAGTTCGAGCTCTTTGGCCAGTGCGACCCTGGTCTCGCCGGAGATATATCGCTGCACGGCGTTGAGCTTGAGCTCGAATGAATACACGCGGTTGCCTGGTTTGGTCACAAGAGCAGTATCCCCACGAACGCGCCATCTGTCGTGTAACCGGAGGATCGGCTTCCGACGCACCCCGAGCCTGGTTGCTACAGCTCTGGAGCCCCACCCGATCTCAAACAGCGCCACCGCGGCCTCGCGCTGTTCCTCGGACAACGAACTTCTTCCATGCATAAAACTGCTCCCCGAAAGTCAGAACTGATTTTTCAGTCCAACTTTCGGGGAGCAGTTCACTTTCGCGGGGGCCCCTTGCGTCAGCCCGGAATCCGGGCCGGCGGCAATTAGTTGCCGGTCAGCTTCTCGCGCAGGGCAGCAAGTGCCTCGTCCGAAGCCAGGGTGCCGGCACCGGTGTCGGTGGCAGCAGGCTCGGAGGAGTAGCTGGTGGCGCCGGAATCGCCGTCACCGGACGTTGCGGCAGCAGCGTCGTCAGCAGCGTGCTGGGCAACCTGCTTCTTGTGGGCTTCCCAACGGGCCTGGGCGTCAGCGTACTGCTGCTCCCAAGCGGCGCGCTGGGTCTCGTAGCCTTCGAGCCATTCGTTGGACTCGGGGTCGAAGCCCTCGGGGTACTTGTAGTTGCCCTCTTCGTCGTACTCTGCGGCCATGCCGTACAGAGCCGGATCGAATTCGGTGCTGTCGGCGTCGACGCCCTCGTTGGCCTGCTTGAGGGACAGCGAGATGCGGCGGCGTTCCAGGTCGATGTCGATGACCTTGACGAACAGTTCGTCGCCAACGGAGACAACCTGCTCGGCCAGCTCCACGTGGCGCACGGCCAGCTCGGAGATGTGGACCAGGCCTTCGATGCCGTCTTCGACGCGGACGAACGCACCGAACGGAACCAGCTTGGTGACCTTACCCGGGACAACCTGGCCCAGGGCGTGGGTGCGGGCGAAGGTCTGCCACGGGTCTTCCTGCGTAGCCTTGAGCGACAGGGAGACGCGCTCGCGGTCCAGGTCGACCTCGAGGACCTCGACGGTGACTTCCTGGCCTACCTCGACAACCTCGGACGGGTGGTCGATGTGCTTCCAGGACAGCTCGGAAACGTGGACCAGGCCGTCTACGCCGCCCAGGTCCACGAAGGCACCGAAGTTGACGATGGAGGAAACAACGCCGGGACGGACCTGGCCCTTTTCCAGCTTGTTGAGGAAGGTGGAGCGGACCTCGGACTGGGTCTGCTCCAGCCATGCACGGCGGGACAGGACCACGTTGTTGCGGTTCTTGTCCAGCTCGATGATCTTGGCTTCGATCTGCTGGCCGATGTACGGAGCCAGGTCGCGCACGCGGCGCATCTCGACGAGGGATGCGGGCAGGAAGCCGCGCAGGCCGATGTCGAGGATAAGACCACCCTTGACAACCTCGATGACGGTACCGGTGACGACACCGTCTTCTTCCTTGACCTTCTCGATGTCGCCCCAGGCACGCTCGTACTGAGCGCGCTTCTTGGAGAGGATCAGGCGGCCTTCTTTGTCTTCCTTGGTGAGCACCAGGGCTTCGACCTGATCGCCAACGGAGACGACGTCTCCGGGGTCAACGTCGTGCTTGATGGAAAGCTCGCGGGAGGGGATGACACCTTCGGTCTTGTAACCGATGTCGAGCAGAACTTCGTCGCGGTCGACCTTGACGACGGTACCTTCGACGAGGTCTCCGTCGTTGAAGTACTTGATGGTCGCGTCGACTGCTGCGAGGAAGTCCTCAGCGGTACCGATGTCGTTAATGGCGACTACGGGGGTACCGGGCTTCTCGGTGGAGGTGATGGTCATGTAGTAGGGGCTCCGTTGTGGATAGTTAGTCGGTCAGGCAAACCGGCGCGCCCGCGTTATGGAACGCAGGCGCGATTCGCGGTGAATCCGACGGATCCTCCGGGTCATCCTGATTTTGTGGATTGCTTTCAATGCGCCCCGCGAGGGGACGCAAGTGCGTACACGTGGTACACGCCCGTTTATTCTAGTCGCTGCCCGCAATTCGGGTCAAAGCGGGCAGGCGCAGTACGCCGGTGGCGCGTTCACCCAGGACCGGACCCCATGCAGTCAACCGACCTCAGAAGTGGGTGAGGCAGTGCGTCGCCCGTTCGACGGCGAACATCTGCATGGCCGTCAACGCCGAACCTGCCGTGTGCTCCCGGATTTTGCCGGCTGCCGCCAGCGTAACCGGACTGACCCCGCCGACGTAGATGGACGACAGGGCGGACACATCGAGGGTCAGGTCCGCCTCCGCGGATTCCGGCAGGCGCTCGACGGCGGCCTGGCCGCCGTCGGACGAAAGGGCGTAGGTTCCAGCCGTGAGGCCGAGCGGGTCCAGGACTTTCAGCGCCAGGCGGCCTGCTGTTGGGTACTGCCGCCCGGAGAGTGCCTTGGGGACATCGAGGATGCGCAGCCAGAGCATGTCCCGGCTGTCCGAGGAGTCGATGCAGCGGGGATCGTCCAGGGCCCAGGCCAGGGGGTCGTCCAACGGGGCTTCCATCCAGGACACGCGGTCCACCAAATCGATGGCACCAAGGAACTGCCAGAGTTCCAGGTAGGCATCGTTGCTGCCGGCCAGCAGGTCCACTACTTCCACGGTGTAGGGCTCGGTGTCCCAGCCGAGGAACTTGTAGGAAACGTAGCCGTCAATGTCGCCGCCCGGGCCGTAGTGGAGCGCCACCTTGATGGCGGGGTCCTCCTTGCCGTCGCGGCCGAGCTCGCCCGACGCAAGCAGCCGATACCAGTCCTGCCGGCCTACGGACCCCGGAGTCAGCCGGTGCACCTGGTCGAAGACTTCAGGAGCCAGCTGCAGCAGGGCCTTGGGGTCGGCGACCTCCACGGTGCCGGTGGCCTGGTGCCGCAGGCTGAACCGCGCAGTGGTGTCCACCTTGGCAGTGCGTTCAAAGCTGGCCACGCCGTAGCCGAACCGGCCATAGATGGTTCCCTCTGATGCGGTCAGCGCCGCCACCGCCACCCCGTCGTCCTTCGCGAGCTGCAGGTCCTCGCTCATCATCCGCCGCAACAGCCCCCGCCGCCGGTGCGAGGTGCGGACGGTAACGGCGGTGACCAGGTGGGCTTCCACCAGGCGCCCGAAGCCTACGTTGAGGGTATTGCGCATGGTGCCGAAGGTGGCCACCGGCACGTCCGCGGGCAGCGACGAGGGCGCCACCGGGCCCGTTTGGTAGGCGCCGGTGAGGACGCGCCGGTCTGCCTCATACGTTTCGAGCGTCTTCGCGACGTGTTCCGGGGTGCGGGTGGATTCGTGGAAGCCGAAGGATACGGCGCGGCTCCAGGTTTCCGCCTGGGCGTAACCGTCTTTGCCCCTGGATACAGCACCAAAGCGCCGGATTTCGTAGTTTCCACTCAGATCAGCCACGCACCTGAGCCTAGCCAAGACCTCCGGCGCCTGGCCAGCATCAACACACGTTAGTGCCCGGCGTCGTACCAGCTGGGTCCGACGCCGATCTGGACTTCCAGGGGCACGCTCAGGTCCGCGGCTGCCGCCATCTGCTCGGTCACCAGTTTCTCCACGGCGGTTCGCTCCCCGGCAGCGACTTCCAGGACCAGTTCGTCATGGACCTGGAGCAGCATCCGCGATTTCAGGCCCTGCGCCTGCAGTTCGGCATGGACACCCAGCATGGCGCGCTTGATGATGTCCGCCGCCGAACCCTGGATGGGGCTGTTGAGCGCGATGCGCTCGGCGTTCTCGCGCAGCTGGCGATCGGTGCTGGTCAGGTCCGGCAGGTACCGCCGGCGCCCCTCAATGGTGGCGGTGTAGCCGTCAACCCGGGCCTGGTCCACCACTCCCCGGAGGTAGTCGCGGACGGCGCCGAAGCGGTCGAAGTAATCCTTCATCAGGGTCCGTGCCTCATCAACGGAAATCTCCAGCTGCTTGGACAGGCCGAAGGACGTCAAACCATAGGCAAGCCCGTAGGACATGGCCTTCACCTTGGAGCGCATGGCGCTGGTGACCTGGTCCGTGGGGACGTGGAAGATGTTGGAGCCGACGAAGCGGTGCAGGTCCTCGCCGTCCCTGTACGCCTGGATCAGGCCCGCATCCCCCGAAAGATGCGCCATGATGCGCATCTCGATCTGGGAGTAGTCGGCGGACAACAGGCATTCGTAGCCATCGCTGACCACGAAGATGCCACGGACGCGCCGGCCTTCCTCGCTGCGGATGGGGATGTTCTGCAGGTTGGGGTTGTTGGACGAGATCCGGCCGGTGGCGGCCACGTTCTGGGCGTAGGTGGTGTGGATCCGGCCGTCCTCCGCCACGGACTTCTTCAACGATTCGAGCATCTGGCGCAGCTTGGCCGCCTCGCGGTGCGCCATGAGCTGCACCAGGAACTCGTGCCCTGTCTTTTCCAGGAGGTTCTTCAGGGAAGCGGCGTCCGTGGTGTAACCGGACTTGATCTTCTTGGTCTTGGGGAGCTGCAGTTCGTCGAACAGGACGGTCTGCAGCTGCTTGGGCGAGCCCAGGTTGACCTCGTGGCCGATGGCAGCGAAGGCCTGTTCCTGCGCCTGGTCGATCACCCGCGCGAGGTCGGCAAGCTGTTCATCCATCTTGTCCATGTCGATGGCGATGCCGGCGAGTTCCATGTCGGCGAGGACCCGGCTGACCGGCAGTTCCAGGGTGGACAGCAGTTCCTCCGCCTTGCGCTCCTTGAGCTCGTCCTCGAAGTAGCGGCTCAGGGCCAGCACGACGGCGCCGGCCTGGACCAGGGCGTCGGCGGCTGCGGTGTCGTCGCCGTCGAACGACAGTTCCAGCTGCCCGGCCTTGGCCGTGGCGGCGGGGATTCCCACGTTGAGGTGGTGCTGGGCGAGTTCGGCGAGTTCATAGGTGCGGCGGTCCGGCTGGATGAGGTAGCCCGAGATGGAGGTGTCGTCCACCACGCCCTCCAGCTCCAGGCCGCGGGCAGTGAGTGCCTTGAGCGCGGCCTTGAAGCCGTGCATCACCTTGGGTGCTTCGGGGTCGCGCAGCCATCCGGCCAGTACATTTTCGGTTTCGGCGTCCTGGCCGGCGAGGTCGACGTAGACGGCGGCGTCGCCGCGCACGATGGCCAGCGCGGCGGCGTCCTCGCCAATGCGGCCGGGCACGAGGTCCACAGCGAGGGCGGTCCGCTGGCCGGCGCCTGCGGCCAGGAAGGCGGCCAGTTCGGCGGCACCGGCAGGCGTGGTGTAGTGCGGTGTTTCGATGCTGTCGCGTTCGGCGGCGGGAGTGTCAGCGTCGCCGTAGAGGGCAAACAGCCGGCCGCGGATGGCCTTGAACTCCAGCTGGTCGAAGAGGTCCTCAATCGCGGCCTGGTCGGGGCGCGGCTGGTAGAGGTCGTCCAGGGTGACGGGGAGCTCAAGATCGGTGTGGAGCTGGTTCAGCCGGCGGTTGCGCTTCACGGCGTCGACGTTCTCCCGCAGGGCGTCGCCCACCTTGCCCCCGATGGAGTCAAGGTGCTCCAGGACGCCTTCCAGGCCGCCGTACAGGTTGATCCATTTCGCCGCGGTCTTGGGCCCGACGCCGGGCACGCCCGGCAGGTTGTCGGCCGTCTCCCCCACCAGGGCGGCAAGGTCCGAGTAGCGGGACGGGCTGACGAAGTATTTCGCTTCAATGGCCGCAGCGTCCATCCGCGGGATGTCGCTGACGCCCTTCCGCGGGTAGAGCACGAAGACGTTGTCCGTGATGAGCTGGAAGGCATCCCGGTCACCGGAGACCAGCAGGACTTCGAATCCGGCCTTTTCACCCATGGTGGCGAGCGTGGCCAGGATGTCGTCGGCCTCGTAGCCGGGCATTTTGATGGTCTTGATGCCCCACGCTTCCATGACCTGCGCGATGAGGTCGATCTGGCCGCTCATCTCGCGGGGGGTTTCGTTCCGGCCGCCCTTGTAGTCGCTGTACTCGGTCTTCCGGTGGGTGGATTCGTCCGAGACATCGAACGCCACCGCGATGTGGGTGGGCTGCTGCTCCTTGATGAGGTTGATCAGCATGGAGGTGAAGCCGTGGATGGCGTTGGTGTGCTGGCCGTTGGACGTGGAGAACTTGTCCGCGGGCAGGGCGAAGAAGGCGCGGAACGCCATGGAGTGGCCGTCAAGGACCAGCAGCCGGGGCTGGTCGGTGATGGGAATCACGGGCGCTTCCGTGGCTGAAACAGACCCACCGGCAGCGGGGGTGGCGGCTTTTGCAGCAGGCCTGGGCGTGGAGGACGAAAGCTGCGCGGCAGCCTCCTCAGCGATGGCCGAAGACGGGAAAGGGGCCGGTTTGGTTGTTTCACTCACAGGTGCCAGCCTAGTTGCCATGACAGACAATTTCACGCCGGGCGCTTTCGCGGAGGAGCTGGCGGCCGCCGGCATTCCCGACCACATGCACGGCTGGCTGGGCCGGTTTGGCGTTGGCGCCCTGGTGGTCAAAATGGGAATCCATTTCCTGGAGATGAGTCCGGAACGGACCGTTGCCACCATGCCGGTGGAGGGCAACACCCAGGTGGCAGGCATACTCCATGGCGGCGCGCACGTGGTGCTGGCCGAGACCCTGGGTTCGTTCTCCGCAGGGATGCACGCCGGTCCCGGCCGGCATGCCGTCGGCATCGAGGTCAGTGCCACGCATCACCGGTCCATTGCGAAGGGCATGGTGACGGGCACCTGTACGGCGATCCATTTGGGGCGCACGCTTGCCACCCATGAAATCGTCATGACCGATGCCCAGGGACGGCGCCTTTCAACGGCACGGATCACCAACATGCTCCGGGACGACGCCGGCTGAGGTACGTGCGTCAGGACCGCGGGCCCGTTCGCCCGGGCAGCAGATAGCGCAGCTCCACGATCCCCCTGCCCATGGTGCGGGACGCAGCCAGCTCGAGCGGCGGCGTCGGTCCTTTTACCGGGAGCAGCCGCTTCCCGCTGCCCAGGACCACCGGGATGACGGAAAGGATGATGTCGTCCAGCAGTCCGGCATCCGCGAACTGGGCCGCCAGGTTGCCGCCGCCCACTACCCAGATGTTCCTGTCCCCGGCCGCGCGCTCGAAGTCGGCCATGAACTCCAGGACATCCCCGCGGACGAACGTGATGTCTGCGCCCTCCGAGGCACGGTATTCGTGGTGCGTGAAGACGTAGCTGGGTGTGTCCGTGTACGGCCACCTGCCGGGCTCGTGCTCCATCAGCCAGGCGTAGGTTTCCCCGCCCATGACGATGCAGCCCACCCCGGACATGAACTCGCCGTAACTGTCGGCCCCGCCTTCGAAGCCGTCGAACTGCAGGAGCCAGTCCAGATCGTCGGTGGACGTGGCGATGAAGCCATCAAGGGACGCGGCCACAAAGTATTGGATGCGGGGCATGGCCCCAGCCTAGCCAAGCGGCCCAGTCCAGCCAATGGCCCGGGCCATGCCCGGGCTGCGGCTCTCCGGGCAGCAGCTTCCGGGAATGGCTACTTGGAGAAGTACGGAATGATCAGGTACAGCCCCACCAGGACAGCCAGGCCGCACAGGCCGAAGCAAGCATAAGCGAACGAGCGCTTCATGGCCGGGGACGTCTGTTCGGCGTCAGCGGCGATCGCCGTCAGCCGGACGCCGAGCGAGTAAAGGGTCACCACTGTTGCGGCAGCAACCAGCGTGGCGCCGGCAACGGTCAGGAGTTCCAACCACTTCATCGCCGATTCTCCTTGGGGTTGTTGGCTTTGGCGTCCGCCTTGGCTTTAGCTTTGGCTTCGGCCCGGGCGCGGGCCATGGCCTTCTTCTTGGCGAACCGGACAGCCTGGCCGGCTTCCTCCACCTCGACGGCGTTCTGGTGGCTCACGGAGGACTTGCGTGAGTAGAAGAACATGAAGAGCACCGCGGCGCTGCCGGCAATCGCGGCAATGAGCACGCCCACGACGCCGGTCTTCACCAGCAGGGCGGTCAGGGCACCGACGATGCCGGCGGCAGGCAGGGTGAAGAGCCATCCCAGCGCGATCTTGCCCACCATGTTCCAGCGGACGGTGGTCCCGCGGCGTCCCATTCCGGAGCCGATGACGGAACCCGAGGCTACCTGCGTGGTGGAAAGGGCGAAGCCAAGGTGGGACGAGGCGAGGATGGCGGACGCAGTGCTGGTCTCGGCCGCGAAGCCCTGGGCGGGCTTGACTTCGGTCAGGCCGGAACCCATGGTGCGGATGATCCGCCAGCCGCCGGCATAAGTACCGATGGCGATGGCGAGGGCGCAGGCGGCGATCACCCAAAGCTGGGGACCGGACCCGGGCGCCTGGCTTCCGGCGGCGATCAGGACCAGCGTGATGATGCCCATGGTCTTCTGGGCGTCATTGGTTCCGTGTGCCAGGGCCACCAGGCTGGACGTGAAGACCTGCCCCGTGCGGAAGCCGCCGCGCTTCTGGGTGAGCTTGGTGCCCGTCTCGGGATCGTGGCGTGACGTGAGGGCGTAGGCAAGGCGCGTGCAGACGTAGGCGGCAAGGCCTGCGATCAGCGGTGCGAAGACCGCCGGAAGAATGACCTTCTGAAGGAGCGTCTCAAGGTTGACGGAGTTGAACCCTGCGCCGACGATGGCCGCGCCGATCAGTCCGCCGAACAGTGCGTGGGATGAGCTGGAGGGCAAACCCTTCAGCCATGTGACCATGTTCCACAGGACGGCCCCCATCAATCCGGCGAAGATGATCTCCGGCGTGATCTGGACGCCGCCGGACCCTTCGCGGATGATGCCGCCGGACACTGTCTTGGCCACCTCGGTGGAAAGGAAGGCGCCCACCAGGTTCAGGACGGCTGCCAGGGCCACGGCTGTCCTGGGCTTGATGGCACCGGTTGCGATGGGCGTTGCCATGGCGTTCGCGGTGTCGTGGAAGCCGTTCGTGAAGTCGAAAAATAGTGCCAGTGCGATGACCAGCGCCACCATGAAGGTGATATCCACCTGTTGCCCAATCTGCAGAGTCGACGTTCAGCAGTTTCTCTTACCCGGCTGCCTTGGACAGCATAGTTCACCAGTTGTTTGCTTTGGAATGACTTGCGGCGATGGCACAACCGGCGGGAAACCTTATCGATCGTACGCGTACCGGGCAGGAGGTCAAAACACGGGCCCGGCCAGGAAAGAGCGGAGCATGTCCAGTTCCGCGGGCGTGATTCCCTGCCGCGGATGGGGCGACACCGTGAGGATGCGCCTCCCCAGGAAGCGTGCCCATGATTGTGCTTCAGCCTCGAACGCCAGCTGGTCATCCACCCACGCCACCGAGTCGGGTCCGGTCTTCTCGACGTCGCCCTGGATGGCCCGGAGCTTCCACCAGACGGCCCCGCCGGCTGCCCCGTCCGCGGCAAGGTATGGCCAGCCGCTGCCCGCAAGTCCGACGGCGGGACACAGGTATTGGGGCGCCAGCTCCTCCCAGCTGGTGAGCCAGACACAACGCAGCCCGGGCGTCATGGCCAGGGAGTTGAGCCCCGATACGAGTTCTGCGGCGAAGGTGACGGGCAACAGCCCAGCGTCGGCGCGCTGCCAGGCGGACCCCCAGCCGGTGGTTCCCTCCGGGCCGAACGGGCAGACCACGCCGTCGACATCCAAATAAAGCGTCCGCCGCACGCTGCACCTGCAGGGGCTTCAGCCCTGGTGGAACTGCGGCGGCCTGGGACCTGCATCCAGCGGCGGCGCGATTCTGCCCTCAAGGGCCGCCACTGTGACGTCCGGCAGGACGATGAGCCCGTCCAGCTCACGCCGGGCCCGCTTGTAGGCAGACTGCCGTTCGGCCGGGGTAGCCGCATGGTTCTCGGCAATCATGAGCAGTTTCCGTGCCACGGCAAGCCGTTCGCGTTCGGGGCCGCTGAACTTGCTGTCCCTGATCCGTATGGCTTCGCGCTCGGCCACATCCAGGGCCACCGCGAAGTTGTTCACGGCCTGCCGGTAGGCGTCAAGGCCGGCCACTGATGTCAGGTCTTCGGCAGAGGGTGGCCGCAGGCCGTCGGCTTCGCGTTTGGCGCGCAGGAAGGCGACCGTGAGGGGTTCCCGGACGTCCGTCATGAGGGGAAAGTCAACGAGCTTGCCCACGTCGAGCTCATAGTCAAGCCATCGCCGGTTGGTGGCATCGTGGGTGGCCATGAGCGACTTCACGTCGGCCACCGACGCCCTGGCAGCTTCGCGTGCCTGGTTCTGGAGTTTGTCCTGGTTCTGGAGTTTGTACAGTTCGACCCGGCGCCGGTACCGGCGGTCGCCGGCACGCCGCCAGCCGCCTGCCCAGCGGCCGGCCACCGCCATCAGTGGAAACACCATCCACCACTTGTCGTACAGGAACTCCATGAGGGGCCTCACGCATCAATCCTCCCAGCCCGGGGGCCCGGCCTCAAGGCGCAGGGGCAGATCCATGCAGGCTGGCCGGCCCTCCCCCCTCCACGTCCTCAGGGTCCTCAGGGTGCCGGCGTGGCCTGCGATGCGTTGACGTTGACCAGCCAGGCGACTCCGTACCGGTCGGTGCACATGCCGAAGATGTCACCCCACGGCGACTTTTCCATGGGGACTGTCACCGCGCCGCCATCGCCGCTGAGCTGCTCGTAGTAGCCGCGAAGCTCCACTTCATCATCGCCGCTGAGCGAGATGGAGATGGCGGAACCCGGGTGGTACTCCATGCTGTTGGGGGTATCAGCGCCCATGAGGACCAGGCCCTGGGTGGTGATCAGCATGCCGTGCATGATCTTTTCCGCTTCCGCAGGATCCTCGCTGGCCTGGAAGTCACCAAAAGTGCTGAGTGTCAGCTCGCCGCCGAACACCTGCTGGTAGAAGTTCAGTGCCTCACGGGCATTGTCCCGGAAACTTATGTAGGGATTGAGGATTGTTGGCATGGCAGGTTCTCCTTCACAGGGGCCGGAACTGCTTCGGCCGGAACGCGGGCAGACAACATCCTGCCCTATCCGGCCGCCACCCGGTAGGGGAAGTCTCCCCTGTTCATCCCGTGTTCCGGGGTTTGAATGTCAGGGGACGAAACTGTTTCCGTGTCGAGGCATATCCCGCAGGAAAGGGTGCGGCGCGGGCCGCGGGAACGTAGGCTCGGGGCATGGCCCGATTCTTTGATGTGCATCCCCAGGACCCCCAGCCGCGCGCCATCGCGCAGGCAGTGAACATAATCCGCGACGGCGGCCTGATCGCCTACCCCACGGATTCCTGCTACGCGCTGGGGGCGCAGATGGGCAACCGGGAGGCGCTGGACCGGATCAGGAGCATCCGGCACCTGGACGACAAGCACCACTTCACGCTGGTCTGCCGCGATTTCGCGCAGCTGGGCCAGTTTGTGAACATCGGCAACGACGTGTTCCGCAGCATCAAGTCCGTTACCCCGGGCAGCTACACCTTCATCCTGCCCGCCACCAAGGAGGTTCCCAAGCGCCTGCTCCACCCCAAGAAGAAGACGGTGGGCGTGCGGATTCCGGACAACCGCGTGGTCCAGGCGCTGCTCGCCGAACTGGGCGAGCCGCTGCTGTCCAGCACGCTGCTGCTGCCGGACGAGGAAGAGCCGCTGACCGTGGGCTGGGAAATCAAGGAGCGGCTGGACCACCAGGTGGATGCCGTGATCGACGCCGGGGACTGCGGCGCAGAGCCCACCACCGTGATTGATTTCTCCAGCGGGCTGGCCGAGGTGGTCCGGCGTGGCATGGGCGACCCGTCCCGCTTCGAATAAACCTGCTTCGAAGTAACCCGGGCCGCACCTGCGGTCCCGGGGCACTTTGGCGGCGCCGCCGTCGTAATTTCCGACGGCGGCCGCCGTGTCCGTGCCAAAGTGCCCCGTTTTGGAGGGCGCGGGTCAGTCGCTGTTGGCGTCAGTCTGCTTTTTCGCCCGGCTGGGCTGGACCCGGGGCGGTTCGCCCGGCATCTTGGGGTAGTCCGGCGGGAAGGGCATCTCCCCCAGGCCGGCTTTGCAGTCGCGGTCCCACCATTCCAGCAGCGTGTCGATGGTCCCGGGCTTGGCGTTGAAGCCAGCCCAGGGGTCTCCCACCGTCTTCAACCGTTCCGGAACCGTGAGGATGGTGAAGTTCTTTGGATCCGCGTGTTCCAGTTCCTCCCAGGTGATGGGGCAGGACACGGGGGCGTGCGGCAGGGCCCGCGGGCTGTAGGCGCCGGCGATGGTGCGGTCGCGGTTGGCCTGGTTGAAGTCCAGGAACACCCGTTGGCCGCGTTCTTCCTTCCACCACGCCGTGGTTACTTTGTCCGGGATCCGGCGCTCCACTTCCCGGGCAGCGGCGATGACCGCGTGCCGGACGTCCAGGAATTCCCGTGTTGGTTCGACGGGTGCGTAAACGTGCAGCCCGCGGTTGCCGGACGTTTTGATGAAGCAGGTGAGGCCTGCCTCGGCGAGGACGTCCTTCAGCACCAAGGCGGCGGGAACGGCGTCGTCGAAGTCCGTGCCCGGCTGCGGGTCAAGGTCGATCCGCAGCTGGTCCGGGTTGTCCGTGTTCTCCGCCCGGGAGGGCCAGGGGTGGAAGACCACGGTGTTCATCTGTACGGCCCAGACGGCAGCTGCCGGTTCGTCAAGGACCAGCTGGGGGTGGGACCTGGCGCTCGGATACACCACCTTGACGGACCTGACGAAGTCCGGCGTGCCTTTTGGCGGGTTCTTTGAGAAGAACATTTCGCCTTCGATGTTGTCCGAGTACCGCTGGAGGGACACGGGCCGGTCCCCGTTGGCGGCGATGAATGCCTCCCCCACGTCGCAGATATACCTGGCGAGGTCCAGCTTGGTCAGGCCCAGGTCCGGCCAGAGGACGCGGCTGGGGCTGGAGATGCGCATTTCGCGCTCGCCATTGGGACCCGGGACAGTGATGGTGGTCTGTTCGCTCGCCATGGGGACAACGTACACCCGGCCGCCGGCAGACACCGGCATATCCGCCGGCCTCCGGCATGATGGAGCCATGCCCTCATCCGATCAGCAGCTCATGGTCGCCGTCGGTGACGCCTCGTTTTCCGCCGTCTACGCCCGTCCCGGGAAGCCCACCGCCACTGTGGTGGTGGCGCATGGTGCCGGTGCCGGCAAGGACCATCCGTTCCTCCGCGGCTTCAGCGACGCCCTGAACGGTCTGGGCCTGGCCACCCTGCGCTTCAATTTCCCGTACCTGGAGGCAGGGCGGAAGTTCCCCGACCGCCCTCCGGCTGCCATCGCCGCCTGGCGGGCCGCCATGGACACAGCCCGCGCCCAGGCGGAGGCCAACGGCGACAGCGGCCCCGTCTGGGCGGCGGGCAAGTCGTTCGGCGGCAGGATGGCGTCCATGGCCGTTGCCGACGGCATGGAGGCCACAGGCCTGGTGTACCTCGGCTACCCGCTGCATGCCCCCGGCAAGCAGGAGAAACTCCGGGATGAGCACCTGTACGGGATCACGGCGCCGATGCTGTTCCTGCAGGGAACGCGCGACACGTTTGCCACGCCCGACATCCTGGCGGGCGTCGTGGCCCGGATTGGATCCAACGCGGTCCTGCAGTGGGTGGAGGGCGGTGACCACTCCTTTGCCGTGGCGGGAAACAAGCGCCCCGCCGATGAGGTGGGTGCGTCGCTGGCGCTTCCGGTGGCGGAGTTTATCGCCGGGCACGGCTGACGCTGCTAGGCAGCGTCCTCGTGCCACCAGCCTTCCCAGGCGGCGGAGGTGAGCCGGCCTTCCGGGAACGTGCCGGTGTCGGTGTTGCGGGACCCGCCGGCCTCACTGCGTCGGCCGTCCAGCAGGAGGTTGAGGCTGTTCAAGAGAAACATGGTGTGTCCTTCCGTAGGGGAATGCGGACCACGTTGTCCGCGTACTTAAGAGCGTAGGGAAGGCATGTTTCAGCACGTCGACGCGACGTTTCGGCTGTGTATCGGAGTTCTCACGCAGCCTTCTCCGGCCGGAAAGAATCGGACGTGGTTTCAGTTCCGCTTGTTGGTCCGTGCCGTGGCGGGAGCCGACCAGGGGTCCTCCGGCCAGGGATGCCTGGGGTAGCGGCCCCGCATTTCGGCGCGCACCTGGGTATACGGGCCGGACCAGAACGATGTGAGGTCGCCGGTGACCGCCAGCGGCCTGCGGGCCGGGGACAGCAGGTGGAACAGGACCGGGACACGGCCGCCCGCCAGGCGCGGGGATTCAACCAGCCCGAAACACTCCTGCAGTTTCACCGCCACCACGGGCGCGGCGGAGTCCCCACCTGGTTCCGGGTAGTCGATCCTGACGCGGGAGCCGCTGGGGACCTCCAGGTTTTCCGGCGCAAGCTCGTCCAGCCGGGCCGCTTCGGGCCAGGGCAGCAGCCGGCGCAGGGGGTGGGCCAGGTCGATTGAGGTGACCGGTTTCCCGGCCGCCAGGTCTTCCAGCTCGGGCCCCAGCCACTCTTCCAGCCGCCCAAGCAACGCCCCGTCCGACACATCAGGCCACGGCGCCCCCACCTCGCGGTGCAGGAAGGCGAGGCGGCGCCGCAAGGAGGCCGCCGCCGTCGACCACGACAGGGCGGCAAGGCCGCTTGACCGCAGCGCGGCTTGCACGGCCCTCCTGCCCTGTTCGGCGGTGGGGCGCACGGGGGTTGCGGAGAGTACGACCGCTCCCAGCCGCCTGGTCCTGCGCGCGCTCAGCCGGCCGCCGCTGAATTCCGCGTCCACACTGTCGGACAGCAGGTGGGACGCCGCCTCTTCGGCAATGCCAAGGGTGATGGGGGCTGCGGCGCGGATCACGGCGCCCGTACCGGCCGCGTCCCTTCCCTTGGCGCGGGACACGTCGGCCACGGCCAGCCACTCGTGGCCTGACAACGTGCTGCCTGCCGGCAGCCCTGCCCTGGTCCCGGACGTCAGCAGGTACTGTCCGGCGCCGTCGCTGCCGGGCACGCGGCGGGCCACGCGGTCGGGAAAGGCAAGCGCGACGACGGCGCCCGCAGCTTCGTTTCCAGCGGCAGGGATGGCGGGAGGGGCCGTGGCGCCGTCCTGTTGCCGACCCGCCAGGGCGCCCAGCCGCCTGGACTCGTCCGCCCAGCGCCTTCCGGCCGGGCCTGTGTCGGCTTTGAGCTGGGCCAGCAGGCGGGTCAGGTCCGCTCCGGGTGCGCGGTGGTCCCCGGAGAGCGCGGCTACCACCCCGGCGGCGAACCGGTGTCCGGTGGAGGTGCCGCCGTCGAGCAATGCCCGGGCAAGCCGTGGATCGGCGGGGATGCCGGCAAGGGCGCGGCCCGTTGCAGTCACGTGGCCGTCACCGGACACTGCGCCCAACTCCCGGAGCACCTCAACGGCGTCATCCATTGCCTGGCCGGGCGGTGCGTCCGGCAAGGCAATCCCCTTCCCCCGGGGCGCGCCCCAGCAGGCAAGGGTCAGGGCGGCGCCGGTCAGGTCCGCCACCTTGATTTCCGGCGTCACGTGGGCGGGAGCGGCACCATATGCGTGCTGCGAGTAGCAGCGGACCACTGTCCCCGGGCCTTGCCGTGCGGCACGCCCGGCCCGCTGGTCGGCTGACGCCCTGGAACAGGACACGGTAACCAGCCCGCTCATGCCGCGGCCTGCGTCCCGCCGCGGTTCCCGGGCCAGTCCGGAGTCTATGACCAGCCGGACGCCGGGCACTGTCAGGGAGGACTCGGCAAGATCGGTCGAGACGATGATCCGCGGGAGGTCCCCGGGAGCACGCCCCGCCACTGCCCTGTCCTGCTCGGCTGTCCCCACCTGGCCGTGAAGTTCCAGCACGTCAACACTGCTGCCCAGCCGGCTGCGCAGGACCGCTGCAACGTGCGAGACCTCCCTGGCCCCGGGCAGGAACACGAGCGCGTCCACGGACCCGTCGGCCGCAACGGCACGTTCATGGGCGTCCGCGGCTGCCGTGGCCAGATAATCCAGGAAGGTGCGCGCCACTCCCCTCGCGTCCAGCCGGGCGGCGGGCGCCGGGAGCCACTGCACGTCCAGTGGATGGTTGACGGAGGGGAAGTCGACGACGGGTGCGGGCCCGGCGCCCTCGTCATCCCCCAGCAGGGCTGCGAACCGGGGCGCGTCCAGGGTTGCGGACATGGCGACGACGGCGAGGTCGCCGCGCAACGCACGGACCTCAGCGAGCATGCCGACCAGGAGGTCTGTTTCCAGTCCCCGCTCGTGCACTTCATCCAGGACGACGGCGGCAGTGCCCTCCAGCCCGGGATCTGCCAGCAGGCGTCGCAACAGGATGCCCGGGGTGACGAACTCAATCAGGGTGTCCGGGCCCGCCTGGCGTTCCCCGCGGACGGTGTAGCCCACGCGGCCGGCCATCCGGCTGCGGTCGAGCGCAGAAAGGCGCCGGGCGGCGGCACGGGCGGCAACCCGCCGCGGCTGGGTGACGACAACGCGGCCCCGCCGGCCGTGGAGGTTCGCCAGCAGGGGCGGTACGAGGGTGGTTTTTCCCGTTCCCGGCGGTGCCTGCACAACGGCGGCACCCGGGATACCATCACTTCCCAGTGCCTCCCGCAAAGCGGAAAGGGATCCTTCGAAGGCGAGTCCGGCACCGATCGCGCGGAGGTCGAAGGCGTCGGCGGCGGGGCGGCCCTCAGGAGGATTCATCCATCCATTCTCCCTTGGCCGGGGAGCTGTTTGCCGCTGCGGTCAGGGCTTGCCCTGGCCTTTGCCCTTGCCTTTGGCTTCCTTCGCGGTGTCCTGATGCTCCGGCCCGGGGGCCTGCGGAGCGGAGTCTGCCGGGACCGGCGCCGGAGCGACGGCCGGAACGGCGGGTTCCACGGGAGCGGCTTGGTTCTGCCCGGTGCCGGCAAGGGCAGGGTCTGGCGAAACGGCGCCCGGCGCTGTGTCAGGGGATGCTGCCGCGGACGCTGCTGCCACCTGCGTGGCGAGATCTGTCCGGACCACCGACAGTGCATTCTCGATGCTCCGGTACCGCGATGCCGAAAGCCGGCCATTTGCTGCCGCATCGCCCAGGTCCTTCTCGAGGGCCTGAAGGGCAGCCAGCGCCCCATCCATCCTGTTCTCGGCGGCGGCCTGGCTGATACTCAGCACCCGGATCTGGAAACCGCGCAGGACGTTTTCGTCTGCATCCCCGGAACGGATGCCGGAGGCGCCGGCAACCAGCGCCGCCGCAACGACGGCGCAGCACAGGAGCATCAGGGCACGGACTCCGCGGCGACGCCGGGGTGCGGGATGCGGGGCGCGTTGCTCAGGAGTCAGCACCAGGTCCGCCGGTGCCTGCGCCTCAAGCGGCATGCCTGCCCCGCAGCGGGACTGCGGAGGCGGTCCGGACGGGGAGTACAGTCACGGAGGCGAGCTCCGCTGCCGGGGGTGCCACGGGAGCGCTCCGCCGCTGGGATCCTGGCCGGGCCAGGAGATACCGGATGCCGATGCGCAGTCCGGTGGCGAACAACAGGCCGATCCCCACTCCGAGGAGCACGTGCCCGGCCAGATAGTGCTGCGCGGCTCCCGGGCCGCGTTCTGCCGCCACCGCCGCACCGCCAACGGTCAGCACCAGTGACAGGGCCGTACCGAAAATTGCGCCCATAGCTCCTGCTCCCATCCCATTTAATCAGCAAGCTTACTAGTAATGCTCAGCAAGCTTACTACTGGATGGAGCTAAAGCAAGGGCACGGAGGCGGGGTCCCGGGGCATCGGCAATGCCCGGTGGATTGGGCGCGCCAGTCAGCCGGCCGCTTCGAGCAGGCGCTCCGCGGGGGCGAGTCCTGCATACCGGCCCTTGAAGAACAGCAGGGGTTCGGCGTCGTTCCGGGCACTGAGGTGCCGCACGGCAGCCACCGCAATGGTGTGGTCGCCGCCGTCGTATTCTGCATGGAGTTCGCAGTCCAGCCAGGCGAGCGCGTCATCCAGCACCGGGTTCCCCAGGGGCGAGGATGCGTGGCTGACGCCGGCGAACTTGTCCGTCCCCGAGCGCGCGAACTGGCCCGCGAGGTGCTGGTGTTCGGCCGGAAGGATGTTGATGGTGAAGGACCCGGCCCTTCTCAGTGCAGGCCAGGTGGTCGATGTCCGCGCCGGGCTGAAGGTGACCAGCGCCGGCTCCAACGAAAGGGATGCGAAGGACTGGCAGGTGAACCCGGTGGGCCCATCGGGGGTGGAACCCGTAATGATGGTCAGGCCGCTGGCAAACGTGCCGAAAATGTCCCGGAGCCGGCGCGGAGCAAGATCTGAAGTGACTGTCATGGAAATGGCCTCTCATCTGGATCGTTACCTCACCAAACCATCAGCAAATCGGCTCATTCAAGCCGCCTGAAACGCACCGACCCGCGGCGAAACGAATTGTCATGCCCGTACTTCCGGCGTCATCGGCGCGTGGCTTCAGGGACGCTGACGTGTCGTTGTTTGACGCAACAGAAGGACGTAACCAGCACTGGCCGGTCGGGACAGCCCCGGTTAAGGCCGCAGGTCCAGCGCGGCCAGCAGCCGGCGGACCGAGCCGCCCAGGTTCCACTCGACGCCCAGCTGCTCCAGTTCCGCGCGCCGGTCGCCCGTGACGGGCTGCAGGCGGGCGCCCGCCTGGTCCAGGGTGGGAAGCTCCAGGTTCCGCACCAGGCGTACGACGGCGGGGGCTGCTTCCAGGTACGCGGAGGCAGCGGAGAGCTTGGCCCGGACAGGTGCCGACACGCCCGTGCCCGGCTCGTCAGCAGCCGCCAGCAACCCTTCGAGGGTTCCGTACTTCAGCAGCAGCGACGCTGCCGTCTTCTCGCCGATGCCCGCCACTCCGGGCAGGCCGTCGGAGGCGTCTCCGCGGAGTGTGGCGTAGTCGGCATACTGCTGGGGCAGCACCTTGTATTTGGCCACCACGGTTTCTTCCGTGATGACTTCGAGGTTCTTCATGCCGCGGGCGGTGTAAATCACCCGGACAGCCCGTTCGTCGTCGCACACCTGGAAGAGGTCGCGGTCACCCGTGACCACGTCCACCGGGAAGCCGGCATGGCTCGCATAGGTGCCAACGACGTCGTCGGCCTCGTGGTGTGCCGCGCCCACAATGGCGATGCCGGCCAGCTCCAGCACGCGGCGGATCATCGGCAGCTGCGCCTGGAGGCCCTCCGGAACCACCTCGATGTCGGCGCCGCCGGAAACTGCCTCGGCCACCCGGTGGGCCTTGTAGGTGGGGATCAGGTCCACCCGCCACTGCGGCCGCCAGTCGTCGTCCCAGCAGGCCACGAGGTGGGTGGCATGGTAGTCGGTGCTGAGCCTGGCGATCATGTCCAGCAACCCGCGGACCGCGTTGACCGGCGTTCCGTCCGGGCGGCGGATGCTGTCCGGCAGGCCGTAAAAGGCGCGGAAGTACAGGGAGGCAGTATCGAGCAGCATGAGTCGCCGGGGCATACCTTGATCCTGACACGGAATCGGCTACCTGGGCAGCAGCGGCTGGCAGTTGCCGAGGGTTTTACGGTTCGCCGGTGAGCGGCGGGCGGTCGATGACGCGGGGGATGTACTCGAGCAGCTGCAGGCGTCCGTCGAAAATCCTGCTGTCCACCATTTCCAGGGCGACGTCCGGATAGCCGTCATAGATGCGTTCACGTCCGGTACGCCCGGTGATCAGGGGGAAGACGACCAGCCGGAACCGGTCCACTAGACCCGCTGCCACCAGGGAACGGCAGAGGCTGAGGCTGCCGAGGGTGCTTAAGAGTTCGTCGTGGGTCCGCTTCATCTGCCGGACGGCCTCGACCGCGTCCCCGGCCACCAGTTCGGAGTTCGGCCAGCGGAGGGGTGCGGCCAGGCTGGAGGAGAACACCACTTTGGGAACGGCGGCAAGACCCGTCAGGGAGGTGCTTTCGTCCGGCGAATATCCCGTGCCCCCGGCGGCAGCATCTTCCGACATCCCCGACATGAGGCGGTAGGTGTTGGCCCCCATCAGGTAGGTACGGTCCCCTCCGGCCTCCTGCTGCAGCCAGGCCAGATATTCAGGACCTTCCAGGCCCCACCAGCCAGGCCATCCCTCGCCCGAGGCGAAGCCGTCCAGGGTGATGATCATGTCCACCATCAACTGGCTCATGGCGGCCATGGTATTCCCGCCCGCGAAGCCCGGCAAGGGACCAGTGACCCGGACTCACGGACCAGCCCGGACCGCAGAACCGGTCAGAACCAGTCGCCGTCGGCGTAGGCGCTGCGGACGTGCGCCCGGAGGTACTCCCCCACCACCGCGGCACCCAGGTCCCCCACCTCCGGCGCCACGACCCTGCCGTCAACGCGCTGCGCCATCCGCCGGATGAAGCGCTCCAGGCCGGGGTCGTTGCCCAGGCGGAAGAACGTGGTCTGGACGCCCGAACGGCCAAGCCGGTCCAGTTCGGCAACGGTGGCGCGGATGGTCCCGGCGTCCGGCGGCCAGTTGAACCAGGAGTCCCCGTCCGGCAGCAGGTGCGCCGTCGGTTCGCCGTCGGTGACCACCAGCAGCACGGGCTGCATGGAGGGGTGCCGGCGGAAAAAGCGCCCCGCCAGCAGCAGGCCGTGGTGCAGGTTGGTGCCCTGTTCGCGGAGGGCCGGCAGGGCCGTGAGTTCCCCGATGTCCATTGACTGCGCGTAGCGGCCGAATGTGATCAGCTGCAGCCTGTCGCCGCGGAACCGGGTGGAGACCAGGTGGTGCAGTGCCAGCGCGGTCCGCTTCATGGGAACCCACCGCCCCTCGGCAGCCATGGAGAAGGAAACGTCCACCAGCAGGACAACGGCGGCCTGGGTACGGGCCTCGGTCTCGCTCACTTCGATGTCGCCGACGGCGAGCCGCAGTCCGCGGGCCGGATCGCCGCCGTCGGCCATGGTGCGCCGGATGGCGTTGGTCATGGTGCGGGTAACGTCCCAGGGCTCGGCGTCCCCGAACTCCCATTGGCGGCTGGAACCCGTTTGTTCCCCGGCGGCCCCGGCCACCCTGGTGTCACGGTTCCCCTGGCGCCCGGAGAGCTGCCTGGCGGTGTCCCGCAGCAGTGATTTCCCCAGCCTGCGCATTGCCTGCGGTGACAGCCGCAGGTCGCCGTCGGCACCGCGCCGCAGGTAGCCGCCGTCCTGCATGGCGCGCTCGATCTCGGCAAGCGTGCGCGCACTCACGGCTGCGTTCTCGCCCAGCTGGCGGGCAAGGGCATCAAGGTCCAGGTCATCAAGCCGGGAGCCGTTGTAGGACTGGGACAGTTGCTCAGACAGTTCGTCAAGCTCGGCGATGTCCTGCAGGACACCTGTCCCGTCACCCAGCCCCAGGCCTTCCTGTCCTTCGAAGCGTTCCGATCCCGTCCAGTCCTCCCCGGGACGCAGCGCCTGCAGGGTGGCGTCGAGCTCGCTGAGCTGGGCCATCAGCTCAGGAGAGCCGAAGGCCTGGGCCGACAACCGCATCAGCTCCTCACGCTGTTCCGGGGACATGGACTGCAGGAGCCGCTGGGCTGCGGCGGCCCGTTGCGCCAGGGCATCCACCAGTTCCTCGACCGATTGCGGATTCTCCGGAAAGAACTGGCCGTGCCTGGCCATGAACTCCTGGAAATCGGCTTCCGTGTCCTCGCCCCGCCGGTGTTTGCCCAGCAGCTCATTGAGGTCCCGGAGCATTTCGTTGACTGCCTCGCGGTCCTCATCAGTGGCGCTTTCCAGAGCCTGCTTCATGCCGGCGAACCGCTGTTCCAGGACCTCCCGGCCCAGCAGGTCCTTGATCCGGTCGTACGCTTCCCTGGCCGCGCTTGACTGCCAGTCGTAGGACGCAAGCTCGTTGACGGCCGCCGCTGTGGAGGGCGGCAGGTTCTGCAGCTGCATCTCGCGGAAGGCGCGTTCGGTGTTGTCCATCATGGCGTCCCGTGCCAGCTGCTTGCGCTCCTCCAGGATGGCGGTGTCCAGGAGTTTCTTCACTTCATCCAGGGTGCCGTCCAGCCGGTGGCGGCTGAGCAGATCACGGCGCCGCTGCTGGACGCGCCGGGCGAGATCGTCCAGTCCGTCGCGGTTCCGGCCGCCGCGCCGCAGGAACTCCTGCAGGGCATGGCGGGGCGAGTAGCCTTCCATCACGTCCTGGGCGACGGCTTCGAGCGCCTCCGCCAGGTCAACCGGCGGGGCCAGCGGGTCCGGACCGCCGGTGTACCGGCCGTACCTTGCGGACCGCTTGTGGATGGCCATGGTGCCTCCCGTGCCTAGCCGTAAATGGTTTCCTCGTCGTCGGATTCCTTGGAGATCCGCCGTCCGAGGTACAGGCCTTCGAGCGCCAGTTCGACGGCGGCTGCCCGCTGCCCGTCATTCGTCGCACCCAGGCGCCGGCCGATTTCGTCATACAGGCCTGATCCGTTCAGGGCCGGGAGGTTGCCGAGGAACTCCTTCGCCGTGACCTGCTCCCCGGTGGTGACGGTCCGGTGGCCGTCCAGGGCAGCCACGAGCGGACCCATGTCCAGGCCCTGGAAGTGCGCCCTGACAGCTTCGGCGGTGGCGGTGCGCAGGAGGTGGTCCAGGACGCCCTGTTCGCGTCCTTCCTCGCCCGATTCGAACTCAAGCTTGCCGGTCAGGACTTCCACGGCGGGCTCCAGGTCAATGATCCGGGCCACGGCCTGGTCCTCGCCCCGCAGGCTTGACCTCCGCAGCGCGGCCGCGGCCACCGTCTCTGCCCCCGCGATGGCGAACCGGGCGGAGACGCCGGATGTTTGGTTGATGGCCGGAGACTGCCGCAGCGCCCGGGTATAGCGGGCCAGGATCTCCAGGATGAAGGGAGGAACGTCCGCCACCAGCCGGCCCTCCTGCCGGATGACCGAGACCTCGTCCTCCAGTTCAATTGGGTAATGGGTCCGGATCTCGGCGCCGAAGCGGTCCTTCAATGGGGTGATGATCCGGCCCCGGTTGGTGTAATCCTCCGGGTTGGCGGACGCGACCACCAGCACGTCCAGCGGCAGCCGCAGGACGTAGCCGCGGATCTGGATGTCGCGTTCCTCCATGACATTGAGCATCGCCACCTGGATGCGCTCGGCCAGGTCCGGCAGTTCGTTGATGGCGATGATGCCGCGGTTCGAGCGGGGAATGAGCCCGTAGTGGATGGTCTCGGGGTCTCCCAGGCGGCGGCCTTCGGCGACGCGCATCGGGTCCACGTCGCCAACCAGGTCGGCCACCGAGGTATCCGGCGTCGCGAGCTTTTCCACGTAGCGCTCGGACCGGTGACGCCAGGCGATCCGGAGCCGGTCCCCTTCGGTCAGGGCCCGGGCGCGGGACTGTTCGGTAATCGGTTCAAAGGGGTGTTCGTTCAGCTCCGAATCCTCGATCACCGGCGACCACTCGTCCAGCAACCCGGCCAGGGTACGGAGCAGGCGGGTCTTGCCCTGCCCCCGTTCACCCAGCAGGACAATGTCATGCCCCGCAATCAGGGCCCGCTCCAGCTGCGGAATCACGGTCCGGCCGAAGCCGTACAAACCCGGCCAGGGGTCGCGCCCCGCAGCCAGGGATGCGAGGAGATTGTCGCGGATCTCGTGGCGCAGGTCCTTGTGGACATGGCCTGCCGCACGCAGTTCACCAACGGTAAAGATATCGGGGCGATCAGTCACCCCTCTACGGTAGTCCCCGCCCTGCGGCTAATCGAGAGTTTCCTCCAGATTCCTCGAAGCAGCGTGACGATGCCGCGTGGCCGGCCAAGGGAGCCAGCCGGCGTCCCGGCCCGTGCCGGCGGGGCGCAGGCAGGCAGCGGGGCGTTAGGCTGGTTGCTGATGACTGCTGAGAGTACGTTGATCCTCCTGGTGCGGCACGGCGAAACACCCACCACGGGTACTGTCCTGCCCGGCAGGGCCCCGGGACTGCACCTTTCCGAGCGCGGCCGTGCCCAGGCGGACGCTGTTGCCGAACGCCTTTCCGGCCTGCCCATCCAGGCCATCTACTCCTCGCCCCTGGAGCGTGCAAAGGAAACCGCGGAACCTGCGGCGGCACGGACAAGCATGGCGGTGACGGAAGAACCCGGACTTCTGGAGTGCGACTTCGGTGACTGGACCGGCGCCGCGCTCGCCGGCCTTGCGGGCCTGCCGGAGTGGCAGACCGTCCAGCACAATCCGTCGGCCTTCCGGTTCCCCAACGGAGAGGGCTTTTCCGGGATGCAGGCCCGGATGGTCGGCACCCTGGAGAACCTTCGCGCAGCCCACCGGGGCGGCGTGGTGGTGTGCTTCTCCCACGCGGACCCCATCAAGGCGGCCGTGGCCCACGCCTTGGGCACCCATCTGGACCTTTTCCAGCGGATCATGATCAGCCCGGCGTCGGTCTCCGCGATTTCCTACGTGGACGGCCGGGCGCCGGCCGTCCTCACGGTGAATTCGACGTCGGAACCCCTGAGCGGGCTGAGGTCGCCGTGATGCCGTGCGGAGTGTCATCGGATGGATGGCCGCGGGACGCGGCCGCACGGGGCATGCGGTGTCCGGCCGGGAACTGACCCTCCTTAACGAGGGCCGCGTGGAACTGCTGGGCCGCATCATGAGCGGCAGCAACGCCACCTTCCTGGTGGAGGTTTCCTGCGCGGATGAGTCCGCCTGGGCGGTCTACAAGCCCGAAGCCGGGGAACGGCCGCTCGCGGATTTCGACGCCGGCCTGTACCGCCGGGAACGCGCAGCCTATCTGCTCAGCGAAGCACTGGGGTGGGGCATCGTTCCGCCAACAGTTGTCCGATCGGACGCGCCGCTTGGGGTGGGCTCCCTGCAGTGGTTCGTCGAAGGGGACCTCAAGGAGCACTACTTCACCCTCTACGCCGACTCGCCCGGGACCCACGCCGCGTTGGCCCGGATCGCCCTGTTCGACTACGTGGCAAACAATACGGACCGGAAGAGTGGGCACGTACTGCGCAGCACTGACGGCCACATCTGGGGAATCGACCACGGCCTGTGTTTCTCTGCCGCGTTCAAGCTGCGCACCGTGATCTGGGACTTCGCCGGCGACCCCATTCCGGACGACCTGCTTGAGGACATCAGTCCCCTGGCCACCACGGTGCCTGCCGATGTGGCCGGGCTCCTCGACCACGCCGAAGTGGCAGCCCTCCGGCGGCGCGTCCAGCGCGTGCTTCAGGACAAGGTACTTCCCGTTGACCACACGGGCATGCGCTACCCGTGGCCCTTGATCTGAGTCAGCTGCGCCGGGAAATCCCGGTCCGGCCGGCGCTCACTGGGCCTCCGGACGGCCTTGCGCTGCGGCCGCCGCCGGGGCCGCCTGCTCCAGGTAGGCGCCGATGTGCTCCAGCAGGTAATGCTGTCCCAGCACCGTGGGGTGGTCGCCGTCCGGGCCGATGAGGTCGTCAAAATCGTCGCTGATCCAGCCCTCGGCGATGGGGTCCACGAACTCCCCGCCTGCCTGCCGGGCAGCGGCCCTTAGCTGGTCGCTGATGTCCACGAGGGCGGGGTCCGGGGTTGCAGAGTACGACGGCGGCCCCACCACGATGATCTTCGCTTCCGGGGCAAGGGCTTCCGCACGGTCCATCGCGGCCAGGGCGGCGCCGCCAACGTCTGCGGGCGCAAAGCCAAGGTCATTCTCTGAACCGAAAAAGACCACGATGCCGGTGTCCGGTGTCACGAAGTCTTCGACCTCGGTGCCGAAAGTTCCGTCAAGATCACCTGTGCTGAGGTAGCCGCTGCCATTCTCGGCGGCGTTGACAACCTCCAGGCCGGCGCCCAGCGGGTCCTTGCGCATCAATGCCGGCCACGCCTGCTGCGGCGAAGTGCCGTGACCGGTGCTCAGCGAGTCCCCCACAACCACTACGCGGACCGGCGCGGCGGCGGCCGGGGGCTGGGTGGGGGCCGTACTCCCTGAGGTTATGGCCAGGACCAGGCCAACTGCTCCCGCCGCTATCACGCGGCCGGGATGCCGGTACACAGGATGTCCCTGAAGCAGCACGCCGTGGTGCATCGGTCCACCTCCTGCCAGCAAATCGTCGCGGGCCGGAGGCGGCTGCGCGCCGCCAATCCGTCCCCTGTCCGTATCCCATCGTAGGCAATGGTGGGAATACTGTAGGGCCAAGGTGACCAGGATCAAAGGATGCACAGCGACTGCACAGGAACTTTAGGGGCCTTAGGTATCCCTGGGCTTGGGCCGCATCCGCCATATGCGGCTGCCTGCGGCTACTCTTTTACCCGTGCAGCAGCAAACCGCGGGGTGGGACCCCGCAACCAGCCTTTCCGAGCAGGCACCCGGCGTGTATTTCGCTGAAGGGCCGGCGTCCAACTGGATAGTGGTGCGGGACGGCACGGGATTCATCCTCATTGACAGCGGATATCCCGATGACCGCCGCCACGTCATCGCGTCGCTGCGCCACCTGGGCCTGGAACCTGCGGACGCCCTTGCCCTGCTGGTCACGCACGGCCACGTGGACCATACCGGCTCCGCGGCATTCTTTTCCGAGTCCTTCGGGACCCCTGTCCTGTGCGCTCCCGCGGAGTTGGCGCATGTGCAGGGGAAGGAGAAGCACCAAGTCACCCTGGGCCAGGTCCTCAGGCGAGCGTGGCGGCCGCGTGTGTTCCGCTGGATGGTGCACGCCATCAGGGCAGGCGCGCTGGCGGCCAGGCCCGCGACGCAGGCGGAGGCCTGGGACGACGCCACACTCAAAGCCCTGCCGGGCAGCCCTGTTGCCATCTCCGTGCCCGGGCATACGCCCGGCAATGCAGCAATCCTTCTTCCGGCTGCGGGTGCCATCGCCGTTGGAGATTCGTTTGTCAGCGGCCACCCGATCAGCCGGACGTCCGGTCCGCAGATGCTGCACGCGATGTATCACTCAGACCGGGCCGCGGCGCTGGCCTCCGTGCGGACCCTGGCCGGCGTTGACGCCCCGGTTGTCCTGCCCGGCCACGGGCCGGCCCTTCGCATCCAGCTGGACGAAGCGGTAGCCGGCCTGGTCAGCCAGGCCGGCCCGGCAAGTCCGGGCAGGCGCCGTAAGTAAGGCCGCATCCGGGCATCCCGGTCCCGGAAGGGGCCCAGGGGCACAAGCTAGAACTTTCCGTACCGTGCCCGGGCCATGGAGTACACCCCGTAACAGATGAGCCCTGCGGCGATGGCGCCCAGCAGGAACACCCCATAAGGCTGCGAGCCCAGGGTCTTCAGCCCGCCGTCCAGGCCGGAGGACTTGGAAGGGTCGGCAGTTGCGGCCGCCACGATGATCAGCACGCCAACGACGGCGAGCACCACGCCTTTGGCTGCGTAACCGACTGTTCCGAGCCACTTGACGGCAGTCCGGGCGTTGCCCGGGTCCTGCAGGTCCTTCATGAACTTCCGGGTGATGCCCCGGTAGGCGTAATAGACGCCGGCGCCGATGATTGCCAGCCCCACCGCGATCACAAGAACCACGCCTGCGGGCGCTCCCATGAGCTTTGCCGTGAAGTCACTGGCCGACTGGCTGGAGTTCTTGCTGCCCCCGGAGGCGAAGACGGCGAAGGTGAAGGCCAGGAAACCGAAGACCACGGCCTTTCCCCCGGCGCTGGCGGCAGCCTTCAGCTTCTTCTTGGAGTCTGTCTCGGAGCGCGCCCCAATAAACGCCTCACTGAGCATCCACAGGGCAAGCGCAGCGCAGGCCACCGCCCCGACCCACAGCAGGATGCCGCCGCCGGGCTTGGAAGCCAGGGATCCGATCGCCCCGGACTGGTCGGCTTCACCACCCTGGCCCCGGTCCACCTGCAAGGCGATGGCTCCGATCAGGATGTGGACCAAACCGATGAAGACAAATCCGGCACGGGCCAGAATACGGACCGCGGGGCTGCGGCTCGCCGACGCGGCCTCGGATACTGCCTTGTTCGCTCCCTGCGACGCGTTGCCCATGGCCGGCCCTTCCTCAATATGTAGTTGGTCTTCTGTCCCCGGTCGGCGTCCCCCGCCTGCCTGCGTCACGGAATGCTTTAGTGTAAATCCGTCCGCGCTGTCCCGACAGGTCCCCTCAAGTTCCGGCCAGGCACGGTTGGCCACTACAGTCGAAGCGGTGCATGCCAAACAGAACGCTGAGCAACTGACCTCGCTGGACCTCCCGGGTTTTACGGCCGACCAGGCCGAAGACGGCTTCGTCCGGGTGCGGGGCGCCCGGGAGAACAACCTGCGCAACGTCAGCGTGGATGTGCCGCGGGATGCCATTGTGGCGTTCACCGGAGTATCGGGCTCCGGCAAGTCGTCCCTGGCCTTTGGCACGATCTACGCCGAGGCACAGCGCCGGTTCTTCGAGTCCGTCGCGCCATATGCCCGCCGGCTCATCCAGCAGGGCCACAACCCCAAGGTGGAGCAGATCACCGGGCTGCCGCCCGCCGTCGCCCTCCAACAGCGCCGGGGCACCGCCACTTCCCGGTCCACGGCAGGGACCGTCACCACGCTCTCCAATTCGCTGCGCATGCTGTTCTCCCGCGCCGGCAGCTATCCCGCCGGAGCTCCCCCGTTGGACTCGGACGCTTTCTCCCCCAACACCGCGGCAGGCGCCTGCCCGGAATGCCATGGTCTTGGCACCGCCCACACCGTCACTGAGGCATCACTGGTTCCGGATCCGTCGCTGAGCATCCGCGACGGCGCGATCGCCGCCTGGCCCGGCGCCTGGCAGGGCAAGAACCTGCGGGACATCCTGGCCCACCTGGGCTACGACGTCGACACCCCCTGGCGGGAACTGCCGAAAAAGGACCGCGACTGGATCCTGTTCACCGAGGAACAGCCCGTGGTGGAAGTGACGCCGCAGCGGGACCGCGTGGCCAAGCCGTACAAGGGCCGGTTCTGGAGCGCCCGGAGCTACGTGATGCACACACTGCTCGATTCCAAGAGCCCCGCCATGCGGGAGAAGGTGCTGCGCTTCATGGAAACCGGACCGTGCCCGCGGTGCGGCGGAACGGGGCTTCGGCCCGAGGCCCTTGCGGTGACCTTCGCCGGGCACACCATCGCCGGGCTCAATGCCGTGCCCATGACCGAACTGGCGGAGATCATCCGCCCCACCACCCTGCTGGCCACGGCAGGGACGGCATCGCGGAAGCAGTCATCCGAATCCAACGAAGTGGCCGTGGCCATCACCCGGGACCTGCTGCAGCGCATCAGCGTGCTGTTGGATCTTGGCCTGGGCTACCTGGCGCTGGGCCGGGCCACGCCAACGCTCTCGCCGGGCGAGATGCAGCGGCTCCGGATTGCCACCCAGCTCCGGTCCGGGCTGTTCGGGGTGATCTATGTGCTGGACGAACCGTCGGCCGGCCTGCACCCCGCCGACGCCGAACCGCTCCTGGCTGTCCTGGACCGGTTGAAATCGTCCGGAAACTCCGTGTTCGTGGTGGAACACAACATGGATGTGGTCCGGCGTGCCGACTGGCTGGTGGATGTTGGTCCCCGGGCCGGAGAAGACGGCGGGCAGGTGCTCTACAGCGGGCCCGTTGAGGGCCTCGACGCCGTGGCAGGGTCGGTGACCCGGCCGTTCCTGTTCCCAAACGGTTCAGCAGGGTCAATGGACGACGGCGGCGCCGCCAGGGGTGCGCCGCGGAAACCCTCCGGGTGGCTGGACCTGCGCGGCATCAACCGGCACAACCTGCGGAACCTGGACGTGGCCTTTCCGCTTGGTGTCCTGACAGCCGTCACCGGCGTATCCGGCTCGGGAAAGTCCACCCTGGTCAGCAAGGTCCTGGCGGACGTCGCCGGCACGTCCGGGCAAGCCGGCGAAGACAACCTTGAACCAGGTGACGAGCCCGGCGCGGACCGTGACGAAGAGGGTGTGGGCAGTGTGGGGCGGGTGTCCGGGCTGGAGCGGATCGACCGCACGGTAAAGGTGGACCAGAAGCCGATCGGCCGCACGCCCCGCTCCAACCTGGCAACATATACAGGCCTCTTCGATGCCGTCCGCAAGGAGTTCGCTGCCACCGGCGCTGCCAGGAGCCGGGGTTTCGGGCCCGGACGTTTTTCCTTCAACGTGGCCGGCGGACGGTGTGAAACATGCCAGGGCGAGGGCTTCGTCGCGGTGGAGCTGCTCTTCCTCCCCGGCAGCTACGGTCCGTGCCCCGAATGCAACGGCTCGCGCTACAACCCCGAAACCCTGGAGGTCACCTACCAGGGCAGGACCATTGCGGACGTGCTGGGAATGACGGTCAATGCCGCCGCCGGTTTCCTGGTGGGGGTTCCCGCCGCCGCGCGGTCCCTGCAGACACTCCAGGAAGTAGGCCTGGGCTACCTTCGCCTGGGCCAGCCCGCCACCGAGCTGTCCGGGGGTGAGGCGCAGCGCATCAAGCTGGCCACCGAGCTGCAGCGCGCCCGCCGCGGCCACACGCTGTACCTGCTGGACGAGCCCACCACGGGACTGCATCCGGCCGATGTCGAACTCCTGATGGCGCAGCTCAACCGCCTGGTGGACGCCGGCAACACCGTGATCGTGGTGGAACACGCCATGGATGTGGTTGCGTCCGCGGACTGGGTAATGGACCTGGGACCGTCCGGAGGCGACGCCGGCGGGAAGCTCGTCGCCGCCGGCCACCCCGCCGCCGTCGCACGTTCAGCCAACAGCCGCACAGCGCCCTACCTGGCAGCCGCCCTCCGGGACCGGAAGGCCGGGGACGGAACGGTAGCGGGCAACGCCCTTGCCCCGGACCGCGCAGAGGCGTAGGACGGAGGAATGCGTTCCCGGCCGGCCATGCCCCCTCACACTGTGCTCCAAGGCAGGGTGGCGGTGGTGACCGGCTCCAGCCGCGGGCTGGGGTTTGCCATGGCCCGGGTGCTGGGCCTGCATGGCGCGGCGGTGGTGCTGGCATCCAGAACGGACGACGGCGTTGCTGCCGCCGTCGGGCGTCTGCGCCTGGAAGGCATCGCGGCGGACGGAAGGCGCTGCGACACCGGCGAGCCGGCGGACGTGGAAGCACTCCGGGACATGGCCCTCAGCCGTGGAACGCTGGACATCTGGGTCAACAACGCCGGCACGCCAGGGGTCTACGGACCGACGGCATCGACGCCCGTGGATGACTTCACACGGGTGGTGCGGACCAACATCCTGGGCACGTTCCACGGCGCCAGGGCGGCCCTGCCGGTGTTCCTGGAGCAAGGCCATGGTGACCTGGTGAACCTCTACGGCCAGGGTGACCGCGGACCCGTGGCGATGCAGAACGCCTACGCGTCGAGCAAACGGTGGGTCCGCCAGTTCACGGAGACGCTGAGGCTGGAAACCAAAGGTACGGGGGTCCGGGTGCACGGCATGAATCCCGGCCTTGTGGAGACGGCCCTCCTGGGAAAGGTCACGTCGCAGGCCGGGTACGAACACCGTCTCGGGGCACTGCAGGTGGTGGTTGGCCTGTGGGGGCAGAGCGCCGACCAGGCCGCACAGCCAATCCTGGACCTTGTGACGTCCGACAAAGCGGAATACCGGTTCCTGACCAGGAGGCGGCTGGTGACCCACGGGCTGCACAACATCCTGGCCGGCCGCCTGCGGCGGACAAACAGGATGCCCCTGGAGGTCACCGTGGTGGACACAGACCGGGAGCCGTGACAGGGCCGCTCCCCCTCCCCGTTCCGCGCCCGCGCGCCGTTAGGGAACCGAGACCTTGCCAATACAGGCTTGTGACGCGGAACACACTATGCTCGACAGCACCATCGGGATCGCGGGAAGAGGCACCATGAGCATCGACACTGAGGTTGGGTCCATCCACAGCACCGGGGATGCAGCGCTGGTCACCGCGGCAGCGAATGCCATCACCACAGCCGTTGCCACCGCCATGCAAAGCGTCCTGGAACGTCACGCAGCCTACAACTGGGTCTGGACCGACGAAATCCGCTGCCGGGGGTGCGGAGCCAGCCTGCCAATACCGTACCTTTCCAGCACACGGGCCAATGCCGACCTCGTCTTCGAGGCCCACCGGTCCGCGGAAGTCGGAACCCTCCTGGCCACGGGTTCGGAGTCCCCGAACCGCCGCTGACCGGTCGCAGCGGCACCCACGGACCGGCACTCTCCTGCCGGACGCCTGGCCGCACCCTTCCGGCATCTGCCAGGCGCCGCCGTCGTACGCCCTTCATCGTTGCTGCAGGCAAATATCGGCCCGGCTCTGGACTCTTGACCGGGGCCCAACGAGACTGGCTACAACAGCTGGCCAGGCGCAGATTCCGAAAGGTCGGACAAATGGCCGGCTGCATTCATTGGGGTTTTACCGTGAAGCGATTTTCGCGGCATTGAAAGGACCTGGCCATGCCGGACTTTGCACCGTTCTTCCCGTTAATTTCCACTGTTTTGGGCGTACTTGTTGCCATTGCCTTCATTTGGGTGGCGACGAAGCTCATGTGGAAGGTGGCTGAACCCAACGAGGCCCTGATCATCTCCGGACTGACCCGGGGAACCCTTGAGACCCGGGCCGGAATGGACTTCAAGATTGTGACCGGCAAAGGCGCCCTGGTCCTTCCCGGCCTCCAGACGGTGCGGACCCTGTCGCTGACACTGAACGAAACCGAGCTCAAGGTTTCCTGCGTGACGTCACAGGGTATCCAGGTCATTGTGGAGGGCGTCGTCATTTACAAAATAGGTGACGCACCGCCGTTCATTGCAAATGCGGCCCGCCGTTTCCTGGGCCAGCAACCCAAAATGGAAAGCCAGGTCTACAACGTCTTTGAGGGCCACCTCCGCTCCATTATCGGCAGCATGACCATGGAGGAGATCATCCGCGAGCGGGACAAGCTTGGGTCCCAGGTCCGCAGCGCCAGCGGAGTGGAGATGGAGAAGCTGGGCCTGGTGGTGGACTCGCTGCAGATCAAGGACCTGCAGGACCCAACCGGCTACATCCAGAACATCGCCAAGCCGCATATTGCGCAGGTAAAGATGGAGGCCCGGATTGCCGAGGCCACCCGCAACCGGGAAGCGGCGGAGAAGGAGGCGGAGGCTGCGGCCCTGATCGCGGACGCGCAGAGCGTTTCGGCAATCCGGCAGTCCGTGGCGCAGGCCAACGCGGAACGCGCCAGGGCGAACGCAGCCCAGGCCGGGCCACTCGCAGAGGCCACGGCCCGGCAGCAGGTGGTGGTCCAGGAAACCGAAGTTGCCAAGCTTGAGGCGGACCGTGAGGAGCAGAAGCTGCAGACCAGTGTCCGCAAACCCGCTGATGCGAAGGCCTACGCCAAACGCACCGATGCTGAAGGCCAGAAGGCGGCGGACATCAGCGCCGCCGAGGCGCTGGCACGCCGCACCGAGCTCGAGGCGCAGGCGAACGCGCGGCGCACGGAACTCCAGGCCCAGGCAAATGCCACCGCAGCTGCCGCCGCAGCCGGAGCAACCAAGGTCACCGGCGAGGCTGAAGCCGCCGCCACCAGGGCCAAAGGCGACGCCGCGGCGTCCGCCATCAAGGCCAAGGCGCTGGCCGAAGCGGACGGCATCAAGGCCCGGGCCGAAGCGCTGGGCACCAACCAGGACGCCGTCATCTCCCAGCAGCTTGCCGAGAACATGCCCGCCATCATCGCCGCTGCAGCCGAGCCCTTCTCCCACGTAGGCAACATGACCGTCCTCAACGGCGGCGAAGGCGTCAACAAGATGCTGGGCGGCATCCTGGCACAGGCGGGCGACTACCTGCCTGCCCTCGCATCAGCGCTCCGGAAGGGCGAAGACACCAAGCGTCCGCCGAAGGCTCCCGGTGCATAGGCCCGCCCATGCGCAAGGACGTTGACCGGAGCCTGACGGGGAAGATCGGCCGGGTGACCGGGCGCATCGGCCCGGGCACCATCGGGGAAGTCATGCTGCCCTACCTCGGCGGCATCATGGCGTTCCACGCCCACCCGTTCGACAAAACCAGCGACTTCCCGGTGGGCAGCGAGGTGCTGGTGATCTACTACGAGCCGCCGCAAACGGTGTATGTGGACGAACTGCCGGACGTGTTAAGGCACGGCGGGTAGTCGCTTCCGCCGTCCTGCCTTCGCGGTCAGGCTACCGCCCGCCCTCCATTTTGCGGCTGCGCTGTTCCTCAGCCATGGGGCCATAGGGATATACGCCTGCCTCGGGCCGGCTGGCCTTGGTGAGCCGGTCCACTTCACCGGCGCTGAGCTGAAGGTCGGCGGCGGCGAGGTTGTCAGCGAGCTGCTCCGTGGTCCGCGCCCCCAGGATCACCGATGTGACAGCCGGGCGGTCCGCCAGCCAGGCCAGGGCCACCTGGGACGGGGTCACGCCATGGGCGTCGGCGATGTCCTGGACAGCGTCGATGACAGCCCACGTTCTTGGGTTCTCGTTGCGCGCCTTCCAGGCCTCCATGCCGCGTTCGGGGTTTTCGCCGAGGCGGGTTGCACCGGAGGGGTGCTGGTCGCGCTTGTACTTGCCGGACAGCCAGCCGCCGCCCAGGGGCGACCACGGCAGCAGTCCGATTCCTGCGTCAAGGGCTGCCGGGACGATCTCGAATTCGATATCGCGGACCAACAGGCTGTACTGGGGCTGCAAACTGACGGGCGGGTTCCATCCGTGGTTGCGTGCAACGTGCACAGCCTTGGTCAGTTGCCAGCCCAGGAAGTTCGAGAAGCCGTAGTAGGCAATTTTGCCGCGGGTCACGGCGTCGTCCAGGAAGCGGAGGGTCTCCTCCAGCGGGGTGATCGGATCCCAGGCGTGCAGCTGGTAGAGGTCGATCTGTTCCACGCCCAGGCGGCGGAGGGAATCATCAAGGGCGCGCGTCAGGCGCCGCCGTGAGGTCCCGACGTCGTTGGGCGCCGTCCCCATGGGAAAGCGCCCCTTGGTGGCGATCACCGCCCTGTCCCTCACGTCGGGGCGGTTGGCGAGCCAGCGGCCGATGACTTCTTCCGACACTCCGGCGCTGTAGACGTCGGCGGTGTCGATGAAGTTGCCGCCCGCTTCGAAATAGCTGTCCAGGATGGCATGGGATGTCTCCTCCGTCGCCTCCGCGCCGAAGGTCATGGTGCCCAGTGCGTAGCTGGTGACAACGGCGCCGCTGTGGCCAAGGGTTCGGTGCTGCATGGTTTGTCCTCGTGATCAGTGGTTGTGGGGCGGAAAGTGGCGGGAGGCCGCGTCCCTGGTCGTGGTACGGATCCGGTACAGGCTTGTGGTTGCGGTGATGTAGAGGTCCTGGCCGTCGGAACCGCCAAAGCACAGGTTCGAGACGGTCTCGGGCACTGTGACGGTGTCCAGGAGTTGGAAGGACGGTGAGTAGATCCTTACGGATGGGCCGGCGGAGGTCCAGATCCTTCCTAGGACGTCGACCCTCAGTCCGTCGGCCGGATACCCGTCTTCAAGTTCGAGCGTGCCCGTCCTGGCGAGGCGGTGCCCCTCATGCACGCTGTAGGCAGCGATGCGCAGCGGAACGCCGTAGCGGGAACCGGCCGTATCCGCGACATAGAGGACCGACTCGTCAGGCGAGAAGGCGAGCCCGTTGGGGTGCACCAGGTCGGTGACGACGGCGGTCAGTGTTCCGGCGGCCGGCTCAAAGCGGAAGACGTGGCAGCCCCCATATTCCTGCTCGCCCTCGTGACCTTCTTTGGTGCCCGGAAGGATGCCGTAGGGCGGGTCAGTGAACCAGATGCTTCCATCGCGGGCGATGACCACGTCATTGGGTGAGTTCAGCCGGTGGCCCTCGAAGGAATCCACCAGGCCCGTCACCGTGCCTTCGCGGTCGCGCTCCACCCGGCGCCGGCCGTGGCTGCACTGCACCACGCTGCCGTCGGCGTCGAGGGTGCGGCCGTTGGTGAACTCAACGCCCACCGCGTAGTCCCGGGTGGTCCCGGTGGCGGGGTTGAACTCAAGGATGCGGTCGTTAGGGATGTCGCTCCACCGAACGGTTTTCGACGACGGCACCCACACGGGGCCCTCTGACCAGACCGAACCCGTGAAAAGGCACTCAAGCCGGCCCGTGGTTAGTTCGTCAGCCAATGGAGCTCCTTTGCATTCCAGGTACCTGCCGCCGAGTTGGCCGGCAAGGTGGACGGCGCCCTGGTCCGGGGGCACGGATCCACAGGCCCGAACTTACCCTAGCCCCGGCCCTGGGTCTGCGGGACGCGCAGGCTGCCGTACCTTTCCATCCGGTGCCAGCGAAGGTGCACTCCGGCCACTGCTGTGACAACAGCCTGGATGACCACCAGGTACATAAGCTGCCGGTAGACGAACTGCTGCAGGGGAAGCGTCCAGAGCGGGCCCGGCCGTTCCCTGTCGAGCCGGAACGCGTAAGCAGCCATAAGCAACTGGACCGCCAGGAAGACGAGCCACAGCAGCCCGATCCGCAACGGGTCAAGGAAGATCAGGCCGTACAGGGCAAAAACATCGACGACGGGCGCGAAGAGGGGAAGCAGTACCTGGAGGACAAACAGGTAGCCGAGTCCGCGGCGGCCGAGCTTTCCGGCCGGCCCTTTTTGCAGCACAGCCCCCCGGTGCTTCCACATTGCCTGGAGGGTGCCGTAGCACCAGCGGTACCGCTGGCGCCACAGGGCGCCGATGGTTGCGGGCGCCTCCGTCCAGGCCCTGGCGTCCTCCTGGTACACCACGCGCCAGCCGTCCCGGCACAGCGCCATGGTCAGGTCGGTGTCCTCGGCGAGCGTGTCATCGCTGACACCGCCGACGTTGCGGAGGGCCTCGATCCGGAAGGCTCCAATTGCCCCGGGAACGGTGGGCATGCATTCGGCGACGTCGAACAGCCTGCGGTCGAGGTTGAACCCGACGACATACTCGATGTGCTGCCACGCACCCAGGATGCCTCCCCGGTTGGCCACCTTGGTGTTGCCGGAAATCGCCCCCACGCGGGGGTCTGCGAAGGGCTGGATGAGGGCGCGGACCGTATCCGGTTCGAAGACGGTGTCACCGTCCACCATGACAACAAGATCGTGGCTCGCCGCATGGATCCCGGCGTTAAGGGCGGAAGGTTTGCCGCCGTTCTCCTTGCGGATGACGGTTACGCCGGGCAGGCCGAGAGCCTCCACGATGTCGGCCGTGCCGTCGATTGAGCCGTCGTCCACCACGATGACTTCCACCGGATGCGTGGAGGCAAGGATGGACCGGACCGCGGCTTCGATTCCTGCGGACTCGTTGTAGGCGGGGACAACCACCGTGGCCGGTTCGGTAACCGCCGGCCCCACCCTCACGTCGATGCGGCGCCTGCCGCGCCCAGCCCTGGGGAGGCGCCGCGCTGCGCGGCTATGGCGGGCAGCGAAGAACATCACCAGGACGGCGCGCACAAGAGTCACGGCACCAGCGGCAACGAGTCCCCAGGAGATGGCGGTGACAACGAAGTCACTGAGGCGGATGCCCCACACGAACGCAGAGCCGCGAATCTGTTCCATGCCGGAGGCGGGGCGCATGCTGTCAACGCCCACCGCATCCCCCACCGTGGTGACGCGGTACCCCTGCCCGGAGAAACGTGAGAGGGCGGAGTCCAGCGCGGCGACGGTCTGTTCCCTGTCACCGCCCCCGTCATGCATGAGAACCACCTGCCCCTGCGGCCCGGACGGCGCGAGATTGTCCTCGATCGCTCCGGCGCCCGGCATTTGCCAGTCCTTGCTGTCCATGCTGCTCAGCACGGTGAGGTATCCGTCATCCGCCAGCCCCCGCAGAGCGGACCACATGCTGTCCGTAACGGCCTCGTTGCCTGAGGTGTAGGGCGGCCGCAGCAGGGAGGCTGCCTGGCCGGTGATCCCCACAATCGCGTCCTGTCCGCCCTGCACCTCCAGTTCCCGGCGCCAATCTGGAGCTGCGCCGAGGTCTGTGTGCGTCAGCGTGTGGACGCCTACTTCATGGCCTTCGGCCACGATGCGGCGTAGAAGTTCAGGGTGGTCCACTGCAGCGGAGCCCACAACGAAGAAGGTTGCATGGACATGGTGTTCCCGAAGGACGTCGAGGATGCGGGGCGTCCACACGGGGTCCGGGCCGTCGTCGAACGTCAGGGCGACCGTCCGGTCCGGCGGCCTGACGGACGTTACGGTCCCGCCACGGGAATCCAGCACCGGGCCACCGTGGGAAACGGCATCCGGGACATTCCCGGATGCCTGGTTCACGGGCACCTGGTCCACGCCGGCACCGCCCAGGTGGTGCAGGTATCCCTGCACCGCCAAAGCCAGCCCCAGCGCCATCAAGGTGGCCAGGAGGACGAACCAATGGGCCCTGACATTCGCGGGCACATTGCTCTTTGCATTTCTGGTGCCCTTGTTCCGGAGGGTCATGTTACTGGCGGGAAGGGGCCGACGGCCGCGTTGCCTGGCCCGGCGCAACACCGCTGGACCCCGGCGCAACACCGCTGGTACCCGGGGCCGTCCCGCTGGAGCCGGGGGCGGTTCCAGCGGCACCGGGAGCCGTCCCGCTCAGTCCGGGTTGAGTGGACGCAGCAGGAACCGGAGCAGAAACAGGGGCGGAAGTCGCGACGGCGGTACCGCCCACCGGGGGTGCGGCCGGTGCGGCGGCCAGGGCCACCGGCACTGCCGCCGGGGACTGCTCAACGGGCGGAGCGGCGGGGCCGGACAAGGCTGCGGCAGTGTGGGAATCAGCCGCTGGTGAAGACGGCGGAATTGACGGCTGGTCGTGGGGGCCTGCCGCGGCGGGCAGGGGCAGGAAGGGCGCGGAGACCCCGGAGCCGCCAATGAACGCGGCAAGCACCAGGACGACGTATCCGGCCACCAGCCCGAGAACCCCCAGGCCAATCAGCTGGACCCGCCGGAGGCGCCGTCCTGAGGCATCAACAAAAACGGGTCCGCGCGGGGAACCTGCGGGCAGCTGATCGGAAGTCTTCTCAGGGGCTTTCATCGAGCATCAACCTTAGGGGACCCGGATTGGCTACCACAAAACCCGGGCCCCCGGCCCCTGGCCAACGGCGGGGTGGAAATCCAGGGGCGGGCCGTCACCATTCCACCCCGGCGCCGGCAAAGGCGGGCACCACTTTGGCCGGTCAAAACGAAAACGGCGTTCGAGTGCCACAACCATGGCATTGGTGTCGGATAGAATCCCCTCTCGGCGAGTCCCACTCGCCTCGATACCCGCTAAAGGGCGGAGGTTGACAGCAGAATACAAGGGGAAGCAATGAGGCATGCCGCGGCTAAGGTCCGGGCGCACGGCACCAACGGCTCCGGGGCCAGACGGGACATCCAGGGCCTCCGCGCACTGGCCGTTGGGATCGTCGTCATCTACCATCTTCGGCCTGAAGCCCTCCCGGGCGGGTTCGTAGGAGTCGACGTGTTCTTCGTCGTCTCGGGCTTCCTCATCATCGGCTCCCTTGCCAGGGAAGCGTCAAAGAACGCGTCAATCTCCGTTCCCGAGTTCTACGCACGGCGCATCCGCCGCCTCTTTCCGGCGTCGGCCGTTGTTTTGGTTGCAGTCCTGGCCGGGGCAATGCTGCTGCTTGCCCAAAGCCGCTGGCAGAACATCTCCTCCGATGTCCTGTTCTCGCTGCTCCAGGTACAAAACTGGCATCAGGCCCTGTCCGCAGTCTCATACGCCGGCGCAACGCAGGAAGTGTCTCCCCTTCAGCACTTCTGGTCCCTTGCCGTCGAGGAGCAGTTCTACCTCGTCATCCCGTTCTTCTTCCTTGGCCTGATCTCCGCGGCGCTCGCCACAGGCAAGCCGCCCGGCCGCTTCATCGTCCCGGCGTTGTCCGTGACTGCCCTGGCGTCGTTCGTCTACAGCATCTACCTGAGCGGCCATGAACACACCCTCGCGTACTTTGCCACGACGACGAGGATCTGGGAACTCGCCGTCGGCGGGCTCGCCGCTCTCCTGCCGGCACTGCCGAAACCGTCCGGCCGGCTTGCAGCGGTCAGCGGGTGGCTGGGCGTCTCTGCCATCGTCGTCCCCGCTTTTCTCTTCAGTACTGATATTGCCTTCCCCGGCAGCATCGCCGGCATCCCAGTACTCGGGACCGCCATCCTCTTGCGCACTGGCCCTCCAGCAGCAGCCGTTCCGTGGTCCGCTTCCAGGTTCCTTGCCATCCGGCCCATGACGCTCGTCGGAGACGTGTCGTATTCCCTGTATCTGTGGCACTGGCCCGTCATCGTTTTCGCTGTCGCGCTGTTGGGCCGCACGCCACGCATCAGGGAAGCGCTGCTCCTCGCCCTGCTCAGTCTTGTCCTCGCCGTAGCCTCCTACCACCTGGTGGAACAGCGCTTCCGGCACCGCTCAGGGCATGCTGGCTGGAGCGTTTACCGCCGGACTTACGCGATGGCGCTGTGCGGCGCGATGGTGGTGTCCGTTGCAGCGTGGGCGCCGTGGCAGGTAATTGAGATTAAGCGCGCACAACTGTCGACCGAACTGTCGGACCACGATTACCCCGGCGCCCAGGCTTGGTCCACCCGCCCCGCGCCGGTACCTGCCGGCCTCCCCATCCGCCCTGATCCCTCGGTCGCCATGCAGGATGTACCTGCCACCAGCGCCGGGGCCTGCGGCGTTTACGACCCCGCCGTGGTGCCTGACACTGATTGCTGGTTCGGTTCGGTGGCACAGCAGGATGCGCCTGTTGTTGTGGTTGTCGGGGATTCACACGCCGGCCAGTTTGTTGACCCCCTCATTGCCGTATCCCGGAAGATCCCGCTGAGAATCCACGCCCTGGTGCGGAACGGCTGCCCGTTTGCCTTGACTCCGCCGCGGTCCGAGACCACCCTCTACGCCAACTGTTCGAACCAAAATTCCATAACAGCCGAAAGAATCGCGGCAGGAAGACCGGACCTCGTCCTGGTTGCCGGGATGCGCGAGTCCGGTTATAAAAAGGCTCTTGGGTGGTCCTGGGCGCCGGATGCCCCGCTTGTCGAGGGTTATGTTCAGACCCTTTCCCGGCTGCGTGCTGCGGGACTGCGGGTCGCGGTCGTCGCGGACCTGCCGTATCCACAGGGCAACCCGGTGGAATGCATTCAAAAGTATGCCGACCACGGCGCTTGCGCCACGCCTGCCTCGGAGGCCCTTGCGGGCGGGGATGACGCGCTTGTTGGGGCGGCCCGCCGGGTTGGAGGCATTGAAATTGTTGACCTCTCCAGGCTCTTTTGCCGGGACGGCCTTTGCCCGGCTGTCATCGGGAACGTCTTGGTCTATCGGGACAACCACATGACCAATACCTTCGCGAAGTCACTGGGACCGGACCTCGCCGTCGCCTTACGCCTGGGGTAGGTGTCTGTTGCGGTTCCGGCAATCCCACAGACGGCGGCGGGGCCCGCTGCCAGCCAGACTTCAATAGCGGCCAGGGATTTCGACGGCGGGACTGATGACCCAGGCGCAGGCTTTGGTTAGGATCAAGGTTCCACGCTCAGTCGTTTGAGGCCTTGGCGCCCGCCGTGCCCCCGGGAGCGCCAAGGAGGCAGAGAGGCCACCATGGACGTCACACAGGCTGCTGAATATCCGCTCGATCCCTTTCCCCACTACGAACAAATGCGTGCAGCCGCTCCTGTCTTCCAGGACGGCCAATCGGGGAGCTGGCACGTGTTCCGGTATGACGATGTTCAGCGGGTGCTGTCCGAGCACGCTACGTTCTCATCCCGCATGGGCGGTGAAAATCCGTCCGGCTCCGGCCAGCTCTTCGCCTCAAGCCTCATCACCGCCGATCCCCCGAGGCACCGGCAGCTGCGCTCCCTGGTGACACAGGCTTTCACGCCAAAGGCCGTTGACGCGCTGGCGCCACGTATCGCCGACCTCACGGACGAACTCCTGGAGGGGATCGCGGCCCGCGGGAGCGGCGACCTGATCAAGGAATTGGCGTACCCGCTGCCGGTCATCGTGATTTCCGAGCTCATGGGCATCCCGGCGGAGGACCGCGAGCGTTTCAAGCAATGGTCCGACGTGATTGTCAGCCAAACCCGCACTGGCCCGGCCAGCGACGGGCAGGACGCAACCGCCTCAGAGATGATCGAATACTTCCTGGCCCTCATCGACCAACGCAGGAGCCGCCCCGGCAGGGACCTGATCAGCAGCCTGCTGTCTGCCGAGATTGACGGCCAAAAGCTCACGGTCCCTGAACTGCTCGGCTTCTGCAGCCTGCTGCTCGTCGCCGGCAATGAGACCACCACCAACCTGATCGGCAACGCCGTTCTATGTTTGTCTGAGTCGCCGGGCTCTCTCGAGCGTGTCCTTAAGGAGCCGGCCCTGCTTCCCCAAACCCTCGAAGAGGTACTGCGGTTCCGGTCGCCGGTCCAGTCCATGTACCGGGTGACGGTGGCCGAGACGATTTTGGGCGATCAGCGAATCCCGGCCGGGGCACCGGTTGTTGCCTGGATCGGGTCCGCCAACCGCGACGGGCAGCAATTCGAGCGGCCGGCGGAGTTCGACATTGACCGCAACCCCAACCGTCATCTGGCGTTCGGCCACGGCATCCACTTTTGCCTCGGCGCGCTTCTTGCCCGGCTGGAGGCCAGGATTGCGCTGGAGGCACTGCTGGCCCGCTTGCCTGGGCTCTCCTTGGCTCATGAAGCGCAACTGGAGCGGATGGAAAGCACCATCGTTTACGGACTGAAGGCACTTCCCGTCAGGTGGCAGCCTGCCTGACGCACGGACGGCCGAGTCCACGGGGAGACCCCGTATGCACCTGAAGCCGGCACTGCGACCGCCAGCCGCCCGGCATCATTCGGGGGTGCCCGTTTCTGCGGCGTAAGCGGTCGCCTGGGCCCGCACCTGACGGATGTAGGCATCGGACTGGTTGTAGGAGTGGATGGCGTCTGCCCACCCCTGCGGGGTTGTGAGGTCCCGGCCGTGGGCGCACAAATATGTGGCCGCGCTGAGGGCGGCGTCGTCGATGTTGGACGGGTCCGCTGTTCCGTCCCCGTTCCCGTCCCTTCCTGCAAGCCGCCACGTGGAGGGAATGAACTGCATCGGCCCCACCGCGTGGTCCCACCGGGCGTCGTCGTCAAGGGCGCCGCCATCCGTATCCGCGATGGCGGCGAATCCATCGCCGTTAAGGCTTGGTCCCACGATGGGCCCGCTCGCATGGCCGTTGCTGTCCAGGCGGCCGCCGCCATAGGTTCCATGGGCTGATTCGACGAAGCCGACAGCAGCCAGAGTATTCCAGCCGATTCGACACATCGGGGTGGCGTCATTGGCGGTGGCGGCGGCACCAACGTAGGCCCGCAGGGCCCGGGCAGGGATACCGGTCTGGGTGGAAGCCTCCAGCAGCCACTGGGCGTCCGGGCTGCGTGTTACGTTGACGGCGGTGTCGATGCCGGCGGGGCCGAGTGCGAAAGTTGCCCCTGCCCGCGGCGGTGCGGAAAAGGCCACCCGGGCGTCCGCGCCTGGCTGCCGGATGAGCCAGAAGGAGACAGCAGTGCTGATGCAAACGACAAACAGGCTGAAAACAACAAAGCGTTTTACACGGAGCACTGACTAATCAAACCATCAACCGCGAGGGCTGAATGACGAGCCGGTTCCCAACCCACCATGCAGCGCCCGGGAACATCGTCGGATCCATCTTCTTCAGCACGCAGTATCGGTACCATCAGGCATGGGCAGGAAGAACTACCTCATCGAAGGCGGCTCGGGAACCGGCAAGACCGCTGTCTGCGACGAGTTGCGCCGGCGCGGTTATCACGCAATCAACGGTGACCGCGAACTGGCCTATCAAGGCGATCCTGAGACCGGTGAACCACTCGCCGGCATCACCGGCGTCTCCGTGCACCATCACCATCTCTGGAGGGTGGACGACGTGAAGGCCCTCACCGAAGACCGGCGGGAGGCGGTGACGTTCTTCTGCGGCGGATCCAGGAATCTCTCAAAGTTCATTGAGCTTTTTGACGCGGTGTTCGTTCTTGAGGTGGACCTCGAAACGCTTCGCCGGCGGCTTGATGCGCGCCCAAAGGACGAGTGGGGAGGGCGCCAGGCTGAACGGAAGCTCATAGAACGCCTTCACGGAACACGGGAAGAAATCCCGTCCGGTGCCATTGCGATCGACGCTACTGCACCACTCCAGAGCGTGGTGGATGACATCCTCCACAGGACCGGAACAGGTTCCGGGAGCTAAGCAGGCGGTTTACGAAACCTGCGCGCGATGGTTGTCTGCAAGGACGGCAAGGTCGCGGATCAGGCGCTGTACCTCATGTTCCCGCCTGCTGGAACGCGAGGTCTGTTGAACCGTGCCGGGTCTTGCCAAGGGCCCCACAGGTGGAGCGGGCACCGGCCGCGTCACCGTATGTTCGTCCTTGGCGGCCGGCGGATTGCTTGTGCTCATGCGGCCCCCCTTGGCCTGGTCAATTGGGGGACTGTCCCCCAAGTCGTAGCTGTACGGCCACTTTAGGAAGCCCTGCGGCCACGGGGAAGATATTTTGTCCACTACAGGGATTTATTGTTTCAATCTTGAGCTTGGCTTCATTGTCGGCTGTCGACCAAGAACCCCCACGGCCTCCCGCCGCGAAGGTGCTGCCAGTGACCGGACCATTGCCTTGAACCGCGGGCATGGCGACCATGGAAAGGTGGGAATGAAGGACAGGCAGCGTGGTCTTGCTTTCACCCTTTGCTTGCCGACTGTGGCCTGGGGAACCGCCGGCTGCGCGTATGGGTACAAAGAGACTGTGCAGAGTCCCATGGCGAGCCCGTCCCCAGTCGCTGATTCCCCTGCCCCCTACGTTGACCCCGCTCGTCCTGGAGCGCGAGGTGGGAAACTATGCTGAGCTGGACCGGCTTCTTAAGGCAGTACCCGGGCCTGCGCTCCTTTTCGAGGAGGGACCCCTGGATGGCCCCGTCAGGGGGTTTGGCACGATGGCGAAGGTGCCGGCGGCTGGGCTGTACACCGTCACCGTAGCCTGCGTGGGTGGTTCCGGCGCTGTGGTCTCCGTGGGGCAGGAGCATCCCGGCGCCCCCTTTCAGCCGGTGGCGCTGTGCCTGAAGTGCGCAGGGGCCACGTCCAGGGTCCTCCCACTTGAGCAGGGGTACGTTTTTGCGCATCTGGTGCTGCCCGTTCCGGGCGATACGCCGTGGACAGGGGCGGTGGGCGGAGTACGTGTCACCGGTCCCGGCGCGTCATCGTTGGGCCCGTCACCGGATTCTTTGTTGGACTCCTCCAAAATCGAGTCGCCCAGGGAGAACTAGCGTCTGCTGTGAGGCATATTCCATGTAGACGCAAAGGACCAATTAATGACCATCCAGGCAAACCTTCCCAGCGCCGGCAGCACCGGGACCACCGCGGGCGGAGGCTGCGCAATCCTGGAAACCGCCGGCCGGCAGGTTCTCGGGGACGGCATCGGCCTGAACCAGGCCCAGCTCGAAGAGGTCCTCCGGCTCCCGGATGAGGCACTTCCAAGCGCCCTTGAATTGGCCCACCAGGTACGGCTCCGCCACTGCGGGGAGGAAGTGGAGGTAGAGGGCATTATCTCCATCAAGACCGGCGGCTGCCCGGAGGACTGCCATTTCTGCAGCCAGTCCGGTCTCTTTGACTCCCCCGTCCGTGGCGTGTGGCTGGATATCCCGGAACTGGTCAAGGCCGCCAAGGAGACAGCCGCCACCGGGGCCACGGAGTTCTGCATCGTCGCTGCCGTCCGGGGGCCCGACATCAAGTTGATGAACCAGATCAAGTTCGCCATCGACCGCATCACCCAGGAAGTGGACATCAACATCGCCTGCTCGCTGGGCATGCTGACGCAGCGCCAAGTGGACCAGCTCAAGGAGTGGGGGGTGCACCGCTACAACCACAACCTGGAAACGGCACGCAGCTACTTCCCCGAAGTCGTCACCACCCACACCTATGAGGAACGGCTGCAGACCTGCGCCATGGTCAAGGACGCCGGCATGGAACTGTGCTGCGGCGCCCTTATCGGAATGGGTGAAAGCCTGGAGCAGAGGGCTGAACTGGCCGCCCAGCTCGCAGCCCTGGAACCCCACGAAGTGCCGCTCAACTTCCTCAATCCCCGGCCTGGAACCCCGCTGGAGAACCAAGGCATCATGGACGGCAAGGACGCCCTCCGCGCCATCGCCGCCTTCCGCCTGGCCATGCCCCGCACCGTTCTTCGGTACGCCGGCGGCCGCGAACTCACCCTCGGCGACCTCGGCACCCGCGATGGCCTGCTCGGGGGCATCAACGCCGTCATCGTGGGCAACTACCTCACCACCCTCGGCCGCCCTGCCACCGCAGACCTGAACCTGCTCGTGGACCTCAACATGCCCATCAAGGAACTTCAGAAAACGCTGTGAAGAGAGCTTTTCCCTCCATGCATTCGGCCGCCGGGAACTTTTGCGGGCACTGCGGCAAGGCGTTCGACGGCGGCAACCACCCGCCGTCGAACGCCCACCAACGCTGCGGCGAACGCATGGCAATGGAACCGCCGCGGTACTGCGCCGCCTGCGGGCGCCGGATGAAAGTACAGGTGACGCCGCTTGGCTGGACAGCGGAGTGTTCCCGGCACGGCGTGGTGGTGGCCTGAGCCGGGGGCTTCGCCCACGTCTATTGACTATGGTGTGGCACCGCGCTATACCTCAACTAAGTCCAGCAGCAGGCCCCGCTTCAGCTCAGCCGGAGGCCGCTGTGACATCACCCCTATCGCCCACCCGCTGCAGGATCCTGCGCGTCAGCAGCCACCCCGGACCCCACCATGGCATGGGACCGCCCGTGGTGCGTCCGGGTACAGAGGCACCACGCCAATGACCCCGTTCTTTACGTGAACCAGCAAACCCCTGCTTCCTGAGGAAGTGCCGCAGTGGACACGATTCCGACAGTGCTCCTTGTCATCGGCGTTGCGTTCGCCTGGATCGGCCTGACCGTCCTCGTGATCGTCCATCTTCGCCGCCGAAGGAACGGATCCACCCTGGTGGCATCAGCGCCGTCTACCACGGTCCACCTTCATGCAAGGCCATGGCACAGCCGCATGCGCCGAAACCGTGCCGCTCCACACCCCCGGAGGGTAAGCCTGCGGCGGGCACGTGGCCGAGGCAATACCCCCCACATCTGATCACTGTCTCGAAAGCAGCGCCACGCTGGACCCATGCATACTGAAAGCACCGCCATGGTCCCAGGCACCAAATCGCCATCAAGGAAGATCAGCCGTGTACCGCCTTCTTCGCTTTGCAGGCCCCGGCAAAGTAGAGATCATCGAGAGCCAGAGCGTTGCCCTCCAGCCCGGAGAGGTTCGGGTCCGCACCCTGTTTTCGGGTATCTCGGCCGGGACCGAGATGACCGCGTACCGGGGCACTAATCCCTACCTGACCTCCGTATGGAATCCCGGGATCCGCCTGTTCCAGCAGGATCTACGTGAACCGCGGCTTGGCTACCCCCTGGACGGGTGGGGATACTCGGAGGTCGGAGAGGTCGTGGAGGTTGCTGCCGTGCCCGACCCGGTCGATGAGGGGAAGGACGCCGGCCGGCCTGTCAAAGTCGGAGACACCGTCTGGGGCATTTGGGGGCACCAGTCCGAGGCTATCCTGCCGGCAAAAACCGTGGCCGGTCACCAACTGCCCGAGGGCATGGACCCGCTCGCTGCCGTATTTGTGCGGGTGGGAGCGATAGCCCTGAACGCCGTCCTGGCAGCTGACCTGGGGGTGGGTTCGACGGTTGCCATTTTTGGCCAGGGCGTCATCGGCCTGCTGGCCACCCGCTTCGCCGTTTTGAACGGCGCGACGGTGATCGCAGTTGACGGAATCAGGGTGCGCCAAAACAAGGCACTCGCTTGGGGTGCGGAGGAAGCCTTGGCGCCGGACCCGGATCCCGCAGCCCGGATTCGCGAACTTACCGGCGGCATGGGGTGCGATTGCGCCATTGAACTCAGCGGGAACTACCGCGCCCTCCACGAGGCCACGCGGGCCGTGGGTGCCGATGGCACAGTGGTTGCTGCCGGCTTTTACCAGGGCGGCGCGGCACCTCTCCGCCTGGGAGAAGAGTTCCACCACAACCGGGTCCAGATACTCGCCTCGCAAATCGGTTCGGTCCCAAACCGGCTGCGCACCCGGTGGAGCGTTCCCCGCCTGGAACAGACAGTGATCGCTTCGATCGCGTCCGGCGCCCTGGATACAGCCTCGCTGGTGACCCACCGGTTCGACATCGCAGATGCTGCCAAGGCCTACGAGCTGTTGGATAACAATCCCGAGTCTGCCCTTCAGACAGTTTTGGAGTTCCGATGATCCCGCTCACCGTACAAGAGCAGCACCTGCCCGGTAGCTGCCTGGAGGAGAAATTTGAGAGAGCCGTTGCCTGGGGCTTCGACGGAATTGAGCTCCGCGCCCAAGGCGACCTGGGTTTCCAGAACCGTCTGTCCGAGCTTCGGCGCGCACGGAAGAACGGAGTGGTCATGCCCACCGTATGCGTGGACATGCTTCACTTCATCGGAGACTTTGACGAGGCCCTCCGTCGGGACGCCGTGGTTCAACTTCGATCCCAGCTAAGTGTCATGGCCGAGCTGGGGGGCCGGGGCGCCGTAACCCCGGCCTCGTACGGCATGTTTTCAAAACGCCTTCCCCCGTTCATTCCGCCGCGAACCCAGGAGGAGGACACGGCCGTGCTTGTTGATGTTCTCGGTCAACTTGGAGTGCACGCCGCGCGCGAAGGCGTAGAACTCTATCTGGAACCCTTAAACCGGTACGAAGACCACATGGTCAACACACTCGCCCAGGGCGTGGAACTGCTGCGGAAAGTCGGACTCGGTTCGGTCAAGCTTGCCGCAGACACCTATCACATGAACATTGAAGAAGCAGATCCCGCAGCGGCACTGGAGGCAGCGGGCGCTTTCGTCGGCCACGTCCAGGCCAGCGACTCCAATCGACTGGAACCGGGCGCCGGCCACATCGACTGGGCTCCGATCGGCGCCGCCCTCAAGGCCATGGGGTACCAGGGAACAGTGGCCCTCGAGTCCCGGCTTTCCGGTCCCCCTGAACTGGTCCTGCCCCGGGTCCCGGAACTGCTCAGACGCTTCCTCTGAGACGCTGGCCTTCCGGGGGATAATCCATCGGTGGCCGGCGCCTTTGTAGAACGATGCTTTCTTGCCGCCGCTGAACGCCCTCCTACATCCGTCCCGAGGCAAGATCTGCGTCGACATTCGCATCCGCACCGCTCATGTCCTGCGAACTGTCCGAACGCACCGTCTCTTCCTTGGACGCCTGCATTGAGCGCCAGACTGCTGCCCCGGCCGCCAACGCTACGAGCCCTGCGATCCACCACCACATCCGGAAGGCCGGCTGCCGGGACCTCACCGGGCCGCGTCTCTTGGCTCGTCCGGCCGGTTTCGGGCCAACGCGCTTAAGCTGTCCCTGGACCCGTGGCGTCAGTGTCTCCACACCCCCGGCAAGCTCATCGGCCAACCGGCGCAACAGCGCCTGGAGGCGGGGAGAAGCGGTCTCGATGCCTGCATCCAGCCCAGCCACCGCCCGCTGAAGCGCAGCCTGCACACCAGGCGTGGCCCATTCCCTGCCTCTGGCCAGCTGGCCCATGAGGTTCTCGGAGAGATGATGGACCCGCTCGGTTTCAGTCATTGCTGCTCTGCGCATGGATGCCTCCTTGATGTAATGGATGACGACAGACTAGGGCGCGGAGAAGTGCCCAAACAGGGTCTTTGGAACCAAGACAGGTCTCCGGGGCGTCCCGGCGCTCCAGAGGTACAGGGTGCCATGACCAAAGCCCCTACTCCGCCATTGCCTGCACTATCACGCTGGGAGTTGGGGGTAGCAGCTCCCGGGTCACCGGCGGGCGCGCGTTTGGTCAGGCAGGAGGGTCCCCATGACAACGCAACCACAGCCCGGAGTGCCGCTCGTTTCGGGCGCCGCCGGCAAGGGGTTCTCCTCGTTCACGAGGCGCCATCCCTTGCCTGTTTTCTACCTCCTCGCATTTTTCATCTCCTGGGGCGGAATGGTTGCCATTCTCAGTGCAGGGCACCTAACCGTAACCTGGGCCGCGGCGGCGCTCCCGGCAGGGCCCGCCGCAGCCGGCGTTTCCCTTACCGCCCTTCTATACGGCCGAACAGGGCTTCGGGAACTCGGGACCCGGCTGCGCCAATGGCGGGTGGGCCCCCGGTGGTACCTTTTCGCCCTTCTTACTGGCCCGATCGTCATGGCTACGACGGCGGCCATGGTCTCGATGATGTTTCCGGGTTACTACGCGGGCACGACCACACTGGAGGGGACAGCGGCCATTATCCTGGGCGGCCTCCTGGTCGGGCTCGCGGTCGGCATCCTGGAAGAGCTTGGCTGGACGGGCTTTGCCCTGCCCAGACTCCGTAGGCGTTACGGCATTCTTTTGACTGGCCTCATCATGGCCCTGCTGTGGGGAACCTGGCACTACCCGATGTTCGCGGACAGCACTGACCCTTCAGGAGCTATACCAAACGCGGTTATCGTGGCGGTGTTCCTGTTTGCCTGGCTGCCCCCATTCCGGGTGCTGATGGTGTGGGTCTACGACCGGACAGGGAGCCTCCCGCTGGCGATGCTCATGCACGCGCCGCTTTCGGCAGGGGCGTTCATCAACTCTTTCATGGCATCAGGTACGGCGACCGGAATGGCGGTCCTGATGCCGGCACTGCTTTGGGGTGCTGCATTCTGGACGATTGTTGCGGTTGTCTTCCTCGTCAAAGCCCGTCGACTTCGGGACGCAAACCCTTAGCGCACCACCTTGCGGTGGCCTGCGTCCAACCGCTGGGTCCACCCCCGCGAATCGAGGTGTTCCAGCAGTGGAACCGCTATCCGGCGCGTCGTTCCGAGGGCTTGGCGCGCCTGGCTGGTGGTAAAGGGCTGCTCCAGGCCGGCTAGGGTTCGCATCGCAAGGGCCGGCGCCGTTGGCAGCAGCACCACGCCGTCACGCAGCCTCAGCAGGCGGCCCGAGCGTTCTGCAGCAGCCAGCTCCCGCGTGCCCAAACCCAGCGCGGCCAGCTCCTCGGATTCCGGGGCCTGGAACGTATGCGTGGTGAGCCTGCGCTCCAGCTCGGCAATTGCCGGTTCGATGGGGCCAAGGTGGCCCCGGCTGCCGGGCAGCCGGATGTGGCCTGCGTCCTGTTCCAGGGCGGCCCCACGGATGACATGGGAAAGCAGCTTCTCGTCGGGCAGGCGAAGCAGGTTGCGGGCTGCCCCCATGGAAAGGCCCGGCGCCAAGGGATCGGATTCCTGCAGCGCCTGGACTGCGTTGCGAAGCTGGTGCTGCCAGGCCTCAAGGACAGGAGCGTGCACCCACCAGTCGTCGATGACCTGCACGCCGGACGGCCCTTCCGGGTCCTGCCCGGACAACAGCCCGAGCCGGCGCAGATGCTCCACCTGCACGGCTTTGCGGGCTGCCACCTCCCCCAGCACGTCACCCGCCGGGTCCATGCCTGCAAGCCGCTGGGCCCAGTGGGCGCCGTCTCCGCGCCGCCGCAAGGCCGGTGGATCGGCGTCGAGGATGCGTGCCCCGCCCAGCACAGAGCGGCTTCCGGGGTCGCGCAGCACCAGCCGGTCGCCCAGGACGAGAGGCAGGTGCCTGTCGAGGACGAGCCTAGCGTGGTCGGCGCCGAAAGGACGCAGCCTGGCCGGCACGGACGCGGTGCCAACATGGACCATGAGCTGCTCCGGCACATCCGTATACGCCACACCGGTGGTCCGTTGGATGCCCACGACGCCGGTGGTGGGCCAGGCATCGAGGGTGAGCAGCGCATCACCGCGCCGGATGTCCGTGGCGGAAACGTCGCGCAGGTTGAGGGCCACACGGCTGACTGGCGCCACCGAGGGGTACGAGGTGTCGCGGCTTTGCAGGCCGCGGACGACGACGGACCGGGAACCAAGGTGACCAAAGAGGCCCAGCCGGTCCCCCTGGACGATCGTTCCTGCGGCCAGCGTTCCGGTCACCACGGTGCCGGAACCGGTGATCGTGAACGACCGGTCCACCCACAGCCGGACCCGCCCATCTGTGGCGGGTTGGGGCACACTGGCCAGGACGCCGTCGAGCGCTGAACGCAGCTCAGCCAGGCCGGTGCCGTCGATGGCGGACACGGCAACGGCCGGGGCATCCCTCAGACCAGTCCCGGCCAGCTCCACCCGGGTGCGTGCCAGGACGTCCGCCACCCGCTGGCTGGACGCCCGGTCCGCGCGGCTGAGGACCACCACACCGTGCTCGATGCCCAGCGCCGCCACGGCGTCCCGGTGGTCACTCGACTGGGCCTGCCAGCCTTCGTCGGCGGCGACGACGAAACACACCACCGGCGCGGGTCCGATGCCGGCAAGCATGTTGCCCAGGAAACGCTCGTGGCCGGGGACGTCGACGAACGCAACGTCCTGCCCGGACGGCAACGTGGTCCAGGCGTAACCCAGGTCGATGGTCAGCCCGCGGCGCCGTTCTTCTTCCCAGCGGTCCGGCTCCATGCCGGTAAGGGCGCGGACAAGGGTGCTCTTGCCGGAATCGACGTGACCGGCCGTGGCAACGACGTGCACGGTTCAGCCCGCCCTGCCTGCATCCGCAGCCTCGAGGGCTGCCAGCGCCTGCCGAATGGCCTCGAGAATCCGGTCGTCGTCCGCGGCGGGCACGCACCGCAGATCGATCAGGCAGGAACCGTCGTGGACGCGCGGAAGCACGGCGGGATCGCCGGTACGCAGGAGCCGCGCCAGTCCTTCGGGGAGCCGGAGCGCCCACCCGGGCAAGGCAAAACCGGGGGCGCCCCCGCCGCCTACCCTGCCGTCATGCGGCACCACCGCTGCCCCGAGTTCCTGGGCCAGCCGTTCCGTGCGGCGCCGCAATTGCCCGACGTCGGCGTGCAGCGCCTGTACGACGGGCGGCATTCCGCCGGCCACGGTCGCCTCCAAGGCAGCGAGGGCAAGTTTGTCTGCCCGGACGGCCCGGGCAAGCGGGTGGCGGGCCAACCGGGTGATGACCTCCTTGCGGCCCAGCAGCAGGCCCGCCTGGGGTCCGCCGAGAAGTTTGTCGCCGCTGGCGATGACGACGTCGGCCCCGGCCGCCAAAGCGGAGGCAACATCAGGTTCATCAGGGAGGTGCGGGTCGGGTGCCAGCAGTCCACTGCCAAGGTCGGCCACGAGCGGTACTCCGTGTGCCTGCGTCAGCGGGGCCAGTTCATGCAGCGGAACAGCGGAAGTGAAACCGTCTACCCGGAAGTTGCTCGGATGGACCTTCAGCACGCAGCCCGTATCGGGGCCGAGGGCCGCTGCGTAGTCGTGCAGGTGGGTCCGGTTGGTGGTGCCCACCTCGCGAAGCCTTGCCCCTGTCGATTCCATCAGGTCGGTGAGCCTGAAGCCTGCACCGATCTCAACGAGTTCGCCGCGGCTCACCACCACGTCCCGGCCGGCGGCCAGGGCTGTAGTGGCCAGTACCAGCGCCGCTGCTCCGTTGTTGACCACCAGTGCGTCCTCAGCGGCGGGACAGGCGGCGAGCAGTACCGCCCGGGCCCCGGCGCCACGGCGGGAGCGGTTTCCGTCAGCCAGGTCGAGTTCCACGTCAACGTAGCCGCTGGCTGCGATAACAGCTTCGACCGCGGCCGCGGAAAGGGGTGCCCGCCCCAGGTTGGTGTGGACGATGACCCCGGTGGCGTTCAGCACCGGGCGGAGGGTTGTTGCCTTGCGGTCAGCGACGGCGGCCAGCAGGACTGGCTCCACCTGGCCGGGAGGAAGGTCACCGCGCCGGGCCTGGTCCTGGATGTCCCGGACGAGTTCGCGGATCACACGCTCACTCAGCCGTGACCGGGCTTCGCGGACGGGCGGCAGTGCCAGCAGGTCGTCCGTGCGGGGAATCAGGCGGCGGGGATCGACGTGGTCCACAGCCCTCCTCATATCGCGGCATTCACTGCCGAAAGTTGGCGGTGGCGGACGGGAATCGAACCCGCCAGGCCGAGATGCTCAGCCGCACCGGTTTTGAAGACCGGGGGGCCCACCAGGACCCGGACGCCACCGCGCCTCAATATAGCAGGTCGATTCACGGGGGTACGCTAGGCGGGTGAATGAGGCCCAGACGTCAGTCCAGCAACTTGATGAGGGCGCCGTGGGCGCCCTTCGGCTCACCGACTACGCCCACGGAGGAGGCTGTGCCTGCAAGATCCCGCCGGGTGAGCTCGAAGATGCCGTCCGTGGCCTCATCGGCCAGCCGGGCGCAGAGGTGCTGGTTGGCCTGGACAGTGGCGACGACGCGGCGGCCGTCCTGGTGCGGGACGACCTCGCGGTTCTTACCACGGCGGATTTCTTCACTCCCGTTGTCAACGATGCCTTTGACTGGGGCCGGATCGCCGCCGCCAATGCGCTCTCGGATATCTATGCAATGGGCGGCCGGCCGGTCACGGCCATCAACCTGGTGGGCTGGCCCCGCGGCGTCCTGCCAATGGAGCTGATGACGGAGGTCCTCCGCGGCGGGCTTAGTGTGGCGTCGGAGGCCGGTTGCCCGGTGCTTGGCGGACACTCCATCGACGATCCGGAACCCAAGTACGGCATGGCCGTCACCGGCGTCGCGCACCCGGACCGGCTGCTGCGCAACGACGCCGCCCGGCCGGGCCTGCCCATCACGCTGACAAAGCCGATCGGCGTCGGGCTTCTCAACAACCGGCACAAAGCGACCGGTGAAGTGTTTGCCGAGGCGATAGCGACCATGGTGGGTCTCAATCGCGACGCGTCCGAGGCAGCGGTGGCCGCCGGCGTCCGGGCAGCAACGGACGTCACGGGTTTTGGCCTGCTTGGCCATCTTCACAAGATGGTCCGGGCATCGGAAGTGGGCGCAGTGATCGACCTGAAGGCGGTACCGCTGATTGATGGAGCCCGCGAGGCACTGCGCGACGGCTTTGTCTCCGGCGGGACCCGGCGCAACCTCGACTGGGTGCGGCCGCACCTGCAGACCGCACCGGGCATCACCGAAGACGACCTGCTGCTGCTTGCCGATGCCCAGACTTCCGGCGGGCTGCTGGTGGTCGGCGAGCTGCCAGGGCACCCCGTCATCGGCCACACCACTGCCGGCCGGGGCATCAGGATCCGCTGATGCCTGGCGGCCAGGTCAGCTGGCGGTCGTGATCGCGTCGCCGGTTACGCCGGCTGCGCGGCGGGCTGCGAGCCGGGCCTTCTGCGGTTCGATGGTGTACCGCGGGTCCTTGGCAGAGGCCAGCCCCGCTTCGAAGATGCCAAACCGGGTCAGTGCAGAAGCGGCCAGCAACGCCACCCCCGAAGCGGCAGCTGCGACGCGGTTGCGGCCACCCAGCACGGTTCCCAGGCCGCCGGCGACTGCCAACCGCTCGCTCCACTTCAGCATGGTGCCTGCCTTGCCCTGATGAAGGGGCTCGGCTGCCACCGGATCCATCCGGCGCTCCATGATCTTCATGGCAAGCACGTCGCCCACGACGCCAAGCACCGCGAGTTTGCGGGCGGGACCGGTCTCGCGGGCCGGCGTGGTGACCATGGCGAGCCCGGCAGAAGCGAGGCACGCCGAACTGACGAAGACGAACGGCAGTTCCTCGTGCGCAGCGTTCCAGGTGGGGGTGGCGGTGTCGCCAAGCAGGACAGCTGTGTATGCCGCCAATGGTCCGGCGAACACCGCAGCCTCGACGCCCGCCGGTCCTTCCACGGCCTGCAGCACCCTGCGCAAGGGTCCCAGCGGCAGCCGGTTTCCGCTCATCCGGTCGATTTCGGCCACTGCGGCAACACCCGCACCTGCGCTGAAGGCGCTGAGGATCCAGGAGCCCACGCTCATCGGCGAGGTCACTTTGAAGGTCCGCAGCATATGCAGGAAACGCTCCGGCCTGCCCAGGTCCTTCACCAACGCGACGGCGCCGGCACTCACGGCGGCCAAGGCACCCAGCCGGGCATTCCGGCGAAGTATCGGCCGTCCGGTCAACTGGCCGCCGAGGCCAAGCAGCGCCGAGCCTGCTGCCACGCCGCCCAGGAACAGGTAGATGGCAACGTCATCGCCCCACGGCGCGGGCTTTACGACGGGGCGGCCGTAGTAAGAGGTGAATTCAGGCTCCGGGACCATGGGCACTTCGCGGGAACCGTCCCCGTTGTCCCTGCGGCGGCGCAGGCCGGGTTTGCCGTCCTGCCGGCGGCGCCGGGCACGCTCCGCCGGCCGGAAGCTGTCGAATTCCGAAAGGGTCACGCCCGTCCTCCCAGGAAAGCCAATGCTGCAGCCGCGGCCATGCCCGCTACAGCCATGCCTGCCCGCCGGTACATCTGCGGCAGGTCGGCTGTGGGGACGCGCGGGTCCGGCGGGAGCCCGTACACCTCGGGCTCATCCAGCAGCAGGAAGACCGATCCCGTTCCACCGACGCCGTCGTTCTCGTTCGCACCGTAGAGCCGCGCTTCGGTGAGGCCTTGCGCGTGCAGGTGGGCCACCCGCTCCCGGGCTGTTTCCACCATGTCGTCGTGGTCGCCGAACTTGATGGACGTCGTCGGGCATGCCTTGGCGCACGCGGGCGTCTCATCGGCCACCAGCCTGTCGTAGCACAACGTGCACTTCTGGGCCACGCCCACGTTGGGGTCGGCGGGATGCTTTTCGTGCTGCTCGTCCCGCTGGCCGGCCACCTTCACCGTGCCATTGCTGCGGCGTTCGATCACGCCGAAGGGGCACCCGGCCACGCAGGTTCCGCAGCCGTTGCAGACGTCGTCCTGGACCACCACGGTGCCGAATTCGGTACGGAAAAGGGCCCCCGTGGGACAGACGTCAAGGCATCCGGCGTGGGTGCAGTGCTTGCAGACGTCGGAGGACATCAGCCACCGGAAGTCTGCCGTGTCCGGGGGCGTCGTGTCGGCCTCTGCCAGGTCGGTCGCTGCGGACCCTGCCGTGGCGGGAGGACCAATGCGGGGCATGCCCAAATTGACCAGGGCCCGCCCGGATTCCCGGGCCTCGGTAATGCGTTCCTGGCCTTGCTCAATGAACGCCACATGCCGCCAGGTGCTGGCGCCCAGGGATCCGGTGTTGTCGTAGGAAGACCCCAGCAACTCGAAGTTTCCGTCCTGCGGGTTGTGGTTCCATTCCTTGCAGGCAACTTCGCAGGCCTTGCAGCCGATGCAGATCGAGGTGTCGGTGAAGAATCCCTTGCGCGGATGGTTGTGTTCCCAGTGGGCATCGGCGGTGGGGTCGGTCGGTCCGGACAGCTGGCCCATCTAGTCCTCCGTTGTGGGATCGGTATGCGGGGCGGGTTTGTTGCCTTCCGCCGTCGGATTGGTGACGGCGCTGTTCCCCGTCTCGATGGTCACTCCTGCCCGGGCCTGGTACTCCGCAACCAGGGCAAGCAGTTCCTTCCCCCGCGGACGGCGGCCCGGACGGATATCGCACGAAGCCACCTTGGACTCCTGGATCTGGACGTTGGGGTCCAGGGTCACACCCAGCAGGTCGTTGGCCGCGTCACCACTGACCACGGCATTGCTGCCGACGCCCCAGTGGTAGGGCAGCCCAATTTGATGCACGGTGTGGCCGCCAACAGCCAGGGGCCTCATCCGGTCCGTGACAAGAACCTTCGCCTCGATGGCGGAGCGCGGCGAAATGATAGTGGCCCACCCGTACGGCTCAAGTCCGCGCTCGGCGGCCAGTTCAGGCGAGACCTCGCAGAACATCTCCGGCTGGAGCTCCGACAGGTATGGGAGCCAGCGGCTCATCCCACCCGCCGTATGGTGCTCCGTGAGCCGATATGTGGTGAAGACGAACGGGTAGACGTCTGCTCCGCTGGTGCCGGCGCTCGGTGCGCTGAGGTTGTCCGCGCGGGGGAACACCAGCCGCGCAGGACTTTGCTGCTGCGGATAAAGCGCGTTCGCCACCGGTGATTCCTGCGCCTCGTAATGGGTGGGAAGGGGTCCATCCATGAGGCCCTTCGGCGCGAACAACCAGCCTTTGCCGTCTGCCTGCATGATAAAGGGATCATCACCGCTGAGTGCGGCTGGACCACCGACAGAGGGATCGGGTTTGCTGCCAGGTGCCCGGTCAACCGGGAAGTCCGGCACGTCGTCTCCGACCCACTTACCCTGTTCCTGGTCCCACCAGATGTATTTCTTCCGCTCGCTCCACGGGTTGCCGGCCGGATCAGCCGACGCGCGGTTGTAGAGGATCCGGCGGTTGGCCGGCCATGCCCAGCCCCATTCCGGGGCCGCAGGCCCCTGTTCCTTGCCCGGTTTCCGGTTGGCGGCGTGGTTGACACCGTCAGCGTACACGCCGGTGTAGATCCAGCAGCCGGCCGCCGTGGATCCGTCGGCGCGCAGTTCGGTATATGCCGAGAGGGGCTTGCCCGCATCCGGGCCGTCCAGGTGGCGGCCGTTGATTTCCGCCAGCACGGCTTCACCATCAGGTTCGCCATGCTCGTCCGTGGGGTAGTCCCAAGTGAGGTCCAGCAGCGGACGGTCCCGTTCGTCCTGCGACCCGGCCAGTTTCTCCCGGATCCGCTGGCCCAGTTCGAAGAAGAACTGCAGCTCGCTCTGGCACTCCCCCGGCGGCGACACCGCCTGGTGCCGCCACTGCAGCAGGCGCTGGGTCTGGGTGAAAGAGCCGGCTTTCTCAACGTGGGTTGCGGCAGGCAGGAAGAACACTTCGGTCTCGATGTCCTCGGTGCGCAGCTCCCCGGATTCAATTTCCGGACCGTCTTTCCACCACGTGGCCGACTCGATGAGGTTCAAGTCACGCACCACCAGCCACTTCAGGTGCGACATGGCCAGGCGTTGCATCCGGCCGTGGGCCGAACCCACTGCAGGATTCTGGCCGAGAAGGAAGTAGCCCTCAACTTCGTCCTCGAGCATGCCCATTACTGTCTCGTACGTTCCGTGGGCCCCCGTCAGTCTCGGGAGATAGTCGTAAGCCCAGTCGTTGTCCGCGTTGGCAGCCTCACCCCACCAGGCCTTTAGGAGGCTGATGGTGTAGGCGTCGGCATCAGCCCAAAAACCCTTCTGTTGCTTCGAGCCAATGACTGACAGGTACTCCTCAAGGCTGTCATGGCGTCCGGCGCTGGGCATGGGCAGGTACCCGGGCAGAAGGTTGAAAAGGGTGGGGATGTCCGTTGAGCCCTGGATGCTGGCATGGCCACGCAGGGCCATGATCCCGCCACCGGGGCGTCCGACGTTCCCGAGCAGAAGCTGCAGGATGGCGGCGGCCCGGATGAACTGAGCCCCAAGGGAGTGCTGGGTCCAGCCGACGGCGTAGGCGAAACACGTCGTGCGGTCGCGCCCGGAGTTTTCCGTGATGGAGCGCGCCAGGTACTCGAAGTCCGCGGCGTCGATCCCGCACATGTCCTGGACCATCTCCGGGGTGTAGCGGGCGTAGTGCCGCTTGACGATCTGGAAAACAGTCCGCGGGTCCTGGAGGGTGTCGTCGCGCTGCACTTCGGCGTGCTCCAAAGGTGGTCCGCCGCTGCCAAAGGCGTGGCCGGCGGCGCGGGCCGTGGCATCGGCTCCGTGTTCCGAACCTGGCCCGGGCTCATCGATGGCACCGTCCCCTTTTTCCGCATAGGCCCACGATGACGTGTCGTAGGCGCGCTTCTCCGGATCAAAGCCGGAGAACAGCCCACCCAGGTCCTCGGCGTCGCGGTAATCCTCATGGACCAGCGTGGCGGCGTTGGTGTACGCGCTGACGTACTCCTTGAACCACAGGTCATTGGTGAGGACATAGTTGATGAGCGCACCAAGGAGAACCACGTCGGAGCCTGCACGAATGGGAATGTGCTTATCCGACACTGCCGACGTCCGCGTGAACCTGGGGTCAACGTGGATGACCTTGGCTCCGCGGGCTTTAGCCTCCGCTACCCACTGGTATCCCACGGGATGGCACTCGGCCATGTTGGAACCCTGGATAACGATGCAATCGGCGTTGGCCATGTCCTGCAGTGACTGCGTTGCACCACCGCGTCCAAACGAGGCTCCCAAACTGGGAACCGTGGCGGAGTGTCATATGCGGGCCTGGTTCTCGGTCTGCACCGCCCCTGCAGCCGTGAAGAGCTTCTTGATCAGGTAGTTTTCTTCGTTGTCCAGGGTTGCGCCGCCCAGCGAAGCAATGCCCATGGTGCGGCGAAGCAGCCGGCCCTGGTCGTCCTCCTGCTGCCACGTCCTGCGGCGCGTTTCGATGAACCGGTCCGCCACCATCTCGACGGCCGTGGCCAAATCCAGGTGTTCCCACTCCCTGGAGCGCGGCGCACGGTAAAGCACCTTGGTCTGCCGGCCTGGTGAATTGACCAGTTGCTCGCTGGCAGAACCCTTGGGGCACAGGCGGCCGCGCGAGATGGGTGAGTCCGGATCGCCTTCGATCTGGATGACCTTTTCGTCCTTGACGTAGACACGCTGTCCGCAACCCACGGCGCAGTAGGGGCAGACGCTCTGGACAACGCGGTCAGCAGTAGCTGTGCGGGGGGCAATGGCCTGGGTCTTGGCCGAAGTGACAGCGGGCCCACGGCCCAGCAGATCCCCCGTCGACAATTGACGGATGACCGGCCATTGAAGGAAACTTCGCGGTGCCATTTGTGGAGCATATCCCGAAGCGCCGCGAAAGCAACAGGACAGCGTTCGCGTGTCTTCCGCAGAAACTACGGCGCCGAAATTCAAGTAGTCCCCACAAAAGTCAAGGAGCACGACGACGGGACGCACCGCCGTCGTGCACCTTCCGCCGGTGCCCCCTCCCCCAGGCGGACGCAAAAAGACATTCGCCCCGGTCCGACCGTCCCCGCGTTCAGCTTCATGGTGGAACGATGGACGCATCAGAAGGTAAAGGGAGAGAATTTTGAACCAGTTTGATAACTCCGACGACGGCGCTGAAGGCGGCGAACGCGGTTCGCATGCGGGCGGCACCCCCGCGGCCCTTACGGTCGACCAGTTACTGGAAGAGAGCCGCAGCGGGCTCGTGCGTGTCCACCCTTCGGATCTTGAGCGGGAAATGGCAGCGGGCGCCCTTGTTGTTGACATTCGGCCCGTGGATCAGCGGGACCGGGACGGCGAAATTCCGGGAGCCGTCGTGATCGACCGCAACGTTCTTGAGTGGCGGCTCGATCCTTCCAGCGCCCATCGGCTCCCGATCGCTGACGACCCCGCCCGCCGCATCGTGGTTGTGTGCAACGAGGGCTACAGTTCCAGCCTCGCTGCGCACACCCTGCAGAGGCTGGGGCTGATCCGTGCCACCGACCTGATCGGCGGTTTCCAGGCGTGGGCGGCGTTGCGCAACAAAAGCAGTGAGTAACCGGCTCAGGGCCAGCGTCCAAACGGATTTCACACGCCTTAGCTGATGCGCGCCCGGGTCAGTCAGCACGTTTTTTCGTAGTTTTTGGCGGCGTCAATTAATAGATTGACACCCTGCGTGGCACGAGTCACACTGTTGCATATGGTGATCGATGTTGCGTACAGCGCGAACAGGGACGTCCCCGACGGACGCATTGGTGCAGGTCGATCCTCCCCAACCTTTATGACTGCAAAGTTGCGGCAACGCCGGTTGCCGCCTCCAACTCTGTGGTCGCCACGAATCGCACACCAGCCAGCCCTCCCGGGAGGAAACCCAACATGACTGCTTCAGTGAACGTCCCCCTCAAGCGCGGAAAACTCGCTGCATCCCTGCCTGCCGAGCAACTGGCGGAAATCACCGAACTGTTCGAGTTCCGGCGCACGGGATATTCCCTCGATGCCCCCTTCTACACGGACCCGACGATCTTCAATATCGACATGGAGGCCATTTTCGGGCAGCACTGGATCTTTGCCGCCAGCACTGCCGAACTGCCGGAACCGGGCGACTACGTCACTGTCGACTACGGGCCCTATTCCCTGATCGTGCTGCGCAACGACGACGGTGGCGTGAACGTACTGCACAACGTGTGCCGGCACCGCGGCGCCCGCGTCCTGACGGAATCCACGGGATCAACAGGAAACCTGGTCTGCGGCTACCACTCCTGGACCTACTCGCCCAGCGGCGACCTGATCCACGCCTCGGCCCCGGGGGAAACGAAGTTCGACAAGAGCTGCTTCGGCCTCAAGCGCGCCCACGGCCGGGAGGTGGCAGGACTGATCTTCGTCTGCATTGCGGACGTGCCGCCGACGGACTTCGATGAAACCGCAAAGATCTTTGAGCCCTACCTCGCGCCCCACGATCTGTCGAAGACGAAAATTGCCTACCAGCAGAACATCATCGAAGAGGGCAACTGGAAGCTCGTCATGGAGAACAACCGGGAGTGCTACCACTGTGACGGCCACCCCGAACTCGCCTGCTCCCTCTTTCCCACCTGGGGCCTCACGGAGGGGCTGATCCCGACGCACCTTGAGGAAGTGTGGGACCGCAACAAGAACGCACAGTCATCGCTCGAGGAGCGCTGCCGCCGCTACGGCCTTCCCTACGAGGTGGTCGAGGAGCTCGACACGCGCATCGCGGGAATCCGCATCTCACGGGAATCGCTCGACGGCGAGGGCGAATCGTTCTCGCCCGACGGACGCAGGCTTTCCAAGAAACTGCTTGGCGACCTTCCGGACTTCCGCCTTGGCCGCTGCTCGATGCACCTGCAGCCCAACAGCTGGTTCCATTTCCTTGGGGACCACGTCATCACCTTCGGTGTCTTCCCCATCAACGAACACCAGTCGCTGGTGCGAACCACCTGGCTCGTGGCGGACGACGCGGAAGAAGGCGTCGACTACGACCTGGACAAGCTCACCTACACCTGGAAGCAGACAAACCTGCAGGACAAGGCGTTCGTGGAGCTGTGCCAGAAGGGTGCCGGCAGCCCTGCCTACCAGCCCGGCCCCTACATGAAGAGCGAATACCAGGTGGAGGCCTTCATCAACTGGTACGTTCAGCGCGTTCAGGAGCACTTGGCATGACGGAACTCCTTACTGAAACGGTAGTCCAGGAACCCCAACGCATCCGTGGCCTTGAGATGCCGTGGAACAGGGTAATGGGCAGCGCCGAGGCACCCGCCCGCGCTGCACGTGCATTGGGTCCCTGGCATCCGCAGGAGTTCATGGCGGAATGTGTGGAGACCGTACCCGAGGCCGGGGGCATGATGACCTTCGTGTTCCGCCGCTGCGACGGCGCACCCCTGGCATTCAGGGCCGGCCAGTACGTTAATATCGCCTTTCCCGTGAACGGCGAGGACCAGGAACCCGTGGACCGCAGCTACTCAATCTCCAGCTCACCCACGGAACCCTGGACCTTCAGCGTCACCGTTAAGCGCGATCCCGGCGGACTGGTTTCACCGTGGGTGCATGACAACGTCAAACCCGGCACCGTCCTGGACATGCTGGGACCCGTGGGGGCATTCCACCTGCCCGATGCCGACCGGCGCGCACGGTACCTCTTCCTGGCTGCCGGCGCCGGCATCACTCCGATCATGTCGATGCTGCGGACCATCCACTCGCTGCCCGGTACGGCCAATGTGGTAGTGCTCTACCACGGAGCGGAAGCCGGCGGCTTTGCCTTCCACCGTGAACTGGCCTACATCGCGTCGGTGGACTCGCGCGTCAAGGTCTTCTACGCCCTTGGCGACCGCGGCCGGCCCGAGGAGTGGGATGGCTTCAGCGGAAGGCTGTCCTCGGCCATGATCGACGAGGTCGCTCCTGATGCCAACGGCCGCCAGGTGTACGCCTGCGGCCCGGAAGGTTACCTGAACACCGCCACCGAGCTGCTTAAGAAGGTCGGCGTCGACGACACCTCCATTTACATGGAGTTCTTCTCGGGGGATCGCCAGACACTCCTTGAATACCAGGCAGAAATCGCGCTCGCTTCGGACATCGCGGAGGAGATCGCCGAGGAAATCGCCGATTCCGCCGAGGACTACTTCGAAAGCCAGCCCAGCGCGTTCGGGCTCTACGAGCCTGGCTACGACGACGAGGGAACCTTGAAGGCCACGGGGCTGCCGCTGGAAACGGTCGACCCGGGCCCGGCGGCCGCCGAAGGCGGATCAGATGCGGAACCGGAGGCCGCGTCCCCCGACGCCTCGAGCTTTGACACTGTGGGAACGGGCAGCCTCACGTTGTCCTTCATGCGGACGGGCATCAATGTGCGGATCGGCCCGGACGAACACATCCTCGGAGTGGCCCAGCGTGCAGGCGTCCGGATCGGCGCGAACTGCAAGGAGGGTATGTGCGGCTCCTGCAAAGTCGTCAAGCTTTCCGGCGAGGTGGAGATGAACCACCAGGGCGGCATCCGGGCACGTGAGATCACTGCAGGCAAGTTCCTTCCCTGCTGTTCAACCGCGCTGACCGACATGGTTATCGACGCCTAGCCGCTCGGTCCGGCCCGCCCGGCACCTCAATCCACCCCCCTTGCTTCACGAAAACTGACAACTCTTGCCCCACGGAAGGTCTGATGCAGCCGGCGTCAGGCCTTCCGTGCCAATTCGAACACCAACCATAGGAGCCATGCCCATGTCAGCCAACAAAGCCGTTGCGTACAAGGCACCCGGGATTGTCGAAATCATCGATACCCCCTACCCCACCTTTGAACTGAAGGCCGGCCCCGGAGTCAATCCCGTCAACGTCGGCCGGAAGGTCCCGCACGGCGTCATCCTGCGCACCGTGAGCACCAACATCTGCGGGTCGGACCAGCACATGGTTCGCGGCCGCACGACCGCCCCGGCCGGCCTGGTCCTGGGTCACGAGATCACCGGGGAAGTCATCGAGACCGGGCCCGACGTCGAGTTCATCAAGGTCGGGGACATCGTCTCGGTCCCGTTCAACATCTCCTGCGGGCGCTGCCGGAACTGTAAGGAGCGCAAGACCGGGATCTGCCTGAACGTGAACCCGGACCGCCCAGGATCCGCTTACGGCTACGTCGACATGGGCGGCTGGGTCGGAGGGCAGGCGGAGTACGTCCTGGTCCCTTATGCCGACTGGAACCTGTTGCGGTTCCCCGACCGCGACCAGGCCCTGGAGAAGATCCTGGACCTGACCATGCTCTCCGACATCCTCCCCACCGGATTTCACGGCGCCGTCACGGCAGGTGTCGGCGTCGGGTCAACCGTCTATGTTGCCGGGGCCGGACCCGTAGGACTTGCCGCGGCGGCAAGCGCCCAGCTGCTGGGGGCCGCCGTGGTCATCGTAGGGGACCTCAATGAGGATCGTCTCGCCCAGGCCCGGTCCTTTGGCTGCGAAACCGTCAACGTGGCCAACGGCGACCCGGCCGACCAGGTCGAGCAGATCCTCGGCGTTCGGGAGGTCGATGCCGGTATTGACGCAGTCGGTTTCGAGGCCCGCGGGCACGGGCATGGCGCCAAGGAAGCGCCGGCCACCGTGCTCAATTCGTTGATGGACCTCACCGCCGCCGGCGGGTCCGTGGGCATTCCCGGCCTTTACGTCACAGGAGACCCGGGCGCCGCGGACGAGGCGGCCCAGAAGGGTTCACTGTCCCTGTCCCTGGGCACTGGCTGGGCAAAGTCCCTCTCCTTCGCGACCGGCCAGTGCCCGGTGATGAAGTACAACCGGCAACTGATGATGGCGATTCTGCATGACAAGATCCAGATCGCCAAGGCGGTCAACGCCACAGCCATAGCGCTCGATGATGCACCGCGGGGGTACGCGGAATTCGATGCCGGAGCGGCCACAAAGTACGTCCTGGACCCGAACGGCTACCTCAGCAACTAGATCCGGGCAGGAAGCGGGCTGCCTGGGCAGGCTACCTCATGAGGTCCGCCGGTTCGTCACCGGCGGACCCGCTCCCCCTGTCCGGTATCGCTCCCCGCCGCCTGCGGTTCTCCGGCCGGTTCAGGTGACGGTGAGCTCCGTGTACATCCCTGCCCAGTAGTGGCCCGGGAGATTACAGAACAGTTCATACCGCCCGGGCGGCAGGTCAAGCGTGACCCAGCCGCTCGTGGACGGCAGGATCCCCTCTCCTTCACCTTCGGCGCAGGCAGCGGAGGCCTCGCCCAGGCTGCCGGCCTCGTCGGCTCTTCCGTCCCGGCCCACGGGGCGCGTTCCTGCGCTCTGGGTGCCCGCCACGGGGACGACCAGCATTTCATGGGGAATGGTGCCGGCGTTGACGACCAGGAAGGACACTTTGCCGTGGACCACGGTGGCCCGGTCCGCGGTCAGGCGCATGCTGCCGCGCATCATCCTGGGACCGGCCATCATGGTCCCGCCCCTGTCGATGGTAGTGACGTTCACGACGGTGCCCGCGAAACTCGGCGCCGCACAGCGGGTGGTGCCGGGATTCCCTGCTCCGCCCGGATTCGGGCCACCGCCCAGCAGCGCGATCCCCGTCATGGACAACGCGGTCAGCAGTACTGTCGCGATAGCCCCGATCAGGATCTGCGTGCTGCGGGAGAGTGTCTTCACGGCCTGCGTCGGAGAGCAGCCCGGCGTTCATTCAGCTCGGTAGCGTCGATTTCCCCCCGCGCGAAACGTTCATTCAGGATCCGCTCAGCCTCATCATGAGCAGACCCGTAGTATCCCCCGTGCCCCTGGCGTCCGCCGCGGACCAGAAGAATCACGACCGTCACCACACCACCCCAGAACAGCAGCATCATCAGGGCCATGACAATCCAACCGCCCACACCCCAGTCGCCATACCATCCGTACATCATCCCCGGACCCGCCCCTTCAATCCCTGCCGTTCATTCCAGCTTTGCGCGGTCACCGACGGGCGAACAGAGCCATTAGTCACCTGGTTTCGGGCCTTCCCGAAGCCACGGGATTCCCTGGCGTCCCGCCCGTCGCGATTGCGCATTCCGCCGGATCGTCCATCTGTGCTGTGTTCAAACCAAGCCTTGAACAGCAGGCACTTTCTCATCTGGCTGACATGCAGAGCCGGTCAAGGGTCTCGTTCAGGGAGGACTCGACCTGGCTGTCCAGGAGGTCACGCCTGTTCCCGGTGGACGGGTCTTCGAGTTCGGTGGGCAGTGATGGCGTTGTGACTGTCATCGCCGCCTGGTAGCTCCCGTCCTTGGAAAATGCCGGCCATGAGGAGGTTCAGGTCTTCCATCCTCGAGACCGCGCCGGCTGCCGGGTTGCCGACCGTGAAGGTGTTGTCTGTGGTGTCGATTCGTTCGCCGCGGAGGGTTACGTAGCCGTGCAGAAGTCCGGTTTCGTGCGGGTCGAGGCGGTCCAGGCTGGTGTTCTTCAAACCGAGGGGGTCGAATACCTCCTCCTGCATGATCTGGATGTAAGGCTTGTGCCGCAGTGTTTGGATCAGGAGACCGAGTGCCAGGTAGTTCGTATTCGAATACTTGAAGGACCCAACACTGGCCGAGGTCCAGGGAAGGGTCCCGGCTAACTGGAGTCCCTCCTCCAGGCTGAGCGTGCTGGAAGGCACAGGGCGGAAGTCAACGTCCTTTGGCAGAGCATCGTTTACCTCGGGCATTCCGGACGTGTGGTTCATCAGCTGCCTTACTGTGATGGGCCCCGGGGGTTTGAGTGAGGACGTGAACTCGGGAGTGACGTCGTTGACGGGATCGTCGAGACCAATGAGGTGATCGTCGACGAGCTTCAGCACCGCTACGGCGGTCATAGTTTTGGTGACGCTCGCCACCTCCACCCGGTCCGCGGGCTGCGCCGCTGTCCTGGACTCAAGGTCACGCACGCCGTGAGCCTTGGACCACTCCCCCTCGGGCCAACGGATCTGCACGACCGCGGCAACGGCGCCCTGATTCAGAAACGGCTACACCTGGTTCTGTAGAGAACCCAGAGGATCGGGCGCGGCTGTCGACCGCGCTGCCGAGTGATGCACGTCATGGAAAATCCTTGACAAACTTGTACAAGTATTTCCATACTAATGAGGAAGGGTTTCAACGAAGCAACTGGAGGACCAATGCCGGCCAAACTCACGGATGTCGCAAAGCTTGCGGGTGTATCGCTGGCGACAGCGTCCAGGGCCTTCAGCGATCCGGGTCGACTGGCGGCCGAAACCCGTCAGAAGGTGGTAGACGCTGCATTGCAGGTCGGCTACGACGTGCCTGGCCTGTCGGGCAGCCGGACTTTCGGGGTCGTTGTTCCCGACATCTCCAACGCCGTTTTCGCGGCTTTGATCAAATCAATCCAGGATCAGGCTTGGCACGGACGGCACAGGATGGTGCTGGCAGACACTTCCGAGTCGTCCACCCGGGAACGGGAACACCTGGTGTCATTCGCTGCCGGCGTCGACGGCATCATCCTCTGCTCCCCCCGCCTGCCTTCGGACCAGATCCACCAGCTCGCGGGCAACACGCCCCTTGTGGTGATCAACGGTGAAGCCGACCATGCGGCCCGTGTGTTGATGGAAGCGGGCGAAGGCCTCCGCCAGGCCGTGGAACACCTTCACGCGCTCGGCCACCGTAAAATCGCCTACATTCCCGGTCCCGCCTCGTCATGGGCGAACGGGCAACGCCACACAGCCATCAGCCGTTTCTGCAATGACTGGGGAATCGAACTGGTGACGGTCGGCAACCAGAATGCCACAGTCGACGGCGGCCTCGCCGCCGCAGCGTCAGTCGTCGCCAGCGGTGCAACCGCGGTAATCGCATACAACGACCTGGTGGCGATCGGCATGCTCGCCGGAGCCCGGACCCTCGGGTACCACTGCCCCGAAGACATCAGTGTCGTGGGCATTGATGACCTCGACATCGCCGCAGCCGCGGAGCCCGGCCTCACGTCCGTGCGCGTTCCGATCGGCAGAAGCGGCTCCTTGGCCCTCGAGCTCCTCCTCGAACAGATCGCCGGCAAGCCCTCCACCACTGAGGCTGTCCACCTCAGCTCACAACTCATCGTCCGCGGCTCCACCTTCGCCGCACGCAACGCAGATCACGCCCTCCAAGGAAAGTAACCATGAGAATTGTCATCGCAGACCCCAATTTGATGCCCCAAAGGGCGACTTTGGAGGCGGCACTCCCGGCCGGTGCACTCACGTCCTGGCACGACAGCTGGAATGAGCACTCGGTCCTGACAGACCTTAAAGACGCTGACGTCTATGTCGGACCCAAGTTCACCGCGGCCATGGGCGCCCAAGCCCCTAACCTCCGACTGGTCCATGTTGCCGGGGCGGGCTACGACGGTATTGAAGCCGACGCCCTGCCAGCCGGCGCGGTGTGCGCAAACACCTTCCACCACGAAGGCTCCATCGCCGAGTACATCGCCGCCGCATTGGTCGCCCTCCGGCGCAACCTGCTGGGCCAGGACGCTGCCCTCCGCAGCGGCGTCTGGGCCTCCTCCGTATATTCACAGGACATCCCGCAGCCGGAAACACTCCGCGGAGCCGTTGTCACGTTCCTTGGCTTTGGCCATATCGGCAGCGCCGCCTGGAAATTGCTCCAGGCCTTCGGGGCGGAAGGCATCGCGATCACCCGCAGCGGCAGTGTCGACCCGGAGGAAAGCGGCCTGCGCTGGGCCGGGACCACCGGCCGCCTCGCTGAAGCACTCAGCGAGTCCGACATTCTGCTCATCAGCATCCCACTCAGCGCAGAAACAACAGCCCTTGTCGGCGCCGAGGAACTGAACACCCTGGGCCCCAAGGGGCAGGTGGTCAACGTTGCCCGCGGCCCTGTCGTTGACCAAGCCGCGCTCTACGAAGCCCTGATGGACCGCAGAATATCCGGGGCTGCCGTCGACGTCTGGTACCAGTACCCCGGTCCGGACGGCCGCGGCATGCCGTCCGCCCTGCCCTTCGACCGGCTCGACAACATCATCATGACCCCGCACTCATCCGGCGTCACCGCCGAAACCTTCCGCGGCCGCGCCCTCGAGATAGCCGAAAACATCAGCCGCCTGTCCGCGAACCAGCCACTGAAGAATGTCGTGATCACCAAATGACCCGAAAAATCGTCGACGTCGACGTCCTCGTTACCAGCCCCAGCCGCAACTTCGTCACCCTCAAGATCACCACCGACGACGGGCTGATCGGCTGGGGGGACGCCACCCTCAACGGCCGCGAACTGTCCGTCGCCAGCTACCTCCGGGACCACCTCGCCCCCGCACTGCTCGGACGCGACGCCGACCGTATCGAGGACACCTGGCAGTACTTCTATCGTGGCGCGTACTGGCGCCGGGGACCGGTCACCATGGCAGCCATCGGCGCGATCGACCTCGCCCTCTGGGACATCAAAGGCAAAGCCCTCGGCGTCCCCGTCTACCAACTCCTCGGTGGCGCCGCCCGCGAGAAGATCCTCACCTACACCCACGCCACGGGCTGGGACCTCCCGGAGCTCCTCGACTCGATCGACCAGCGCCGCGAACAAGGCTTCCGGGCTGTCCGCGCCCAGTCCGGCGTCCCCGGCCTGGACAAGGTTTACGGCGTCACCAAGGGTGCCGCCGGCTATGAACCGGCCGGGCGCGGCGCCGGACCGGTCGAAGAGGACTGGGACACCTCCGCCTACCTCCGTCACGCCCCGAAAGTGCTGTCGGCCGTCCGGGAGCACGTCGGCCCCGAGCTGAAGCTGCTCCACGACGTCCACCACCGGCTCAACCCTACCGAAGCCGCCCGGCTGGCCCGTTCCCTGGAAGACGTGGACCTGTTCTGGCTCGAAGACGTCACCCCGGCCGAAAACCAGCGCCTCCTGCGCACCCTGCGCCAGCAGACCACCATCCCCTTGGCCATCGGTGAAGTCTTCAACACCATCTGGGACTGTGAGCACCTCATTACGGAGCGGCTCATCGACTTCATCCGCACCGCCGTCGTCCATGCCGGAGGCATCTCCCACGTCCGCAAGATCCTGGCGCTGGCCGAGGTGTACCAGATCAAGGGAGCCCCGCACGGCCCCTCCGACGTCTCGCCCATCAACCTGTCCGCCTCGCTGCACCTGGGCCTTGCCACCAGCAACTTCGCGATCCAGGAATACATGGGCTACGACCCGCTGGTGTCGGAAGTTTTCAAGTCCAGCTTCAGATTCGAGGACGGTTACCTCCATCCCGGAGAAGAACCCGGCCTCGGTGTGCAGGTGGACGAGGCGGCGGCAGCCCGGTTCCCCTACAAACAGGCCTACCTGCCCATCGCCCGGGAACTCGACGGCTCCATGAAGGACTGGTAGCCATGACCTCCGTTCCCCCGCTGTCCGCGGCCACCCCGGGAATCCTGCGACGGCCGGCAGCACCGGCTCCCGGGATTGTCCACCTGGGCCTCGGCAACTTCCATCGCGCACATCAGGCCGTCTACACTGACGCCGCCGTCGCCGCCCACGGCGGTGACTGGGGCATCATCGGGGTTGCCAGCCGTTCCTCCACCATCCCGAATGCCATGCACGCCCAGGACATGCTCTACACCGTGGTGGAAACCTCCCCGGCGGGTGCCACCTATTCGGTGCCCCGGGTGCACACGGATGCCTTCACGGCAGCCGCCAACCCGGACCGGGTAGTAAAGGCGATCGGCGACGCCGGTACCCGGATCGTGTCCCTCACGGTCACGGAGAACGGCTACAACTACACCCCTGCCACCGGCGCCCTCAACCTTCAGGATCCGGCAATCCAGCACGATCTGGCCGTTCCCGGCTCACCCCAGACTCCCGTCGGGCAGATCGTCCGCGGCTTGCAGCACCGATCCAGGACGCATGGCGAGACGGTGGCCATCCTCAGCTGCGACAACCTGGCCGACAACGGCCACCACACCCAGCGGCTGGTCCGCGAATTCGCCGCCCTGCTCCCGCCGGCGGAAGCCTCCGAGGCCCTGGCCTTCATTGACAGCCGCACCAGCTTCCCTTCCTCCATGGTTGACCGCATCGTGCCCGCCACCACGGACCACTACCGGAGGCTGGTCGCATCCCAGCGCGGCTACACCGACAGGATCCCGGTCCCGGCTGAGCCGTTCAGCATGTGGATCGTGGAAGACAACTTCATTGCCGGGCGGCCCACTTGGGAGGCCGGCGGGGCGGTGTTCTCCGACGAGGTAGGCGGCTATGAGCAGCTGAAAGTCCGCCTGCTCAACGGCACGCACTCACTGATCGCCTACCTCGGTGCCCTGACCGGCGCCGTCACCATCCCCGAATCCGTCTCGCACCCGTCCATCGAACAAGCTGCCCGCTCCGTGCTGCGCAACGAGTACCTGCCCACCGTCGCGGTGCCACGCGACGTCGACGTGGACGCCTACGAGGAAGAGCTCTTCACCCGCTGGCGCAACACGGCCCTTGGCCACCGCACCAGCCAGGTGGGATCCGACGGATCCGTCAAACTCCGCCAACGAATCCCGCTGCCGGCGCTGCAGATGCTCGACGACGGCGGGATGCCCCACCTCCTGGCCCTCACCACCGCCGCGTATCTTGCATGCATCGCCCCGTTGCCCGGCTTCGATCCCGGACCACAGGCCCACGCCATGGAGGACCCGGCGCGCGGAATGCTGGCCGGACTCGCAGCAGGGTCCCGCTCGGGCCGCGACCTCGCCCGCAAGGTCATCGGGGACCACCACCTCCTCGGCGAGGAACTGGCCGGACGCGACGGGTTCATCCTGCGCACCGGCGAGTTCATCGACATCATTCGCTCATCGGGACCGCTGGCCGCCATCGCTGAAGCAAGACCACCCGTTTCCCTTACTCCGGCCCCATCCCTCCAAATCATGCGGAGCACGCCATGACCACCCAAGCCATTCCCGAAACGAACACGCCCGCGCTTCCCACCGGCACCCAGGCCGCCGTACTGCACGGCGCCCGGGACCTGCGCGTCGAGCACAAACCACTAACGCCCCTGGGCCCGAATGACCTCCTGGTCGAAATGCGCTCCGGCGGAATCTGCGGATCCGACATGCACTACTTCGCCGAGGGACGCAACGGCACCAACGTACTGCGGCAGCCCACGGTCCTGGGGCATGAAGGCGCCGGCGTAGTCATTGCCGCAGGTCCGCAGGCCGGCATCACCAGCGGCACCCCCGTGGTCATCGAGCCCGCCCTGCCATGCCGTGAATGTCCCACCTGCCTGTCCGGACGCTACAACCTCTGCCCCACCGGTACCTGCTTCGGTTCCCCACCGACCGATGGGCTCTTCGCCCGCCACGTAGTGGTCCCCGAGGCCGCCGTGCACCCCCTGCCGGACACCATCCCGGCGGAAATCGGCGCCGCGATCGAACCACTCGCCGTCGCCGTCTGGGCCGTCGAACGGGCGCAGGTCCACAAAGGCCAGCGCGTCCTGATCACCGGCGCCGGACCCATCGGGCTCCTCGTCGCCCAGGTTGCGGCAGCCCAAGGCGCCGCCGAGATCGTCGTGACGGACGTGAACGACGACCGCCTCGCCGTTGCCACCAAATTCGGCGCCACCCGCACCATCAACACCGCCACCACACCACTTGACCTTGCAGGCATGGACCGGCTGATCGAATGCTCCGGGAGCACCCGCGCCCTCGCTGACGGCATCCAGACCCTGGCACCGGCAACCCGCGCCACCGTCGTCGGCCAGGCCAAACCCACCGTGGACGGAATCCCGCTCGGCTTCCTCCAGCGCTACGAGATCGACCTCGTCACCGCTTTCCGCTACGCCAACGCATTCCCGGCCGCGATCGACCTCGCGGCCTCCGGCGTCGTAGACCTGCAGTCCATCATCACCAGCACCTACCCGCTCGAAAATACCGCGGCGGCCCTTACGGCACCGGTGGTTGACCCGACCAACCTCAAAGTCCTCATCACCTACTGATTCAGCACCACCAGAAGCACAGCAGGACATCCATTCAAAGGAGTATGGAAATGACCACAGCAGCGCACGTTCCCCCGGGGAACGTTGACCAAAGCAAAGTCCGGAAGGCCGCCGTCGCCGGCCTCATCGGTACAACCCTCGAATTGTATGACTTCGTCATCTACGGCACCGCCTCGGCCCTCGTCTTCAGCAAACTGTTCTTCCCCAATGTCTCCCCCGCGGCGGCACTGATCGCCAGTTTCACCACCTTCGCCGTCGGCTTCCTGTTCAGGCCCCTCGGCGGCGTCTTCTTCTCCCACTTCGGCGACCGGCTCGGCCGCAAATGGGTCCTTGTGGTCACCCTGCTCCTGATGGGTGGCGCCACCCTGGCCATCGGCCTGCTGCCCACTTTCGACCAGATCGGCATCTTTGCCCCGGTCCTGCTCTGCGTTTGCCGCGCAGCCCAGGGCTTCGGCGCCGGCGCCGAACAGTCCGGCGGCGCAACCCTGCTCACCGAATCCGCTGCCCCCGGCACCCGCGGCAAGCTCGCCTCACTCATCATGGTCGGCGCAGCCGCCGGCACCGCCCTCGGTGCCCTCGTGTGGATCGCGGCCCAGTCCCTCGCCCCTAACGACATGCTGACCTGGGGCTGGCGGCTTGTCTTCCTATCCAGCATCTTCGTCACCATTGCAGCCTTGGTCATCCGGCGCAAGCTGGATGAGTCCCCCGTCTTCGAAGAAATCAAGCAGGCCCGTACCGTACCGCCGGCCCCGCTGAAGGAAGTCGCCAAAAACGGCAAGGCCAACGTCCTGCGCGTCATCCTCATGAACCTCGGCGTCAGCACACAGTCGTACACCATCCAGGTGTTCATGGCCTCCTACCTGATCACCGTCGTCGGAACCGACCCCAAGTTCATCCCCCCGGTCCTCCTCATCGGCGCACTGTGCGGCGGCGTCGCCGCCGTCTCCTTCGGGATACTGTCCGACAAAATCGGCCGCCGGCGCGTCGTGTCGCTCATCACCGGGGCACTGATCCTCTTCCCGGCACCGGCCTTCATGCTCCTCACCACCGGGTCCCCCGTGGCCATCGTCCTGGTGATCATCGTGGGCTTCATGCTTGCCTGCCAGGGCGTCGTCGGCGTCCACATGAGCTACTTCCCCGAAATCTTCGGCAGCCGCTACCGCTACGCCGGCGTCACCCTGGGACGCGAGTTCTCCTCCATCATCGGCGGTGGCGTGGCACCGATGATCTGCGCAGGGCTGCTGGGGCTCTTCAGCAATTCCTGGATCCCGGTTGCCATCTACATGTCCCTGACCATGGTGGTCAGCTTCATCGCCACCCGGCTCACGCCCGAAACACTCAACCGCGACCTCACCGACCCCGAGGATGCCCGGCACCACAGCGAAATCGTTACGGCCGCAGCCGCTGGGGCTGCCAACGCAACCACCGCCCAGCACGTCAAATAGACCGACTAAACGCCCGACGGCGGCACGCGCCGCCGTCGGGCACGTCACCACCGCACACCAGAGCAGAAGGACCTTCAATGCAGCGCCTCGATGACCAAGGCACGCTTCAGCGCCCGCACCCATCCGCAATCCTCGGCGCAACCCGGGTTGTGGCCGTCCTCCGTGCCTGCCACGCCTCCGATTACGCTCCCGTCATCGAAGCACTTCAGCTCGGCGGAGTGCTGAGCATCGAATTGACCCTGAGCACGCCAGGAGTCTGGGACGAGCTGCCCCGCCTGCAGGAGAGGTTTGGCGACACCCTGGAAATCGGCGTGGGAACCGTCACCGCAGCCGACGAAGCAGAAACGGCCATGGACCTTGGCGCGGCGTACATCGTCACCCCCGTCACCGACCCGGACATCATCACAGCCTGCGTCCGCCGCGGTATCCCCGTCTACCCAGGAGGCCTGACGCCCACCGAACTCCACGCCGGATGGAAGCTGGGCGCGACCGCCGTAAAGGTTTTCCCCGCCTCCACTGTGGGTGCCGGCTACGTCTCCCAGCTGCGCGGCCCGTTCCCTGACATCCAGGTCATACCTTCCGGCGGCGTGGACATCGACGACGTCCCCGTCTGGATCCGGGCAGGAGTACTTGCGGTCAGCCTGGGCGGCCCGTTGCTGGGTGATGCCTTCAAGGGCGGCGACCTCCAGGAACTTACGGCCCGGGCCCGGCGCGTCCGCGCCCTGGTGGACCAGACCGCGGCCCAGCTTGGAGCAACCCAATGAACGGCGCGCCTTACGTGCTCACTTTCGGCGAAACCATGGCGCTGATGCGCACGGAGCAGGTGGGGCCGCTCGCCCACACATCCACACTGAGCCTGGGCATCGGCGGCTCGGAATCCAATGTCGCCATCGGGCTCCAACGACTCGGCGTGCAGACTGTCTGGTGCGGACGCGTGGGCGCTGACTCACTGGGCAGCCTGGTGGCGCGGGAAATCCGCGCCGAAGGCGTTGACGTCAGGGCCGCCGTCGACCGTTCCGCCCCTACCGGGTTGATGATCAAGGAACGCCGGACTCCCGCCACCCAGCGCGTCAGCTACTACCGGTGCGGCAGCGCCGGATCCAGAATCGCGCCGGAGGACATCGACGAACAACTGGTGTCAGGAGCGACCCTGCTGCACGTCACCGGCATCACACCCGCGCTTTCCTCTCGTGCGGAAGCGACCCTGAGATACGCAGTGGACCTGGCGCGTGCCCACCACGTGACGGTCTCCTTTGACCTGAACTATCGCGCAACCCTGTGGTCACCGGAAGCTGCACAACGTGTCTACCAGGACATCATCCCGCTCGCCGACGTCGTGTTCGCGGGCGACGATGAAGCCGCGATCGCCGTCGGAGCCGGCCATCCGGAGGAGGCGGCCCGGCGCATCACCGCACTGGGTCCAAGCCAGGCCGTCGTCAAGCTGGGCGCGGACGGCGCGCTGGCCCTCATCGACGGCACGATATTCCGCCAAGAGGCAGTGCCCGTCGACGCCGTGGACACCGTGGGAGCCGGCGACGCATTCGTCGCCGGCTACCTTGCCGAACTCGTAGCAGGCCGGGAACCGCAGGACAGACTCATCACCGCCACCATTACCGGGGCCTTCGCCTGCCTGGTCCAAGGCGACTGGGAAGGGCTCCCCCGCCGCCACGAATTGGCGATGCTGCAGACACGTGAGCCCGTCAGCCGTTGACGGCCACAAACCAATGGAGACCATGATGCCTTTAACGAGCCCGGACAGGGCCCCCTACTTCATTGGGGCCTATGCGGCCGCGCCCAGCCTCTTGGGATGGGATCCCGTGGCTGAAGGAAAGTTCCTGGCCTCCGTCCTGGCCCTGGATGGCGTGGCCGGACTGGAAATACCCTTCACCGGAAAGCTGCACAAAGAGGACGAAGCATGGTTCCTGCGACAGCTTCCGGAAAATGCACGCTTCGTGGTCACGACGATCCCCGGCACCATGGCCAGGCTGCAGGCTGACCCGGGCTTCGGCCTTGCCTCGACGTCTGCGTCCGGCCGGCGGTCAGCACTGGATTTCGTCCAGGATGCGCTGGAGTCCGTGAAGCGGCTCAACCGGCAGGTGGGGAGGCCCGCCGTCGCCGCCCTGGAGTTGCATGCCGCCCCGATAGCCATTGAGGATGCCGCGTCGGCTGCCGCACTTGAAGCCTCGCTGACCGAGCTGGCCGGCCGGGACACGGGGGGCGCCCGCCTCGTCCTGGAACACTGCGACGCCCGGATGCCAGGCCAAACACCGGCCAAAGGCTTCCTCAGCCTGGAAGCGGAGGCAGAAGCAGTCCAGCGGGCGTGCGACGCCACAGGTTATCCTTTCGGCATGGTCGTCAACTGGGGGCGGTCGGTGATCGAACAGCGACGACCAGAAGCCGGGCGCGAACACATAACCTACCTTCGTGACCGCGGAATTCTGGGCGGGGTTGTGCTTTCCGGATGCTCCAGCATCGACACGACATACGGTCCAGCCTGGGCCGACGTCCACGTACCGGCCGCCCCACCAGAACCAGCCCCGGCCAGGACTTCCGATCTGGGCGTCCCTTCTGATGGGCTCCTCGAACCTGGCTCGCTCCTGACCATTGAGCGGATGGAAGAGTGCCTGCAGGCAGCCGGCCCCCTGCACGAAACAGGCTTCCGGGCAATCAAGGTGGCAGCACCCCCAAAGGCCAGCGTGGAGCAGCGCGTTACCGCCATTGCACAGAGCCTGGCGGTCGCGCAGCAGGTTACTCCGGACCCCACAGACTTGGCCCTATCTGCGGAAAGCGCCTGACCCCGGCTGGACGTGACCTCGGTGAGGTCGCCGCTGTCCTCAGAAGCGGTGGCTTGGGGGCAGCGGGCTGTGTTGTGACTCAGGCCGGATCCTTGAACGAATAAAGTCAGAGGGTGAAGTTCCAGGGATTCAAGCGCTTCCTCGACCTTTCGGATCCTGGTGCCGCCGCACAGGCTGTCACCCAGGTAGAAGAACAGAACGGTGACTACGAATCCGGGGTTGCCCGCATCGGCAAGGAGCAGTGGCGAATCCGCACCGCCCGGATCACACCGGCGAAGCCGGGCGCCTTCGTCGCGGTCTGGAAGCGGGTCGAAGGCGGATCGACCAGGCCCTTCACTGCTGATGAGTCGCTGTCTGGGCTGCTTGTCTTAGTTCAGGAGCAGGAACGGTTCGGGGTTTTCCAGTTCACCAAGGCGCACCTGGTCTTGCTCGGATACGTCAGCTCCGGCCTTCATCCCGGCAAGCGCGGCTTCCGCGTCTACCCCGCATGGTGCACCGATCTGAATTCCCAAGCGTCACGTACCCAGCGCGCACAGGCGGCTGCGTTCTCCGAGCTTCCTCCCGGGTAATGAGTCGCCTATACATTGCCATTCTTACGCCACCGGCCACACCCCTTTACCGCTGCGGGGCACATCGGTTACGGTCCACTGCGCGTCCTGGGGCGGTGTTCTTGAGGAGGCAATGATGCTGGAGTGGCTTACGATCTTGTACGGAGCGGCGCTGTCGGCGCTTGCTGCGCTGGTTCTGGCATTTCTCGTGGCCCGTGAATGGCGGCGGGGAACGTTGACCGCAGTGGCTGGTGGCGCGTTTGCCGGCCCCTGCGCCTGGAATGAAATCTCCGGGCGGTGAACGCTCCGCAGTTCTTCGTCGACGCGCCTGTTCCGGTGTTCACCGGCGGAAGGCCACTCAAGTGGGGCTTGTCCTCACTATCGCATTCCATGTTGCCTTGGGGCTGTTCTTCTCACGGTTCCTGACAGGCTACTTGGCCATCATGCTGATGGCCAAGGTACTGCTGCTGCGGACCGAATGTCACCCGTCGGCACGCGTCGCAGAACCGGTCGCAGATCGTCTGGCACAAGGCCTCCGGCAGAGACACCACCCCAGCCGCGACTAGGGGGAAGGCCCCAGCGGTAACAGCTGACCAGCAGGCAAATACAAAAGTCAATCCGGAACCGAACAGCTGTTGTTTGGATCTTCCCGCGGGAGCTAATCTTGGTTGATCTCCACAGCAAAGGGGTCGGCACGCATCCTTTTGATGCCAGTGCGCGTCACTGCGTACGAGGGCTTCGAACAGCGCCCCGGGCGCTGCGGGGAACGGATTGTTCCGAGAGTCCGGAGGCGCGTGATGGAGCCAGCCACCAAGCTTGCGGCGGAGCTCATCGGACTCCGTGACCCGGAAGAATACCTGCAGGCTGCCGGCGAGCTTCTGCTGAAGCTCTTTCCCTGTGAAAACGTCGTATACAACGTTCTTGACGTGCGAGCGCCCACGGCTGACGTCCACGTCTTTCCTGCCTATCCGTTCCCCACTCACGCCGCCGATATTCTGCCTGAGATCTGGAATGACCACCCGCTGGTCCTCAGCTACCAGCATGACACCGGTGACGGCATCTGGACGCCTCGACGGCTCAGCGACCTTGTGACTGACACGCAGCTGTACCGGAGCCGCGCATACCATGAAACGCTTGCGCCACTGGGTTCCAACAGGGAGCTTGCCTTTCTGGTGACGCAGCCCACTCTTTTTACTCTCACAGGGTGGGCGATAAACCGAGTTCACCAGGACTTCACGGATTTTGAGGTTCACCTTGCGGGCTATATCCAGCCGGTACTCAGGCTCCTCGAGGCATCCCATCACGAAAAACATCCTGACATAAGGTGGGCGACGGCAGCCCACGTGCATGGGCTGTCTGCCCGGGAACAGGAGATCCTCCGGCTGGTCGGTCAGGGCCTCACCGCGACAGCCATCAGCCATCTGCTCGGGATCAGCCCGAGGACAGTTGCCAAGCATCTTGAACACTCCTACACCAAACTCGGATGCACCAACCGACTCGACGCACTTCGACGGCTAAGAGGCGAATGATGCTACCGGTCTCGTCAGCTCAGAGCTTTCGGCACAGGACGTGAGGAGCCTCCCCGGACATACGCACTAACCTCCCCGGACATACGCACTAATACGTATGGCTCATATAAGGCAAAGCGCGGACCATCGAGGGTATGGAAGATCGAACAAGGAGAGCGCCCTTGGGCACCATCGATTTGGTGTTGGCGATAGGTTCGTACCCGTCACTGGCGCATGGGATTCGAGATCCGCACTAGACGGTTTTTAGTTGACCCGACCCCCTGACCGGCCAGCATCTCAGCCAGGCGCACAGGGCGTCAGGGCGTTACAGCACGCAAGTTTTCACGAATAATTTGAGGCTTCCATGCACGCCTACGGCATTTCAAACGGTTTTGTCCGGTTCCGGCCATTATTCACGGCAGTTGTCTTTGGCGCCGTGTTGCTTGGCGGCCCTGATGCCTCAAGCCAGGCCAATCACGCCGTCGACAGCGAAACCACTCCCGCATCCCGTGAGATGGCGAACGCGCACCCGGGTGCTTCCTGGGGCCAGCTGCCAATCGAATCCCGCGAACTCTGGAAGTTTCGACTCACGAGGGGGCGCTGACACCGAGCATCCTAGATGCTTATAGTCGCACCGCCGGCCGCTCCCGAAGTGAAGACTCTGATAGCATCTATCCGGTTACTGCATCCCAGTTTTGCGTAGCTGTGCTCAAGATGCTTTGACACCGTTCTGGGGCTTATTCCCAAAAGATGGCCCATTGCAGTGCTCGTCAAGCCCCGGGACACGAGCCGCATGATTTCATTCTCCCGATCGGTCAGCCCCAAGCCGTCGCCATGAGAAACGTTGCCCGGTAGCAAGTCGAAATTCGCGTATGCCGCATCGAGCAAACGCAATACAGGCTGGACTGCCTGGGCAAGCTCCATTTCCCCGTCACTGAAGTCGTGATTCCAGCGGTTCATCACCCAGCTGTGTACGCTTCCTTGCCCGTGCTGCGCAGTCCGGATCGATAATTGACGGTTAATTCGCAGCTCTCGATAACCCTCACAGTAGAGCCGGGACCCATAGAATTCGCGTTCCGAAAGAATGTCACTAAGACGCCGGGGACGCCAAACGCCCGACACGGAATCGCTCAAGTCGCTTGTGACGAGTGGATGGTAGCTTCGGCTCTCAAGCAATCTCGGGGCAAGGTCACCGAATGGGTGGTCGGCGGGGCGGGCGAACACTTCCGCTTTCGCAGCTTTCGTATCCAGCTCATTCCACGCTAGCCCATCGCAGGGGAAAAGCTTTGAGAGAAGTTCGCTGGCCGCTCTCAAGTACGTCTCCCGGTCCGGCAACCGGATCAACTGGCTGGCGAGATCACCTACGGCATCCATTTTCTGCCCACCCTGATAGCGAAAGCCCGGTCATACAAGGCTAGACGCGTGGATTACCGCGTTTCAAGGCATCAGACGTAGCTCAACCACCCTTCCTGCCGATCCCCTGGCTACGCAAAATTACGTATATAAGGCGGCCCCGAAGAGTCCTATATTCGGTACGTGGCACCTGGCACAGAATCCACCGGCAAGTCTGCGTCAGAGGACTTGCGCTGAACAAGGAGCAGATCATGGCAGTCGCAATCATCATGGAATTCGACGGGTCAACCCTCGAACAATATGACCAGATCAACAAGAAAATGGGGCTGACCCCCGGTGGCCCCGGTCCCGCAGGCTCAATATCCCACTGGGCCGCTGCCACAGACACCGGATTTCAAGTAACAGATGTCTGGGAAAGCCGGGAACAGTTTGACGCCTTCGCCCGGGACAAGATCGGGCCACTGAGCATGGAGCTGGGATTCGCCGGCCCACCGAAGCTAACCTTCCGCGACGTGCACAACTACTTCACTCCTGCCGCGACCTAGAACGGCTCCTGCCCTTGGATACCCTCCATGCCGTTACGGTGGGCAGGCAGGGTCGTTTCGGACGCTCGAAGCAGTGACAAACGCTACGGAAGGGCGCGCTCACTGAACGGAGCGGCCTTACATGGCACGCCTCTTCACCGGCAAAGGGGTTTCCATGGAGTTGCTGCGGGAAATGGAAACCAGCCCGGTTTCGCCCCCCGACGGACTGGGCATGTGGGAAGGCTCTGCAGCCCTGCACAACTGACCAAAGACCTATTCTGACTGTCTTGGCACCGTCGAATCAAGGGCACAACAAAGCCTCGGACCAGCAATGGTCCGAGGCTCCCCAGATGCGCCTAACGATCGATGCGGACGCTGAGATCCAGGTGGATGTTCTCGGCCATGAGGCGGTCCTGAAGGTACTGGGCGAGGCTCGCATCGGTCGCGGTGTGCGGGCCTTTCGGCGCAGCCCCGCGGAACAGGGCCTGGGTGTTCGTTGACTTGATAACGTCCAGCGGCGTCCACCGGAGATGTCCGTCGGTCATCCGCTCGATGTCGGTGCGGAAGGTGCGCCGGTGGTCGTCTCGGACCGAGGCGCGCATAGTGAAGGGAATGAAAGCAGTGGGCAAGAGGGTCCTTTCGAACGAGGCAGCCAACCGTCGGCGCCTCACTGGGAACAAGCCCAAAACCAGCACTGGTATTCCCTCTAAGCCAGAATGAGGTGGGCGTCACTGACGGACGTCAAGGTCCCGCTTGTTGGGGGCAGGACCTTGAATGGGGACAGGGCCGGCGGCCGTGGCAGCTTTGAGACAGGATGCTGCCCTCTAACCGCCGCCGGCCCAGCCTTTCCCGGGCATCTGCGTGGGAGGGCTCCTGCGCCGATGATACCTGCGTGCCAAGAATCATTTGGGGCCCGGGCCTCGGCTGGAGCTGACACCGGAGCTTGAAAGACGACGCCGGCTGGACGCTTAGCTTTTGGCGTCGAGTCCGGCCTGCGAAATGAGCTCGCTCAGCCACGGCCGGTGTTCGCGGTGGAAAGTGATGCCCTCCGGCAGGCCCTGCACCGATGGGCCCGAGGGGGTGATGTCAATGGTGATCCGGCCCCCGGCAAGGGGCGCATTGGTAATGTGCAGATCCCCGTAGGATGCCGGCAGAGCAGGGTCCATCCAGAAGCCGCCCCGCGACACGTGGGCGTCGTACCGCATCAGGCTGGTGATCAGCATGATGGGTGTGGTGGCCGCCCACGCCTGGGGTGAGCAGGCCGTGGGGTACGGCACCGGTTCGGCCACCTGTTCCCGGCTGAATCCGCAGAACAGTTCCGGGAGCCGCCCGTCGGAGTAGTCCGCCGCTTCAAGCAGGGCCGTGGCGATCCGTTGCGCCTCCTCCACGAAGCCGTAGCGCATGAGGCCCGCCGCGATAATGGCATTGTCGTGGGGCCAAACAGACCCGTTGTGGTAGCTTGCCGGATTGTAGGCGCCCATGTTTGTGGCAAGGGTCCGCACGCCCCATCCACTGAACATTTCAGGCGACATCAGCCGCTCGGCCACCATCGGCACCTTGTCATCATCAATGATGCCGTGCCACAGGCACTGGCCCATGTTTGAGGCGCAGGCATCCACCGGGCGTTTCCTGCCGTCCAGCGCTACCGCGAAGTAGCCGCGTTCCGGCAGCCAAAACGCCTCGTTGAACCTCTTCTTCAGCGCCGCCGCCTCATCGGTGAGCTGCGCGGCCAAACCCGCGTCGCCGGCGTCGTACGCCATCCACGCCCGTGCCTGCAGCGCGGAGTACACCAGCGCCTGCACCTCGCAAAGGGCTATCGGCGGCTCGGCAAGGGTGCCGTCAGCGAAGTTGATACCGTCCCACGAGTCCTTCCACCCCTGGTTTAGCAGGCCGTGGTCATTGAGGCGGCAGTACTCGACGAAGCCGTCGCCGTCCTTATCGCCGTAGTTCCGAACCCAGTCCAGAGCGCGGTCCGCGTTGGGCAGCAGTGCCGCAATGGTTTCCTTCGCGAAACCCCACCGGCTGACGGAGGCCAAAGTCATCACGAACTGCGGAGTGGCGTCCACGCTGCCGTAATAGACCGACTTTCCGCCCAGAGCCAGCCCGGAAGATACCCCAAGCCGTACCTCGTGGAGGATCTTCCCGGGTTCCTCCTCACTCACCGGGTCCACCACGTTGCCCTGGCGGTCAGCCAGGGTCTGCAGGGTGCCAAGAGCCAGTGACGGATCCACAGGCAGGGCCATTTCTGAAGCCCACAGCGAGTCACGCCCAAAAAGGGTCATGAACCATGGCGCTCCTGCGGCCACCACAATCCGCTCCGGATACGCAGGGTCCTCGATCCGAAGTGCGCCGAGGTCGTCGTAGCTGCGCCGCAGCGTCCGTTCGATGGACCGGTTGGTCATCTGCAGCCTGGGTATCTTCGCGACCCATTCCTGGTGCCGCCGATCACTCTGTGAGGTGCCGTGCCGGACAGGGCGTGAAACGTCCTTTTGCCCGGCCGGTGCAACGCTTAGCCGCGTTGTCCAGTGGCCGTAAGCGGGCACCACCGCCTGGTACGTTAGTGCGCCGGCGGTGGCCACGGCCCCGCGTCCCCGCACCAGGACAGCCTTCCGCAGGTCCTGCCATGCCGCGCTGATAATCAGGGAATCACCGTCGGCTCCACGGACGACCTCCCAGCGCCGCTGGACCCTCGCCTCCTTCACCTCGAACAGGTCCGCGAAATCCGAATCGACGCCAACGGAGACGCTGCACTCCACAGGGTTTCCGGAGTAGTTGCGAATGGTGATTTCCTCTATCACGCCGTCAGCGACTTCCCGCAGGCGCTCCACGATCAGAGGGCTGTCCGCGTATCCGTCCCCGCGCGGAACGCGGCCGATGAACAGTGCCCGGTAGGGTTCTTTCGTTTCCGCGGCCAGCGGCTCAAGCGACTGGCCGTTCACTGTCATGCTCCACTCGGACAGGATCCGGGTGTCCTCGTGGAATACACCGTGGGGAAGTTCCGAATGGATGTCGCCGTTGGCGGCGGAGATGCAGAAACATGAGCCTTCCACCAGCGTTACGGTTCCCGCCCCCACCGGCCCCGCCGCTGTGTCCGCATTCCATCCAGCCATGTCCGCTCCTCTGACGGCTACGACCGTTCCCGGCGGAATAGACGATACGCCGCCGCCAGGGCTCATGAAAGGGCCGTCAGCAGGAGTGGCAGGGCGTCATCCCGCACATCCTCGACAACGGACTGGAGCGACGTCGACCGCATGAAGACCTGGGTGGAACTCCCCCGGACGGCATCGCCGGCGGGACGCGAGTTCATGGGGACGAGCCCCAGCCGTTTCAGACCGGTCCTGGTGAGGCTGGGGCATGTGGCTGTCCCGTGAGTATTGGAGGACTGCTGACTTCACACCCGTCTGCAGGCCCTTAGGAATTGTCAATAAATGTTGACGCTGGCGATTTCCGTCAACTAATGTTGACGCATGGAGGTGGACCGGATGAAGACATTGGTTGCATCAATGGACGGCAAGGGCCCCGCTGACGCGTTGCGCGCGGTCGCTGAGCTGCAGAAGGAGGTTGGGCGCACCGAAGCGTCCCTGGTCAGGAAGGCCCGGCAGGCCGGCCTTTCTTGGGAAGCCATTGCCCTGTGCCTGGGCGTAAGCAAACAAGCCGTCCACCGCAAGTACGGGAAGCGCTAAGCGCTGCTCCTCAGTCTTTCTACCGGCTCGTCCCCGCCGGATGGGAGCAAACTTTGGCAGGACAGACAGGTGCCCCATCTCCCGCGCCGAAGAAAGTAGCCGTCCGAGGAAGTTTCCCACCACAATCAGCAAAGTCTTGTTGTGCCCGCTCCCCCGGCCCTTGCACCGGTGCTGGCCATCCCGAACCAACCCGACACAGCCGGAAACGAAGCCGGCTGTTCGCTGTTCAGCTTTTTGATTCGGGGTCGACTGCCTGGCTCTTTGCCGCTGCTGGCGACCGGGAGGGGCGGATGCGAGGCGGTGGCGAGGGCCCTTCGACACGGACGTGCAGCTCGTTGTCCCCGCGCAGAATGGCGCGGAGCAGCCGCCGCTCCTCCCATCTGAGCGACCTGAGCGCGTGACCGCGCCGCAGTAGCAGACCCCCGTTCGGGGTGGCGTACCACTTCTGCAGATCTCCCAGCTCCTCGGCTCGCAGCAGCGCGACCGTGCTGCCCGCCGCCGAATCGATCATGCTGACAAGCGACGAAGGTCCCGTCAGATCGGTCGAAACGACTCGCCGCTCGCTCTCGGCGAGGATTGTCTTTTGCGCTGCGCGTGTCACGACGAGGGGACGGGACGGGCCGTCCAACAGCCCGGTCAGCACGTCCGCCGCAGCGTCAGGGCGGCCCGTTCTCCGCGCCGCCGCCTGCATCCGCTGCAGGCGGCCCGGCTCCCGCAGCAGCTCGTCGATCTTCCAACCGATCGTCGCGGGAGTGTTGCAACGGACCGCCGCCCCCTGCTCCATCAGGTAATCCCCGTTGCGAACCTCCTGCCCCGGAATGGGATTCACAAGCACCATGGGCAGCCCTGCAGCCATGCACTCCGCCGCCGCCAGACCGCCCGGCTTGCCCACAAACAGGTCGGCGCGGCGCAGCAACTCGGGCATCTCCGCCGTGAAGCCGAGAACGCGGTAGCGGTCGCCAGCGGGCGCCACTAGCTGTTCGATACGCTGCCGCAGGGCATCGTTGCGTCCGCACAGAACCGTGGCCGTGAAGGATGAGCGCATGTGCAGCGTCTGCCGCACGACCGAGACGGCATAGTCTCCGCCAGTCGCGCCCGCCGAGATCAGCAGCATCGGGGGCTCGTTTACATCGCGCACAGGCGCTACATCCAGCTGGCTGGCGATCGGGATGCCCGTGGCCGCGACGCGGTCGGGGGGCAAACCCAGCGCTATCAGCTCCACCCTGCCCTCTTCCCTGGCCAGGAAGAGCGCATGGAACGCCCCCGTAAGCCATAGGCCCTGGAAGTCGTAGTCGGTCATGACGACGGCGGTCCGCGCGTCAATCACGCCGCGAAGGAGCAGCGACGCCAGCAGTTGGGCTGGCAGGAAGTGCGTGCACAGGATTGCGGTCGGCCGGAATCGCTTGATCGCACCGATCACCGGAAGAGCGTTTACCCGTGTCCAGGGATCAACTGGGACCCGGCGCCGGAACGGACGGTCGTTGATGTCGTAGCCCCACTCGACCAGCCAGGGCAAGTCCTTGACCAGGACGAAGTAACCCTTGCCCAGCAGTGAGCGGTAGAGCACGCTGCTCACCTGCAGCACGTCGAGCACCTGCACCTCAGCAATGTCGGCGCGCGCGGCACACGCCTGCCGCAGCGCCGCCGCGGCGCTGTTGTGCCCCGCTCCTACCCCTGCTGACAGGATAAGTACGCGCTCGCTCCCAGCGGCGTCGGGGCCTCGTGCCGAGGTTGTGCGCATGAAACGAGTCTAACCGGCCCGGCCCTATCACCACCGCCTGACCCAAGTAGTACTCGATCGGCATGGGATTGGTTCTCCTGTTGACGGCTCTGCAATCCTGGGCACCCTCAGGCTTTCCGGCAGGAGTAGTGTTGGAAGCACCGTCCATGACCTAGCCCTCTCACGTCTGCCACAACTTGAGCGATTGCTTTCTGCTTTCTGAACGTGTCTGTGAATCTCAAAAAGTCGTTATTTCTGGTGCTGAACCTATAGGCGAAGTGAGGTGCCCTCCAGTAAGCGAAACAGCTACCTGACCTGTTCAACGCGCGACATATCCGAATATCAGTTAGGCCCTGGACAGAACCGTTGGGGCCTAACTGCTCCAATCAGGATTCACTCGCACCGAACGGCAGGTACGCCCGCAGCAGGCGGAACGATTCGGTCATGAACGGCCAGGGAGAGCCCGTATGAACTTCTGAAAGGTGGCACAAACATTGTTGGTTCGCTTCGACGCCTACTGACTACAGCCTTCAGGCACAATGGCGTCATGTGCGGCAGATACGTGATGTCCAAGGCCACCGGCGACCTTCTGAGCTACTTTGATGCCAAAGAGGTAGAAGGTGACCCGCCTCCTCCGAGCTGGAATGTGGCGCCGACACAGAGCGTGCATATCGTGGCTGAGCGCCTGGACGAGGGTTCCATCGAGCGGCATCTGCTCGTGGCCCACTGGGGTCTGGTCCCCTCTTGGGCGAAAGACATCAAGATCGGCAAAAAGCTGATCAATGCCCGCAGTGAACTGGAGAAGCCGTCTTTCCGCAAAGCGGCGGTCAAACGAAGGGCAATCCTCCCGGCTGACGGATACTTTGAGTGGCAGAGCACCTGCTGGGCTCTCTGCCGGAGCCAACCCTGACACCCCGGGTTGTCAGCACGAGGGTAAACAGCGTCCGTAACAACGGACCTGAGCATGTCGAGCGGGCCGGGTGATCGAGGCGTAGAGCACCACGATGCCGTTCCCGCATGCCCCGATGTGGCTTATGGCTGGCAGGCTTCGCGTCCCATGTAATTGTTTTTGCATGGCGAAATTGGCCGGCATTGAAAGGTCAAGGATGCCTTCAAGGAGTAACAGTTCTATACGGGAAGGGCGCGCGCTCAGCGAACGGGGCGCGCCTTCTTCGTGCCCTCTGACCTTCCTGCGTTTGAACTTGAAATAGCGTGGCACCAGGCCACTGGCTGCCTCCGCTCTCCGGCCGTCTCTGCGGCGGGAGGAGGATGGAGTTAAGAGGTGCCCGGAGGGCCGTCCGCCATGTCGAAGAGGTCAAGGACCGCTGCGCCCTCCTCCAGCAGGGGGTCGCGATCGGCTGTCTGCGCCACGAGCCGGGTTACGTCGCTCATAAGGGTCTGCACATACTGCCGAACGACGGCGCGGTGCGCGGCGTCTCCGAACCAGGCGAGATCACGGCACACCCGCAGCAACGCCCTGACGACGCGGGGTTCGTTCGATCCGTAACGCCGAACCTGTCCGAGGGCCAGATCGACGAGATAGGCGAAGTCGCGGGCCGGGATGTGGAGCCTGACCGTACCTTGGGCGTCTGTCACTGCTCGCGGGCCGTGCTGCCTGAGTGTAAGCGCGGCGAGGATCGTGCCCAGATGGTCGACCGCCTGGTTCGCCGTGTATGGGTCATTAATAGCTGGCGAGAGCGCCTTGGACGCGACGTCCGCGAGCTGTCGGATCCCGAACGCGACGTCCTGCTCCAGGGTCCGTTCGTAGCCGATGCGTACACTCTGCGCTAGTGCACGCCGAAGCGGGGCGGAAGCCTCGGGCACATACGGTCTCCCGCTGCCGTCAGCTACGTCCCATACCCAGGCGATGGGTGCTCCGGCAACCACGTGCCGGCCCACCATGGGCACCATCAGTGCCTTCAGGCCCCGCTCCGCGAGTGCACCGACGAATGGCCCGACATGGAAGGCCTGGACGTATCCCGATGCCGGTGCCGGCAGGGCGGTGGCACCCTGCGGCACGTCCGGCATGGGGATCCCAGGGTCGCCGGGGACGTATGACTGCTCGATCACCTTCAGCGTCGCCGTCTCGACGCCCTTCATGACTTGGTCCACCTGGATCGAATGCGATAGATGGTGGACGAAGAACACGAGCATCACCATGCTCACGAACAGCAGCATCAGCGCGCCGCTAACGGCGAGTCGGGGGTACTCCTCGATGCGTTGGCCGCCTGCGATGCCCACCGTGTAGAGCCCCGCCGTGCTGTACGCGAAGGTCGCGACGAAGGCGCTCAGGGTCAGCTGGTTGGGGATGTCGCGGAGGAAATTCCGCAGGAGCCGAGGGCTGAACTGCGTCGACGCGAGCTGCAGGGCCACCACGGTAAGTCCCAGGACGAGGGCGATGACCGTGACCATCGTGCTGGCGATGCTCACGAGCAGGTTCCGGGCGTCATCGGATGTCCCCTGGAAGAGGAGGACAGCAAGAGGCGACCTCTTGTCGATCTGCACAGCGGAAAGGCTCGCCCCCGCGATGAGCGCGAGCACGACGGCGCATGTCGGCATCGCCCACAGTGCGCTCGCCAGATACTCCCGAAGAGCCACACGCTTCACATGTGCCACTCTCTGCCGACGGTCCTCGGTCGTCAAGGGGCGCTGTGCTGAGTGCTGAGTCCGGTCCACCGGAGGTCACTGGTCTTCGCAGGACGGAAGCCCTGGCATCCATGCCCTTGCTGGTCTCCTCAATACCGCCGCCGCCGAACCACCCGAGGTGTTTCTGCCACCAGTGTGCGACCAGCACACCGCCAAGTCCGGCACGGAACAGGGTGCGGGCTCCCCGAGTTAGGTTTTTTACCGCTACTGCTTTCGGGAGCTACCCCAAAAGCTCCCAGTCCCAGCCATAGATAACCACAGGAGTCATAGGGTTTGTAGGGATGCGGCGATGTCGTTGGCGAGCAGTTGGGTTCTTCGTGGGGCGCGAAGTGTCCTCCACGGGGCATGAGCGTGTATCCCCTTACGTCTGTCTAAGGAGTTTCCACCTTGTTCCCCAAGAAAATGTCCGCGCGTCTCGCCTTCCCCGGGCTCGCCGCAGTATTCGCAGCGTTCTTTTTCGCTGCCGGTGCACCGACCCCACTCCTCTCGCTGCGCCAGCAGGAGTGGCACTTTTCAACTGGCACCCTTGGCATCGCTTTTTCCGCGTACGCCATAGGCCTGTTGGCGGCGCTGCTCGGGGCTGGTTCGCTGTCCGATCACGTGGGCCGTCGTCCCGTCATGCTCGCTGCTCTTGCTGCTGAACTCGCTGCGATGATTGGATTCGTACTCGCTCCGAGCATCACGTGGGTCATCAGTGCCCGCATCCTTCAAGGCATCGCCACGGGCCTGGCGACCAGCGCCTTCAGTGCTGCCATTACGGAGCAGGCACCTGCCCGATTCAAGAAGTTCGCCGGGGGCCTGGCTGCGGGTTCCGTTGCCGGCGGCCTGGGTCTCGGGGCGCTCGTGACCGGCGCTGCCGTTCAATTCACTTCCGACGCCAACACCGTGATATTTAGTGCCCTTACGGCAATCATGGCGCTGGGCCTTGTGTTCGTGGGCTTCACGTCCGAAACAGCTCCGAAGTGGCCCGGCGCACTACGCTCCCTCATCCCCCGCATTGGCGTGCCCGCAGCGCTCCGCAGCGAGTTCGCTGCCGGCGTCCCGGTGCACGTCGCGGGCTGGATGTTCCCGGCCTTCTTCCTTGGACTCTCACCTGCGATCCTCCGCCTCCATTTCGCCCTGGACGGCGGACTGGTCGCAGGGTTCACCGCATTTCTAGGTCCTTTCGCCGCTGCTGTCTCAAGTTTCACCTTCAACCGGCACCCCGCCAGGCAGGCCACCATCATCGGTACGTCCCTCACGCTGATCGGGGTCATCGTGGTCCTCATCGGCGTGAATCAAACCTGGCTCGCCGCCGTCTGGATCGGTGCCGTACTCGGCGGGACCGGCTTCGGTGCCTCATTCGGGGGGCAGGTCCGCCTGATCGCCCCGCACATCCAGCCGCACCAGCGTGCCGGCGTCTTCTCCGGCATCTACACGGTCGCGTACTTGGCCTTCGGTCTTCCTGTCATCATCGCCGGGCAGCTTGTACCCATCCTCGGACCGGTACCGACCTTCCAGTGGTACGCAGCGGCCATCGTGGCCTTCGCCGTCCCGGCGGTCGTCATCCAACTGGTCCGCCAACGGCGCGATACCGCAAGCGCCCTCACCCCGGCAGCCCCCGCCGCCTGAAAAAGCAACCCCCAAGAACAATCACCACACAACAGGAGCATCAGTGAACCCGACACATCCAAGCAGCACAACGGCCATCCAAGCCCCGCCCGTGGCGTGCCGGGTTGAAGCGGTGGTCATCCCCTCGCCGACTTCTCCCGGGCCAAGGGCTTCTACGCGGCGCTGGGCTGGAGAATCGATGCAGACCTCGACGACGGCAATGGGTACCGCCTGATGCAACTGACCCCCGGGTCAGACGCCCTGTCCTCTTCGGCACCCAGGTCACCTCCGCCCAACCCGGCAGTCTCGACGGACTGCTCCTGGTGGTCGATGACACCGACGCCCGCCCGCACTGCCCTGATGGAGTACGGCGATGGACCGGGCGAGGTCTTCCAAGTCGCCAAACGGTAGCCTCGGCGGTGGTTTCCACATCACATTTGCGAGTCCAACTTTTGGGGACCAGTTCAGACAGATCCCGGCCGCCGCTCGTATGCCTCCTGCGCCTCATTCCATGATTCGGAAGGCAACCGCTGGATCCTGCAGGAGATCGCCACAAGACTCCCGGACGCATCAGCGACACCGGTTCCACGGACACCGCGGAATCCCGCCGAACTGCTCAGGGAGACCGCGGAGTGGCACATCTCCCTCCGGAGCCGCACTGGCGAATCACGAGCCGATCCCATGGAGGTGGCTTTCCTCTTTAGCGTGCAGGAACCTACCTTGTCCTCGCCGAACACGGCATCATCATCCAGGACGACTCTTCATCGGCAAGCACACACTCTCGCCTTACGACGGCGAACCCCGGCACAAGCTTCGCCCGCCCGTCAACCCACCCAAACCAACGCAATCAACACGAATTCGTCTACCAGGTATCCACCGCGATCCCTTGGGATCGGGGCCGTCGATGCGGATCACGTCGCCGGCTAGCAGCAGCTGTCCGGTGGCTGAGCCGCCAAACCTCAGTCAGCCTGGGTTCTGCAGAGTCAGACCAGGCGTTTAATCCAGCAATGCTGTTGATTGCGCGCTGTGCGGGGTAGGTTTCGACGGGAAAGGCGATCAGGCAAGGACAGGGGAGGCCATGCTTTTTGAGCCGTTGAATGCGTACTACCGAACGTTGGGCCCGAGAGGTCGCGCGGTACTAGTCCAGCTTCCGTTGTCGGTGACGATGCTGCTGGTCACGGTCCTAACGATGGTCCTGCATCCGGAACTCGACGCAGCCGGACCGTTCCTGTACAGCCTGGGGATCCACGGTCTCTTACTCGCTGCCTGCGCTTTGGTGCCCTGGGGACGGCTGCATGGACGCGCGGTGCTCTCTATTCCAGTCCTGGATTGCCTGGCCATCGGAATCACCCGCGAGGCAGCAGACCAGTACCTCGCCGTCCTGGGTTTCCTCCTGGTCTTCCCGGTGGTGTGGCTGGCCACGGACCGGCGCCGCACCGGAGTCATTTTCGCCATCCTTGCCACCATCCTCAGCGCGGTCCTGCCCCCGGTCATCCTCGGCACAGGCTTCGACGGACCCGACTTCATCCGCATCGTGCTCCTGCCCGTCATCCTCGGAGCGATCGCGCTCACCGCCTACGCGATCGCCAACGCCCTCTCCCTGCAGCGGCAACAGCTGGAAGCAAAGGGCCGTGAGGTCCATGATCTGCTGACCGCCAGCGAGGAGCGTGAGCGGCTCATCAACACCGTCATGGATACCGTCAGCGTTGGTGTCTGCGCCCTCAACAACCAAGGCCGCGTCGTCCTGATGAACCGCCACTTCAGCAGCCACCTCGACAACGCCCGCCCTGGGATGCCGCCATCCGGTGAAGACCCCGGGATCCCTGTCTACGGTCCTGACCGAAAGCATCCCCTTCCGACGGAACGACGCCCTGGTACCCGGGCCGCCCGGGGCGAAGCCTTCACCGACGAGCTGATCTGGGCAGGCACTGGACCTGCCCAGAGGGCATACTCCGCCACCTGCCGGCTTATCCGTGACGACACCGGTAAGCACTGCGGCTCGGTCCTTGCGTTCACTGACGTCACCGCGCTGGTCGACGCGCTCTCAGCCAAGGACCAGTTCGTCACCAGCGTCTCCCACGAACTGCGGACCCCGCTCACCTCAATCCTGGGCTACCTGGATCTTGGCCTGGCCGAGGAAAACGTTGATCCCGAGATGGAGCTCTACCTGACCGTTGCCAAACGCAACGCCGAACGCCTCCTGCACCTGGTCGGAGACCTGCTCACCATCGCCTCGGATGCCTTGGCCATAGAACCCCGCCACGCCGACCTTACCGACGTCGTCAACCAAAGCGTCCAAGCCGCCCAATCCAAAGCGAAGGCCGGCGGCATCAGCCTGCACCTGAGCACGTTCGGGACCGCGACCGGGCACTTTGATCCGGACCGCATCGGCCAGGCCGTCGACAACCTCATCTCGAACGCCATTAAATACACATCCGACGGCGGCAGGGTCACTGTCACGGTCAGCAGGACCGGGCACGAGCTCCGCTGCGAAGTCACCGACACCGGCGTTGGCATGAGCGAACAAGAGATGGATGAGGCCTTCACCCGTTTCTTCCGGGCCGCGAACGCACACTCCTCCACCATTCCCGGCGCGGGCCTGGGACTGGCGATAACCAAATCCATTGTCGAAAACCACCGCGGCTACATTACCCTCTCCAGCAGCCCCGGAGAGGGCACGACCGCAACCCTGACCCTGCCGGCCGCCGACGTCGACACCCCAGCCGTTGCAGCCACGTAACGCCCGCGCCCCACGGATCCTGTCCCGAGCTCGGACAGGTGTCCTTAGTCACTTCGCGCAGCAGGGTGCGCCTGCCATGCTCTGGGTGATGCCCTTCTTTCTCGAATACGTGACCGACCAGGGGGCTGGCCGATTCACGGTGGAAGGCCGCAACGTCCCCGACGCGATACACGGGCAAGAGAAGCTGTCAAGGGGCTGGACTGCACCAGGGCCGCATTACGCCAAACGCTTCACCAGTGCTCCCCTTTCGGCGACGGATCGCTCTTGGCCTCATACACCCGGTCGGATGGCTGGAACGGCGGCGTGATCAGCGAATAGCGCCTGCCACCGCTTTATCGCCGGCCGCAGGTGGGCAGTGTTTCCATCAATCCTGGCTGGAGGAACTAGCCACGGCCTTGCCCGTGCCGGGGCAGGGTGCGAGGGCCGCCGCACCACCGGGGTGACAGTTCAGGGGGTGACGGTTCATGGGGGTGACGGTATCGGGACGGAACATCTGGACACAGTCCCCCGAACGGCTGATGAACACCAATCGAAGGCATGAAGAACCCCGGTGTGTGGGAGCGTTCTCTGACTTCATGGCGCTTTAGTGTCGATCACCATGATCACCCCCAATCAACGTTTCCGCTGTGCGGTTATCACCGCCTTGGCCGTGTCCCTTCCCTTCGCCTTCCTCACCCCCGCCGGCGCCTCCACCGCGGCACCAACTGCACCCGCACACGCACCCGACCAGCAGGCGGCCGCACCGGCACAGACCGGCCATCTGGACCTCGGCACGCAGGACCTGCCTGAGAGGCGGAACGTGACCACGCTGGCTCCGGGCCTGACCCGGACCACGATCTCGCGCGGCGCCCCTAACCAGGACTTCTTCTGGACTGCCGAAGTCGCGGTCCCGTCCACCTCGCCCGACCCCGACGCCCCGGCTTCCGCGCTGTCCACCCAGGCACAGGCGCAGAAGGTTGCCGACAAGCTCAACGCCGCCGGAGTCACGGCCCGTGTCGAGCACGTCCAGTCACCCCAACTCGCCGACGCCGGCGGCGACCTCGGCTACCGGGTCCGTACGGGCCAGTTCAGCTCGAAGGCCGACGGAACCGCCACCGTGGACCAGATCAAAGCCGCGGGCTACAAGGCCTCGGTGATCTACACCGGCTGGGACGGCGACGCCGGCTCCAGTGAGGACGACCGCGGCCCCTGGAACCTCCAGGTGCTCACGATTGATCCGAAGGAATTCCACGGCAACCTCACCTCCTCCTCCGGCCCCAACCTCCAAGACCGCGAAACCACAAGCCAGCTCTCCACCGCAGCCGGAGCCCTAGCAGCCGTGAACGGCGGGTTCTTCACCATGGACCCCGCAGCAGGCGCCCCCGGCGACCCCGCCGGGGCCACAGTCGACGATGGCAAGGTCCTCAGCGAAGCCGTCGGCGACCGGCCCTCCCTCATCCTGGATAAGAACGGCACCGCCATCCAGCGGCTGCACTGGCACGGCACTGTCACCGCGCCGGGCGCGGCGGAACTCCCACTGGACGGCATCGACCGGGTCCCCGGGCTGATCCGCAACTGCGGCGGCACGGACGACACCCCGACGAATCTGCCCCTGCACGACTTCACCTGCACAGACCCGGACGAAATCGTCGCCTTCACCCCTGAGTTCGGCCCGACCACCCCTGCCGGGCCCGGACTCGAAGTCGTCCTGGACACCCAAGGGACCGTCACCGCCGTCAACCACACGCGCGGGACCGCGGTCCCGGCCGGCGGGCAGACGGTGCAGGCGATCGGCTCCGACGTCGACAAGCTTGCGGCCGCGGCCGCTCCAGGAAGGAAGCTGAAGGTCGACACCGATCTGCTCACCGAGAGCGGTAAGTCCCTGAAGACGACCCCTTCGACGGACGTCGTCAACGGTGGCCCGACCCTGGTCCAGAACGGGCAGCTGGACGTCACCGCAAAGCGCGACGGCATGGTCCGGACCAACGACAGCAACAGCTTCTTCTACGGCTGGGTCCACAAGCGCAACCCCCGCACCTTCGCAGGAGTGGACGCCCAAGGCCGTACCCTCCTGGTCACTGCCGACGGCCGGCAAACCACCAGCCTGGGCCTAAGCCTGAACGAAGAAGCCCACGTGGCCACGTCCCTCGGCATGGTCAACGCCATCAACCTCGACGGCGGCGGATCCACCACCATGGTCCAGGGCGACCAGGTCACGAACTCCCCCTCCGACGCCACCGGCGAACGCCCCGTCGGGGACGCCCTCCTCGTACTCCCGGGCCGCACGCCGTAACCCAATCCAACTCATCCAAGGATCGGACCTTCCCACGGCTGCTGGCGCGGGCGCCCGGGAGTTGGGTGAATTAGGGCAGCGAGCCGCAATGTCATAGTGCACCGCTGCCGCTGACCGTCCCGTTACTCAATTTCCGGTCGAAGGTGGGCTGGTGCGCCAGGTGTATTGGGGATCGAACCCTAGCAGGCGCCGGGCCTTGTCGATGGAGAGCAAGGTCTCGTGTTCGCCCAAGTCCTTGGTCACTTTGACGTTGGGGTACACCTCGGCCGCCAAGCTGGCGCTGGAGCGGCTCATGACGGTGTCCGCATTGGCGATGATGAACGCCTCGAACCCCGGTTTGCCGTTCTCCAATGCCCGGAGCACGGCCTGCGCCCCGTCCCGACCATCGATGTAACCCCAAAGGTTCCACTTGCGCAGCATGGCATCGGCGTCGAAGGACGGAAACGCTTCGTAGTCTTCCGGATCCATGACGTTCGAAAACCGCAGCCCAACGATGCTCAGTCCCGGGTCCCAGCGCGTCAGCTCGATGGCCATCTGCTCCTCCAGGCGTTTCACGAGAGCGTACGTGGTTTCCGGCCGGGTCGGGTACTCCTCATCCACCGGGATATATGGCGGGTCGACGTCGAACGGCGTTCCCAGCACCGTCTCACTGGAGGCGTGAACCACCTTCTTTATCCCGGCCCGGCGGGCCGCCTGGAATACGTTGTAGGTGGAGAGCATGTTGTTCTCAAAGGTCGCCGCGTCCGACATGAGACCCGGGGCGGGGACCGCGCCCAGGTGGACGACCGCATCAAAGCCTGAGTGCCGGCGGTCCACGCCCAGGAACGCGTCTACAACTTGGCCATAGTCCCGAAGGTCTACCACGACCAGACTGGGGCTTCGCTCACCAACCTGGTCCAGATTCAGCACCCAGTGCCCCTCACTCGTGAGGCGCCGCACCACGTGCCGGCCCAGCTTCCCGCTTCCACCAGTCACCGCAATCTTCATCGATATTCTCCTCGGAATTGTTTGCCCGCGCCCACATCCAGGCTCACGGCAAGCCGCAAGGGACCACTGACCATGTCAATCGGACCAATCAACACCAAACCTAGACCGTAGACCTCTTTCACGCGTGGCCCTCCCGGTCCTAGGACAATCCGACCTACCCCTACGCAAATCGAGCGTAGTTGCGATAGCGCTGCAACTGGCTCAGCGAATGGGGCGGCCACCCTTCCCAATTCGCAACTTCGTTATGGGCGGCCCGGAGTTTCGGCGGGGTCTTCCTCGATCACGGTCCAAGACTCGAGCCATGCACCTCCTGGCGGCAATCGGCCTGGTGATCCTCACCGGGTTTGGCTGGATGGGCCGTCTCATGCCTTCGTTGTACCTGTCGGGGTCGCGTCGCAGCGCCGTTTGCTCGCGCGACTGGAGCAGTACAGTACGCCCGTCATTGGGTGCTGCTGACTTCTGCCTCGCCAGGTACAGCGCCGCGCCACCTGCAACCAGTGGGGCAGAAAAGCTCGGACCCGACACATTGCCCAACTGTCCGTCACGCATTCACCGGGCGGGGACAGGTCAACGACCGCGCCGAAGTTGGAGAACGACGAGAACGTGTCATCCGGGTCCCCGAGGCATGACAACCGTGGCAAGTGAGGGTAACGAGTCTGTGGACGCAGCGAGTCGCATCCCCGCCTCCTACTCCGAGGTCGTCACCGTGTCGTCGTTCGCCGACTCGGACGGCCTCCCAGGAGGGCTCGGCGGCGCCCCACGCCTTTGGGCGAACTGACGCGGACAAGACGCAGGGGCCCGGAATGGGGGTAGCTGAACTGCAGCGCATCCCGACGGCGAAGATCGCTGCAGCCGCCGGCGTCGCCGAGACCACCATCGGCTATCACATTACGGCTGCCACGAAGCTGGCTCCCCGCCTGCGTGACGTGTCCTACTAAAAGGTAATAGGGGATGGATTTCCTTAATTGGGTAGTCCCGCAGCTTTACCGGTCATCGACGGGTAAATACTATGAATTTACTTTCTTGGCGGGAGCCGGGGCCGGCTGGGAAGGTTCGTTGATTCGCAGTCAGGGCTTGCCCCGAACATCCCAGGTTTTCGATTTCCCCCTCACGCATGGAAGCTGCGAAAACAACGAACCTGGGCCCGCATAACTGGAACCGCTGTTGCTGAATCGCGTTGCGGGAATGCCGAAAAACCCTAGCTGCATTCAGCCGTGGCGTTCGGTGTCTCTCACGGCACATTCAGGAGATCACTATGCTGATACTCTCCCTCGTTGCAGGGCTATTCCAGTCGCTCATATTTTCCCCCGTGCAAGCACACAGCACGCTCAATACGTTCCGCGACGATTCCATCACGACGTACGTCGACTGCCCGCTACAACGGATTGACACACAACTGGTTCGTTGCGACAACCTAACGGGCGCCGGAGTCAGTGCGCCTTTTTGGATCCCGGAACAGAAATAATTCCGCGTTCCGCAGCTCAATTGAACGGACTGGATTCCAGTGCCAATCGCCAGCACTCTCCCAGAGAATCTGAGACAACGAAGGGTCCTGATCATCATCTTGTGGTCCGTGGCTCTTCTCGTCGCCCTGGTCCTCGCATCATTTCTGATCATCAACCATCTGAACGCGCTCGTAACCGCCGTCACCCTGATCTCTAACGTAGGCATCAGCGGATGGCATTTACCTCCGTTGGGCATTTCGTAATGCCCAACGGTCCATGCCAATCGATTCCCAGAATGAGTGGCACCACGCAGACCATCTCGGATCGGTGGAGCTGCATATCCGCACCGCACCGCGTGCTTTTCACCGGAGGCAATGCTTCCCGGGCTTTGGAGATATTTCAATGAAACGCTTTTTAACCGCCCTCGTGTCGTTCATGGGTGCTACGTCCCTGGCTATTGTCTCGGCTCCCTCAGCAACGGCCGCTCCGGATCTTGACGTGAATTTTGACGCCGGCGTGGCCTGTGAATTCCCTCTGGACGTATTAGGAACCGGCTCTACGGCCAGGACGCATGAGCTCACAGTCCACAACGGCGATGTGGGTCTTATCATCGAGGCTGGAAAGGGATACACCCTGACTTATACAAACAGTGACACAGGGAAATCGATTACGTTCCGGTCCAACGGGAGCGTTTCGAAAACCGTTGTTGATCCAAAGACCGGGGCAGCGACCGTCCGAATTAGTGGGCATACGGGCCTGATTCTGTTCCCCAGTGACATTCCGGCCGGCCCATCCACAACTCAATACATAGGCACCGTCGTCTTTACCATCGACCCGGAGGGTGTTTTCGACGTGCAAAGCGTATCCGGAACGGCCATCGATATCTGCGCGGCCCTAAGCTAGAGCCCTGGTGCCAGCACCCGGCCGCCAATCTTCGGATGCTCGGCCACGTCTTCTGGCCAAGCAACGGGATAGAGACCGACTTTGATCAAAGGCGGGCTAGATCAAGCCTCCTCCGACGGGCCCTGCCCAGCCGCTGAACTCTCCTCCTCCTCTCTGGCGCTCATCATCGTCTTTGCCGCACCGGCGACAGCGCTTGTACAGGCTGCCGTCCTCGGCGTGTTCGACATGCCATTGATGGTGGATGTTCAGTTTGCACAGCAGCGCCTTCAACATGGCCTTCTCCAATCCGCGTATCTGGCACTTTCAATGATGGCCCTCGCGGGTGTTGGAGGGTACAGGCAGTTACCGCACGGTTGTCCGCAGCCGCTCCGCGGGGTTCTCCTAGGATTGGCGCCGTTTCCGTTACTTCCCCACCAGATCGCCCAGTCATAAAATGGTAGGGCTGGGGCGGCGGTGTCGCTGCAGGTCTGGCCGGACCGGGGCCGCGGGCGGCCCCGAATCTGTCATATCGTCCCGAGCGGATGCGGCAATGAGTAGGAATAATCGCGTTTGGAAGCGGGTGGGACTCGCAGTCGTGCTCCTTCTTACTGGCTGTACCTATTCCACCGATGAGCCTGCACCGTCGTCAAGCTCACCGAGTCCTCTCGCTTCGCTGGAAAATCAGGTCCAACTGTTCCTGGACGAAGGCGCGGTAGCCGTCGTCGTCCAGATTCGTTGGCCCGAGGGCGAGTGGTCCAGGGCGTATGGCGTGCGGGACCTTGAGACCAAGACCCCGGCGCAGCCTACGGACCGTGCCCAAGTTGCCAGTGTCACCAAGACGATGACGGCCGTGGCCGTGCTGAAGCTCGTGGACGACAACCTCATCGGCCTCGACGATCCCGTCAATGACGTCATCCCTGGATTCACTTCCTCGCTCAAGCCGCCGGCTCCGATCACCGTGAGGCAGCTGCTCAGCCATACGTCCGGAATGCCCGAAGTCAACGATGCCCTGCCGAAGGATGTTGACTTCCGCTCTGGGCTGGCCCAAACACTCTCGATGGAGCGGGGCCTGCAACTGGCAGGAACCCTCCCCTGGACCGCGACCGATGTCGGGTCATTTAAGTACTCAAACACCAACTATTTCGCACTCGGCCTCCTGGTCCAGACGCTGCGGCACAAGCCCTACGTCCAAATCATGCAGGAGCAGGTCTTTGACCCTCTCGGCTTGAAGAACACCAGCCTGGATCATGTCGACCCTCACGAGAACGGGCTCTTGCACGGCTACGTGACCCTGCACGGTGAGAGGGTAGACATCACAGACAACACAATCACGGTCGGCAACCCGGCAGCCGGCGCGGTCTCGACGATGGAGGACCTGAACCTCCTCATGGCCGGAATCTTCCAAGGACGGGCCTTCTCAGCGTCCTCCCTGCGGGAAATGAAAACCAGCCCCGGTTTTAGCCCGTACGGGCTCGGCGTGTGGGAGCATGCAGACGGATGCTCGAAGGACTCGCGGCACGAGGGCCGGGGCACGTTCTTGGACTACCAGACCGTCGCGGTCAGCAGTGGAGACGGGGCGTACCAGGCCGCCCTGACAGTTACAACACCACCGATGCCCACCGAGCTTGAGGACCCCTCAACCCAAGACAAGCGCTACGATCTGAACGACCGGATCGAAACCTCACTCAACGAAGCCCTGGACCGCATCTGCAAACCGGGTCACTGAAGAAAGGCACTGCCTAACCCACCCGCCCCCTCCGGTCGGCCCCAGCCATCCACTGAGCCCCAGCCACTTACTGAACTCGCCGCCGCGACGCCCACCGGCGCGGTCATCGGCGTCCTTACCGCACCGCCGGCAGCGGCTGCAGGGGCCTCCGTCATCGGCGTGCTCGACATGCCATTCGTGGTGAATGTTCAGTTTGCACAGCAGTGCCTTGCGCATGGCCTTCTCCAATCGCCGCAGCAGCCACTCCGGCAATTTATTGATGGCCCTCTTCCAGCCGGGGCGAAACCGGCAATTGCTGGTGTCTCAGGCAGGAAGGGTAAAGAGGCTGGCCGGGTCATCGGCGCCCAGCAGGTCGTGGTGGAAGGCATCGGCGCCTGGCAAGTCGTGCTGAAGACTATGGCGTCCAGCGCGGGGGCTGAGCGCCCCCCGGCCCATGAATAGGTATAGGCCCACCCCGGGCCCACCCGAGAAACCGGAACGAGGAAACGCGGAACCCCTGCCACAGCAGGCGGAAGGCCCACCAGCCAGGGACTTGAGCCCGCCACCCCACACCCCTGAATAGGCTCCGCGGCAGCCAGGCCAAAGCCCGCACCGTTAGCGTCAGAGGCGCCCCAGCGCAAGCTTTGTCAACACGTCAAAGCAAGAAGACCTCTGACGAGGGAAAACACTGTGCCCGAGGTGGGACTCGAACTACATTCTCGCCCTTGCAAACACTGGGAGCCCGCGAAAACATCGGAAATACGGGCGCATTTGGAGGCAGTACGGGATAGTCCGGGACCAGGAGTGTGGACAAAGTCCACACTCCTTTTCCAATTAACTCGTGAAAGACGGGCTGTAGTGGTTAGTCAGGGAATCGCTTGCATCGCCGGGGTGGGTCCGTCGGTGCCAGTGGTGCAGATACTGACCCGGGGGTCGAAGGCGATGGCGCCGGGCTCGACTGCGATCAGCCCCCCATCCACCGGGATCGTGGCGGCGTTGACGTACGAGGCCTGATCGGAAAGCAGCCAGGCAATGACATCGGCGACCTCGGAGGATGCGACCGGGCGCCGGCTTGGGACGAACGCTGTGGCGAGGCTATAGGCTTCCTCGCGATCGATGCCGCTGTGTTCAGCGAATTCGCCCATCTCCATGTCGGCCATCTCTGTCCGGGTCCAGCCAGGGCATACTGCGTTGGCGCGCACCCCGCGCGGTCCGTAGTCGACGGCCACGGACTGCATCAACATGGCAAGGCCGGCCTTCGTGGCATCGTAACCGGCGATTCCAGCGGTAGCCCGAAGTGCGGCCGCCGAGGCCACCCCTACGATCGAGCCGTTGGCTTTGATCAGGTGCGGCAAGGCGGCACGGACTAGTAGGAAGGGCCCGGTGAGGTTGGTGCTGACCATGGCGTTCCAGTCTTCATCGGACAGCTCGCCGGCACTGCCGGCACGGACAATTCCGGCATTCAGTACCAGGCCGTTGATGGTGCCGAATTGATCCACGGTGTCCTCGACCAGCCGTTCCATATCGGAAACCGAAGCGACGTCTGCGACAATAGCGTGGGCGCCGGTTGTTTCAGCGACCTTGGCGATAGCTTCCCGCCGGCGTCCACAGATGACAACTTCCCACCCTTGGCCCCGGAGTGCTGCGGCGGTGGCGGCTCCGATTCCGGTTCCTCCGCCCGTAATAACTGCAACTGGTGTGGGGGTTATTTGGATCTCCCGGTTCTGTTTCGGAGTGTGTGCTGTTGCCGTCTCATGAAGGACTAACCCTTCGACTTAAACAAGGGTGCGGCGTACCTTTGCGCGTCATTCTGGTGGCTTCAATGCCGAAATGCTTTCCCCATCGACGATGGCGGATACCTTGCTGCCGCCAGAGGGGCGGCAGCAAGGTATCCGCGTCAGATTACTTCTTTGGCGTAGTCGATGTCGCGTCTGCTCCTGCCGAAAACCAGGCCGCCAAGCATCGCGGCGGGAATGAGGACGAGCAGCCATTTCGCGGCAGCGTTGTCAGGCCCAATGAGGGAGTCGTAGTTCTCGACCGTCACGTAGCCGATGTAGGAGAGGATCAGGGTGGAGAGAGTGGGTGCGATCTTGGTCGCCCAGATACTGGTGTTGTCTTTGGTCCGGAAGAAGAACACGACGATGGATACGGACGCCACGATGAGGATGGTGATGAAGGCTGCCGTTGCCAAGGCGCTGAACCAGGCGAACACGACGGTCAGCGGATCTGCGCCGAAGACCAGGAAGGCAACCACGACGATGCCGACGGCGACGCCGTTGGCCAGGGCTGCGGTGGCGGGACTCCCATCCTTGGAAACGGTGGCCAGCCTGGCCGGCAGGACTCCGGCACGGCTGAGGGCGAAAAGGTAGCGGGCGAACATGTTCATCAGGCCCAGCAGCATGGCGAGGTAACTGGTCACGACGAGAACCTGCATGGCCATGCTCAAGACGCTCCCTCCACTTTCGGAGGCGAGGTTGAAGATGAATCCCGCAGGGTCATCCGTTGCCGCCTGTTGGATGTTGTCCACCCCGATGGCCCCTCCGATAACCCAGATGGAGAGCGTGTAAAAAATTCCGACAAAGGCAATCACGGCGTAGAGGGCCCGCGGGATCGTCTTGCGGGGGTTGATTGCTTCTTCAGAGAAAACCACGGTTGCTTCGAAGCTGGTGAAGCACAGGAAGGCGAACAGCAATGCAATGCCCAGGCCCGGGCTGAAGAGGTTTTCTGGCGTGAAGCCAGAGAATGTGAAGACTCCTGGCCCCTTGCTGGCAACGAGCACGATAACGAGGGCAGCCACTACGAGCGTTTCACCAATGATGAGGACGGCCAAGAGTCGGATGCTCGTGTCGACGCCCCGCATAGTGAGTGCCGTGGAGATCAGAAGCAACGCGACAATCCAGACGAGCGGGGGCACGGAGAGTCCCGTGATGCTCTCCAGCAACTGCCCGGCGAAGACGCCGAACTGCGACCAGAGCCCGACCTGCAAGCTGAGGTACATCAGCAGCGCCAGACCAGCTCCTGCCGTGGCCCAGGGTGTACCTAGGCCTTTGGCGATGTAGGCGACGAAGCCGCCGGCGTTGGTGACATACCTGCTCATGCGCAGGTATCCGACGGCGAAGAGTGCGATGAGCAGGGCAGCGATCGCGTAGATCAAGGGGGCTGCCGGTCCAACCGCAGCAAAGACCACGGGACCGGTGCCCACGACGGCTGCCATGGGGGCCGCCGCTGCGATGACGAAAAAGGCGATGGCGAAGACGCCGAGTTTATTTGAGCGGAGATGGCCTGCTTGCGGTGGGACAGGTGTGCTGGACGGCGTCGTTGCCGGCAACTCGCTGACATTATCAATCATGGGTTTTCTCTTTCGGGCAGATAATGGCCGTAGCCGTGGTCGGGCTTCCTCAGACGAGGAGCCGTGCCTTGAGTTTGTTTGTGAGCGCCGGAGTGATGCCGAGTCCGTCTTCCAAGTAGGAGTGACGTGATCCCCAGGCGTGCTCCACGCTGTGCCATGCGGCTTCGAGGTACCCTTGCCGCGCTTCCAGCAAGGGTGTGATGACTGTTCGCAGGTGCCTGTCGATGGGCGCGACGCTGCCTGCGGAATCTCTGATGAGGTATTGGTTCTCCGGCAATGAACTCTGAACGTAGTCTTCGAGGATTGCGGTTTCAGGTACTCCCAGGATGGTCAAAAGGATGGCTATTGCCCATCCGGTTCTGTCCTTCCCTGCCGAGCAGTGGACGACGACAGGCAGCTCAACTCGAGCCAATGACTGAAGGAAATTGGCAAATACCGATGGGTTGCCGGCTATGTCACGGGCATAGAGCCGGTGCATTACCTCTTCAGCCTCCGCAGCAGTCAGCGTCCTGCCAAGCTCGCTCACGCGACCTTCGCGAACCGCAGACCACAGGCACGCGTCCCTGCTGTCTTGAGCCTGAAGTGGCGTTTGTACAGCCGTTAGCGCAGGCACGCAACGGTCTTCGGCGTCGGATTCCCAAGGACTTCGCAGATCCATGAAGTGCAGGCGTGCCGCCTCCAGCCTCTGACGGTCCAGGGCTGTCGAGTATCCGAAGTGTCCACTCCTGTACACCATGCCTTCAGCCACACGGGATCCTCCGTGCGCTGGCAGTCCCCCGAGGCTTCGGAAGTTCCGGACGCCCTCAAGGGAGTTAGGGCCAGCCAAGCCTGGTGTGACCTGTTTCATACATAAAAGGTAAACACTGAATGTTTCGTACTGCAATAGAACACGTTAAATGTTTGTTGCATGACTAGTTCAGAACTTAGGCATAGTGTTCAATGTTTTCAACCGCATCGGAGCGGCCGCGTACCTCTTCTTCAAAGTTTGCACAGACTGTTCACTTTTAGGATCTGATGTGCAATCATGTGAAGCAGATCACCAGCACCCCGCACGAAGGACCAGAAATGAGTGCCTCCAACAAGCCCCTCTCCCTTCGGGAACGCAACCGCATGAGAACCCGCGGCGACATTCTCGACACCGCAGCTGAGCTGCTGAGTTCGGAGGGGTACGCCTCTACCGCGCTCGAGGTCCTCAGCCAGCAGGCGGGTATTTCGAGGGGCACCATTTATGCCCACTTCCCCGGCGGAAGGGACGAAATTGTCCGCGAAGTTTATCTGCGGATCGCCGACGCCGTGTACGTACGAGGGATCAGCTTGCGGGATCCCCTGACGGACCCCGGCGCAAGAATCACGGCGCTGGCCACGGCGTTGGTGGAGGCGACAAAGGAGCCCAAGGGCCGGTTCTACGGGGTGATGGGACCGGACCTGGTGTCAGCACTATCGGACGTCATGGGCTCGACTTCCCGCTCTTTCGAAGAGCTCATTGCGCGGGATCTGAAGGATGCCAAGGACAGCGGCACCTTGCCGGAGGACGCACCGACTGAGGCCTTGGCTGCAATGATAACCGGGGCGATCCGCGCTGCCGGGGCTGCTGCAGCACGTGAGCCGGCGAACGCCGGGCCAGCGGTCGCGGCTATCCGGTTGCTCATGGACGGACTTCTAGTACGAGCCACTGTCTGACCCGCCAAGGGTCCGAAAACCACTAACGGAGGAATTTGTGTCAACACAACACTACGACGTCATCGTCATTGGATTGGGCCCCTGGGGCTCATCGGCGGCGTGGCACTTGGCAGCCCGCGGCAAGTCCGTGCTCGGCCTGGATAAGTTCGCACCGCCACACATGCACGGCTCGCACGGAGGCGCCACACGGCTGGCCCGGCAATCCAGCAGTGCAGGAGCCCAGTACACCACCTTCACAAAGCGGACCTTTGAGTTGTGGGACGAGTTGGCCGCGAAAACCGGGACCCGGCTGTTGGAACGTTCGGGAACTGTGTTCGTCGGCGAACCCGGATCAATGTGGTTCGACAAAACGGTGGCATCCCTGAACGCGTCCGATTTTGAGTACGATGCCCTCAACGCGTCGACGGCACGGAAGCGGTTCCCTTGGGCCACGATTAAAGACGACGAAGTCGCCGTATGGGAGCCAAACGGCACCGTTGCCCTCGTCCACCCCGCCATCAAGGCCCTGCAGTCGGAGGCTCGCCGGCTCGGCGCAACCCTGCGCACGGGAGAAGCGGTTCAAGGCTGGGATGAGAGCGCTTCGGGCATCGTCGTGAGCACCGATCAGGGTAACTATTCAGCCGACAAGGTCGTCGTCACCGTGGGTGCCCGCGCCAACCATTTGATGCAACTGGATCTGCCCTACAAGGTGGACCGTCAGGTGCTGGCCAATTTCCGCCAGGACGGGCCACCGAAGCCGGCCATCTACTTCGCCAAGCCCCCAGGATCGGACGAGGCACCGGCTTACGGTTGCTCCGAGCCTAACGGTGAATGGAAGTTCTCTGTCCCCGGGAAGGGAAACTGGATCGATCCCGAGGACCTCAGTCAGGACCTCAGGCCCGGAGACCTCGAACGGATCCAGGAAGTCCTCAGCGCCAGGCTTCCGGACATCGACACCAACCCGGTATCGACCACCGTATGCATGTGGTCTGAGGTGGAGGACGGCCATTGGGTTATCGGTGGACACCCGGAGTCGTCCAATGTCGTCATCGGCACCGGAGACATGGGCCGAGGGTTCCGCTATGCAGCGGTTGTTGGTGAAATGCTGGCCGATCATGTCGACGGCGTTTCCCGCCCCGAAACAAACCTGTTCCTGCCTTCACGCTTCGCCACAGCAAAGGCGTAAACATGACACCGGCAGATGTCCTGACCGCACCGTTACAGAGCTTGTGGGAGCTCGTGAAACAGTGCGAACAGTGCAGCCAGGACAACCTCCGACCCCAACACAGTGCACCTGCATTCGAACATCGAAGGACATCCAATCCTAATGACCATCGTCCCTGATACCGAAATCACCAGCATTGAGGCGGTGCTTTCGACGAACCCCGACTGGGGTGGCTGTCACGTCACCGCACATTCCCTCTCCGGCGGCCAGGCCCATAAGAACTACCTCGTCGAGGACGGTTCCCGTCGTTGCGTCGTCAAGCTCTGGAACAACTACTGGGAAACGGTAGGAGTTCTGCCCGCCGCCCACGTTGTTCTGGAAAACACGAGAATTGCCGCCGAGATCGGCGTAGGCGCGCCCGTCATAACAGTCTCAAACGAACCCTTGGCGCTGGCTCTCGACTTTGTTCCGGGAGGCCACCCGAGGCTAAGCGACGACGATGACTCCGTCACCCGACTCGTCCCTGCCCTTCAACGGCTTCATCACTCCGGCCGCCGGTTCCTCAACGACATCAACCCCTTCAACCTGGCCCGACAAAGGATGGAGGCCGCCAGAAGACAAGGTATCGAGCTGCCGCCCGGAACGTCAGCCATCCAGGCCCTGATGGACCGTCTGGAGACCGTCCTGGCCCTGGATCCGTCCCAGTTTGTTCCCTGCCATCTGGACATTTGGGATGCAAACATCATCAAGGACACCTCCTCGATGAACTACAACATTATCGACTGGGACCTCGCCGGCAACTCGGACCCGTGCTACGAGATTGGATTTATTGCAGCGCAAAACGGATTCGGGAAAGAGAAGGCACAGGCACTCTTCGAGGCCTACTTCGGCAACACTGACCCAGTAAAAATGGCCCGCGCCAGGCTCTTCATGGCGGTGGCTCATTGGTCCAACAGTGGACTGTGGATCACCGCAATGGGGAACGCTGCGCCCAACGACGACGCCGACTACGCAGGGGAACTGCGTACCTGTTGGGAAGGGCTGATCACCGAAATAACAGCCCCTGACTTCCCCGACCTAATAAAGGCAGCCGCAAAACCAGCAGCTCTCGTCTAACACCCCCCGCCACGCGTTAGCGCCTAACCAAGGCTGGCTCTACACCAGTCGATACGACTACGCCCATAAACAGGAAAAGATTTCGGAGCAACAGATGAACGACATCACACAGCAAGAAGCACACAAGATAGTTGAAGCGGCACGAGAGGCAGCCCTGGCCTCGGAAACCCTGATGAACATTGCCGTTGTAGACGCCGGCGGAAACCTCAAGGCCTTCACCCGCATGGACGGTGCGTGGCTCGGCAGTATCGACATCGCCATCAAAAAGGCACGCACGGCCCGTTACTTCGACATGCCCACCGGAGACATCGGCTCCATCTCGCAGCCCGGCGGACCGCTGTTCAACATCGAAGTGTCCAATGGCGGCCTGATCACCTTTCCCGGAGGCATCCCACTGACCAAAGACGGGGTGACCATCGGCGCCATCGGTGTCAGCGGCAGCACCGTGGAAAACGACCACCTGGTCGCTACTGCCGGCGCCCAAGCCCTCTAACCGGTTGCCGGGGCCGGCCATCGACCGTCCGACCCCGGCAACACCCACCGACTCATGTTCCGGACTCAAATCCGCACCAACGGCCAAGGACAGCAATGACACTCGAAACAGCCACAGAACCGGCACCCGACGCACTCCTCCAGGAAGGTCTCATTAACCGCCGCGAACGCACCATCGGGCGCCACTCCCCGCTGTTCTATGCCACTCCCCTGGAAATCGTGGCCGGCGAGGGCGTGTGGGTCCACGACGCCACCGGCAAGACCTACCTGGATGTCTACAACAACGTTCCCCACGTCGGACACTCCAACCCCGTCGTCCGCGAAGCAATCACAACCCAGCTGCAGACCATCAACCTCCACACTAGGTACCTCAACTCACGCGTCGTTGAGTACGCCGAAAAGCTGCTGGCGCTCTTCGATTCCCCCTTGGAGCGGGTGTTCTTCACCAACAGCGGATCAGAAGCAAACGAGCTCGCGCTGCGAATCGCACGGCAACACACCGGCAACACCGGCATCCTTATTTCGGACCACAGCTACCACGGCAACACCACGACCCTTGCCGAACTGACCACCGGCCTCCAGGTCAAAGAACCCCTCGGCGCCCACGTACGCCCCATTCGTATTCCGGACGCAGCAGGGCTGACACCGGCTAAACGAAAGCGCCTCCTCCAGGAAGCGCTGCGCGACGTCGACGCAGCCATCTCCTCGCTCCAGGCCGAAGGCTACGGCGTCTCAGCCATCCTGTATGACCCGCTGTTCTCAACCGAGGGACTCCTGCAGACCCCCGCCGGCTACATCGAGGCAGTCACCGACCGGGTCCGTGCTGCCGGCGGACTGATCATCGCGGACGAGGTCCAGTCAGGCTTCGGACGGACCGGCAACCACATGTGGGGCCACCAGGCTTTCGGCACCACCCCTGATCTGGTGACACTTGGCAAGCCGATGGGCAACGGCCACCCCGTAGGTGGCGTCATCACCACGCACGCACTGATGGAGGAATTCGGGGAAAACAACACCTACTTCAACACATTTGCTGGAAACCCCGTTTCGTCGGCAGCCGGCCTTGCTGTGCTCCAGGTCATGGAAGAGAACGGGCTTGTTGAAAATGCACACCAACTCGGCAAGTTCATCGCTGACGAACTCGCAGCCCTTACTAAGGGCAACCCCAGGATCAAGGGCGTACGCGGCAGGGGCCTCTTCTTTGGCCTGGAAATCGTCAATACCGACGATGCGACGCCGGACCCCGCCGCCACCAAGGCACTCACAGAAGAGATGCGTTCCCGCGGCGTTCTCATCGGAAAGATCGGTCGCCACGAAAACGTCCTCAAAATGAGGCCACCGCTCGTCTTCGAACTCGAACACGCCCAACACATGATCGAGCAACTCCGTCTGGCACTGGAAACACTCGACGGCCCTACTGATCAAAACCAATGGTGACCATCCCGGATTCACGCGGAACAACAACTAACCACTCAATGAGGAGAATGCCATGAACACCACGCCTGTCCTGACCGAGGGCTCCGTTGCTGCCCGGACCATCTTCAATCCCGCCACCGGTGAACCCGTCGGAGACGCCCCGGTGCATACGGTCGCGGACCTGCAGCACGCCATCGACGTGGCAGTCGCCGCCCAGCCCGGCTGGGCCGAGTTCGGCCACGAGGCACGGTCCGCTGCACTGTTGAAGGCCGCCGACGCCATCGAAGCCCGCGCCGAAGAACTCGCCCAGCTGCTTTCCCGCGAGCAGGGCAAACCGCTGAACGGCCCCAACGCCCGCTTCGAAGTCGGCGCCTGCGCGGCCTGGCTCCGCGCCGCCGCAGGGACACCGCTCGAAGCCGAAACCCTGGTCGATGACGGTGAAACACGCGCCGAGCTGCATTACCGGCCCATCGGCGTCGTCGGGGCCATCGGGCCGTGGAACTGGCCCATGATGATCACCGTCTGGCAGGTCGCCCCCGCGCTGAGAATGGGCAACGCCGTAGTGGTCAAACCCTCCGAACACACCCCGCTCAGCGTGCTTGCCCTCGTTGAAACCATCAACGAAGCCCTGCCCGAAGGGCTCCTCACCGTAGTCTCCGGCGGACGCGATGTAGGCGAGGCCCTCGCCTCGCACCCCGCCATCGGGAAGATCATGTTCACCGGCTCCACCGCCACCGGCAAAGCGATCATCAAATCCTCCGCGGACACCGTCAAGCGGCTCACCCTGGAACTGGGAGGTAACGACGCCGGCATCGTCCTGCCCGACGCCGACCCGAAGGCCATCGCCGAAGGCCTGTTCTGGGGCGCCTTCATCAACACCGGCCAAACCTGCGCCGCCCTGAAACGCCTCTACGTCCACGACGACATCTACGACGCCGTCTGCGAGGAGCTCACCAACGTGGCCAAGGCCATGCCGATGGGTAACGGCCTGGACGAAAAGAACGTCCTCGGACCGCTGCAGAACAAGGCACAATACGAGATCGTCGCGAACCTCGTGGAGGCCGCCAAAGCCTCCGGAGCCCGCGTCCTCCTCGGCGGAAACCCGGACACTGACCAGCCCGGCTACTTCTACCCCACCACCCTCGTGGCCGACATTGACAACGACAACCCACTCGTCGCCGAAGAACAATTCGGCCCCGCCCTGCCCATCATCCGCTACAGCACCATCGACGAAGCAATCCAGAAAGCAAACGCCCTCGACGTCGGACTCGGCGCCTCCGTCTGGTCCTCAGACCCGGCAACAGCCCGCAATGTCGCCGCCCGCATCCAAGCCGGCACCGTCTGGATCAACAAACACGGCGCCGTCGACCCACGCATCCCCTTCGGCGGCGCAAAACAATCCGGCTACGGCCTCGAATTCGGCGTCGAAGGACTCAAACACCTCGGCGTCCCCCAGGTAATCAACGGCTAAAACACCACTGACTGGTGGGGGCACCGCCGCAGGCGGTGCCCCCACCGCGGAAGGCCAAGGCTAAGGGCCGCACGCTAGATACAGCGACCCAGTAGTGCCAATCGACATTGCGGAGGATTACTTGAACCGCCACACCCGTGCAGTTGAGGTAAAGGACTGGTCCATGCTCCGGGCCGGCGACAGGGTTGCCGTCTCAGAAGACCTCTTCTACCAAGACGGGCTCCAAGTAGAAGAAACAGCAGCAGAGATAGGCGTGATCTGGGTCCGCAGAATCTCCAGTGGTGACCGCCAGCTTCTCAGCGTCGGGACCCACAGAATCTGGCATCTCGACACTAAAGACATCTGATCCGCCCCGGTTCAACAGCAAGAACGCAAACGAAGGTGCACATTCATGGTTCATAAAGTCCAAGCAGTTGTGGTTAAGGAGAAGAACGCCCCTGTGTCGTTGGAGACCATCCTGGTGCCGGATCCGGGGCCGGGGGAGGCGCTGGTGGACATCCTGACCTGCGGCGTCTGCCACACCGACCTGCACTACAAGCAGGGCGGTATCGGAAACGACTTCCCGTACCTCCTGGGCCATGAAGCCACCGGTGTGGTCAGTGCTGTCGGCCCCGACGTCACGTCCGTGGCCCCCGGCGACCGGGTGATCCTTAACTGGCGTGCCGTCTGCGGGCAGTGCCGTGCGTGCGCCAAGGGCCAGCCGCAGTACTGCTTCAACACGCACAACGCCACGCAGAAGATGACCCTGGAGGATGGAACCGTGCTTTCGCCGGCCCTGGGCATCGGCGCTTTCGCCGAGAAGACGCTGGTCGCCGCCGGGCAGTGCACCAAGGTGGACCCGGACGTTGACGCAGCCGCCGTGGGGCTGCTGGGTTGCGGCATCATGGCCGGCATCGGCGCCGCGATCAACACCGGCGAGGTCAAGCGCGGGGAATCCGTGGCCGTCATTGGCTGCGGCGGCGTGGGCATCGCTGCGGTCGCCGGGGCCAGGCTGGCCGGTGCCACGACGATCATCGCCGTGGACATCGACGACAACAAGATCGACATGGCCAAGTCGCTCGGCGCCACCCACGGCGTGAACTCGCGCCAGGAGGACGCCGTGGAAGCCATCCGCGCCCTCACCGGAGGCCACGGAGCGGACGTGGTGATTGACGCCGTCGGCCGCCCTGAAACCTACAAGCAGGCCTTCTACGCCCGCGACCTTGCCGGCCGCGTGGTGCTGGTGGGTGTCCCGACGCCGGAGATGACGCTGGAACTGCCGCTGCTGGATGTCTTTGGCCGCGGCGGGTCGCTGAAGTCCTCCTGGTACGGCGACTGCCTGCCCTCCCGCGACTTCCCGATGCTCGTCTCGCACTACAAGCAGGGCAACCTGGACCTGGATGCGTTCGTGTCCGAGCGGATCACCATCGACCAGGTCGAGGAAGCGTTCGGCAAGATGCACGAGGGCAAGGTGCTGCGCTCCGTCGTCGAGGTCCAGCCGGCCGGGGCGTCCGCATGAGCGTCACCATCGAAAACCTGGTCACCTCCGGCACATTTTCGCTCGACGGCGGCACCTGGGACGTGGACAACAACGTCTGGATCGTGGGCAATGACGAGGAATGCATCATCATCGACGCGCCGCACGACGCCGCCGCGATCATCGCCCAGGTCCGCAGCCGGAAGGTGAAGGCCATCCTGCTCACGCACGCGCACAACGACCACATCGGCGCCGCACGCGAAGTCGCCGATGCCCTGGGCGCACCGATCCACCTGAACAAGGAGGACCTGGTGCTCTGGGAGCAGGTCTACCCGGACGCCAAACCGGACCACTACCACTCCGACGGCGACGTGTTCCAGGTGGGCGGGGCAACCCTGAAGGCAATCCACACACCCGGCCACTCGCCCGGGTCCACCTGCTTCCACCTGGAAAGCGAGGGGACGGTCTTCACCGGGGACACGCTGTTCAACGGCGGCCCAGGCGCCACCGGCCGGTCCTACAGCGACTACCCCACCATCCTCGCCTCCATCCGCGAACGGCTCCTGACCCTCCCGGCCGACACCGTGGTCCGCACCGGCCACGGCGGGAACACCACCATCGCCGCCGAGCAGGAAACGCTGAACACATTGGCGTAGTGCCTGGAAGTCGTGTTGCCACAGCGGCCACGACGGCAAACCTGTCAGGAGCTGTACCCGCCGGGGTCTTCGCCGAACGACAACGCCATCGTTCCGCTGCGCTTCAACGCGTCTACCACCACGGCAGGCTCGATGGCCTGCGCCCGCGTGGCCCACTCAGCCCCTTTTAGATAGGTAGAAAGTGCTGCGCGGCTTGGAAATACGGCATCGACAACAAGCTGGAAGTCACCGGCGAGGACCGCGGCATACCGTACTGACGAAGAAGGAAGCATTTCCGCTTCCACACGGTCCAGTTCTGGAAACGGCACCTTGACCCACAGCAGAACCTCCACCGGCAAACCGAGCAGCGCAGGCTCGAAGACCGCACGGATGAACAATGTGCCCTCGCGCCGCATCCGCTCCACCCTGCGCTGGGCGGTCTGCACTGAGAGCCCAGTGATACGCGCCAGTTCCTCATAACTGGCGCGGCCATCGCGTTCCAGTGCCCGGAGAATCTGCCGGTCCTCTTTGCCCAATTGCTCCACGTGCTCCAGGGCGGTGGGAGCCTCCGAGTACCGGGTTCCGCCCATCGCCTCAATCTCCGCCGGCGTCAAGACGCCGGGATTCCACTGATGCATGGTCCTGGGATAGCTGAGGACCGGATACGTGGCGGCCGACCTCACCCCCGGGATGCTCCCTATGTCCCGGATGAGCAGCTCTGCAAACTTGGAAGCAGGGCTGGAAAACTCCGCCGCACAATCCGCCGAACCGGTGAGGATGTAGGTGTACAAGGTCTCCGGCCGTCGCGCGAGGGCCGCAGCGGCTATTCCTGCTGAGCCCGGATTGCAGGCAACCTTCAACACAAACTGTTCCAGATGCCTGAAGCGGCTCGGATTCGGCAACGCGCGTATCCGCACCCGCCCGTCCCGGAGGAGCTCGGAGCCCCTCCGCGCCACCGTCCGTTCGGCCTCCCCCAATGATGCGGCCACTTTCGCCCACGAGGCGCGCCCGTCTACCTGGAGGGCGCCGACAATCCGCTGGTCCAGCTCATCCAGCACATCCATTTCCCGCTCCCTTTTACGACTTCTTTGTCACCTCCAACTCTAGACTTTCCGCCAGACTTTTGGCTGATTCTTCCACTTATCCAGAAATCATTGTCGGAAACACGTGACCCAGCACACGATTGTTGACGAAGTCGATACCTAGTGAAGGAAAAGCAATGACAGGCACAGTCGCAATGACGCGTCAGGGAGCAGTTCGCGGGGTCACGAACGATGGCACCATCAGCTGGCGCGGGATACGGTACGCCGCTCCCCCGACCGGAGCCCTGCGGTGGCAGGCTCCCCAGCCGGCAGAGCCGTGGGAGGGCATTCTGGACGTGACCACGTTTCCAACGCGTGCCCCGCAGGTGCTCGCGGCCGAGCTCGTGCCGCCTGGCGGGGCAACGCCGTCGGACGATGACTCGCCCATGGGTGAGGACTGCCTCTTCCTCAACATCACCGCACCGATGCAGTCGGCAAACTCGCCCTGTCCGGTTCTGGTCTGGTTCCACGGCGGCGGATACACCTGGGGATCAGGAGCCAACTTTATCGGCGACGGGACAGCCCTCGCCCTCGAAGGCACCATCGTGGTCACCGTCAACTACAGGCTGGGAGCCCTCGGCTTCCTCAAGCTGGACCACCTCCTCGGCGAGCAGTACGCCTCGTCGGCGAACGCAGGCCTACTGGACCAGATCGCTGCACTGAAATGGGTCCGGGACAACGTGGCCGCATTCGGGGGAGACCCTTCACGCATCACCATCGCCGGTGTTTCCGCCGGGGCCAAGAGCGTGGTCAATCTGATGGCCTCGCCAATGGCCGAGGGCCTGTTCCACCGCGGAATCATTCAAAGTGGCGGCGAGCACCTCAACACCCCCGACACCGCAGAGCAGGTCACCGCTGCACTGCTTCGCACCCTCGGCCTTAGCCCTGCGGATGCCACGGAGCTCCTAACGATGCCCGTTGAGACAATCCTCGCCGCACAGCAGGAGATTGCCGCCGGCGTCAGGGCAACCTGGGTCTGGCGCCCAACCGTAGACGGACTCATTCTTCCCGAGGCCCCGGTCCACGCCTTCGCCAAGGGCCGCGCCAGGGGGATCAACATCATGGCCGGCGTGACAGCCAACGAGGCCGGAAGCTACGACCTCGCCGACCCGTGTGCATCGCAACAGTCACCACGCGTCCTACAGGAGATCTTCGGGGACGAAGCAGAACAAGTGCTGGACATTTACCGGAGCGCCTTCCCAGAGGCGGATGAGCGCCGCCTCCACTGCGCCGTGCTGGCCGACGAACGGTACGGCATCCCCACCATTCGGCTGCTCGACAGCCAGTCCGAACACGCGTCCTGCTGGCGTTACCGCTTCGATGCTCCAAGCCCCGGCGCCCCCAAGGAGAAGTGGGGGTTCCATGGCGCCGACGTTCCCTTCGTCTGGGACATCGGACTCGAAGCGGCAGAACCGGCGTTACAGACTCTGGCATCAGGAATCCGGCAGGCATGGACAACCTTCATCCACCACGGAAAACCCGAAAGCCAGGACCTGCCCTTCTGGCCGGAATACCGGCGAACAGAACGGTGGACAATGTTGCTGGACACCACCCCAACAGTGGTCCCGGACCCCCGGCAGCAACAACGGCAGGCATGGGAATCGGCAGAGTGGCAGCCCGACACCTGGTGGACATTCCCCGCCCTGCATCCAGCACACAACACAACCCACTGACGAGTGAAAGAGTCCGTACAATGACGTACACCCACAACACAGCTTCAGAAGGCACCGGGGACCTGCCAACCACCCTCTACAAGAAACTCGCCTGGCGAATTCTGCCCCTGGCCTCCATCTGTTACGCCGTGGCCATCATCGACCGGGTCAATATCGGCTTCGCAAAGCTCGAAATGAGTGCCGACATCGGTCTCTCGGCAGCCGCCTACGGGCTCGGCGCCGGCATCTTCTTCCTCGCCTATATCTTCTTTGAAGTGCCCAGCAACATGATCCTCGAACGCGTCGGCGCAAAAATGTGGATCGCCCGCATCATGGTCACCTGGGGCGTTGTCACCATCGCTACCGGCTTCGTCCAAAACACTGAACAGTTCTACATTGCCCGGATCTTCCTGGGTATCGCAGAGGCCGGCTTCTACCCAGGCATGGTCTACTTCCTATCCCAGTGGTTCCCACGCAAACGCCTCGCCCAGGCCCTGGCACTGCTGGTTATCGCAGGACCCATCGGCAGCATGTTCGTCGGCCCCCTCTCCGGCTGGGTCATGTCCAGCCTGGGGGGACTCGCCGGTATCGCAGGCTGGCAATGGCTCTTCGTGATCCAGGGCATTCCGGCAGCCCTCCTTGGCATTATCTTCTTCTTTGCCGTCGCCAGCACACCGAAGGACGCCGCGTGGCTCACCAATGAGGAAAAGACCGCCATTGCGGCAAGCCTCGGCCCGGCCGGCGCGCGTGAGAAAGCAACAACGCAGTTCAAGAAGGCCATCACCAACAAGCGGGTCTGGCTCCTCGGCGTCATCCTGGCAGCCAACTACATAGGCATCTACGCCGTCGTCTTCTGGATACCAACCATCATCAAGAACACCGGCGTAACGGATGTAATGACGATCGGCTATCTGTCCTCCGTCCCGTTCGCAGTCGCTGTCGTGGCGACCATCGCCCTTGGCATCTACTGCGACCGCAGCCAGGCCCACCGGCGGGTACTGGTCACGGGCATGGTACTGGCCGCACTGGGACTGGTCGCCAGTGTGGCCACCGGCGATCAACTGGTCCCCACCCTCATCGGCATATCCCTCGCAAGTGCACTCTTTACCGCCACCGGCCCCATTATTTGGGCGGTCACCAACCTACAACTCAAGGGCATGACGGCGGCCGCCGCAGGCATCGCGTTGATCAACACCGTGGGCTCCATAGGGTCCTTCCTTGGCCCTTACGTCATGGGGCTCGGTCAGGACTGGACCGGCAATGTCATCGTGCCCCTCTTGTTCATCGCAGGCGTCGCGGTAGCCGGGGCACTCGCTGCCCTTGCCATCCCCCGCACCCCAACGAATCAAGAAAACATCGAAGAAGGGCATGACAGCGGCCTGAAAACGGCACCCCCAAGGAAAGCAGGAGCGGCGTCGTGAGCACCCTATCCGAAAGAGTCCGGACCGTGATGGCGGCCTACAACAACGGGGACCCGGAACCCCTGATCGCCACTTTCCACGACGACGTTCAATACAACATCGTCGATCTCGACAAGACATACCAAGGCCTGGAGGAAGTTAGCGCCTTGGCCCGCAAAGGGGCCGGACAAACCCGGTTTCACCTGCACGATGTCGTTTCAAGTGGGCCACTAATCGCCTTCACCTACGACCACCACAACCCTCTAGCCGGCATGAGCTACCAAGGGCCAGGACTGGCCGTCCAAAAGTACGATGCCCACGGGCGGCTACTCGAACAATGGGCCTATCGAGCCTAGGAACCAAACAAAGGACGACGGCGGGATTCCCGCCGTCGTCCTCATCTTTTTTCAAATTTTGCGGCCCACCATTCACGGCATGTGACACCGGAGCCCGGTTGCGAGTCCTGGTCAATTCCCGTCAACGCTGTCCTTGGCGGATTCGAGAAGGCTCACCATGTGACCGACCTTAATCACGGCTGCCCTGATTCTCACCGGATCGCTGATGGTCAGGAACTGGAGCATGAGACCGTCCAATGCTGCAAAGATAGCCAGCGAAACAGCATCATCCGCCACCAGGCCGCGTTGCCTCAGCGCATCCTCAACGGTCTGCATGTAAGCGGCGTACAACCTTTCAACCAGTGGCCGTACTTCCGGGTTCCGACGGGATTCAAGCAGCATCTCAAACTGGAAGAGCTGCAGTTCCGGTTCAGCCGACACCGTCGCAATGAGCGAATCAGCGAAACTGTCGTCAAAGTCGACAATCCGCTCCAGGCCAGTCTCCTCGATGGACCGTTGCACAGCCCATTCCATCGTGGCAGCCAGAAGACCTTCGATGGAACCGAAGTGGTGCGTGACCAGCGTGTGGTTCACGCCTGCCCGAGCGGCGACGGCACGGTAGGTAACTCCCCGCAGCCCCTTCTCTCCCACGAGAGCAAGCACTGCTGACAACAACGCCTCCCGGCCGTCTCCATAGGGCAATCGGGCCGAACGTTGGGATTGGCTCATACGCCGAGTCTAGTCTTTGCCACTCCTCGAAAGGGATACGTTGACACCTCTAACTAAACACTTGTAGAGTTCTGGGCGTGGCCCCGGTCACCCACGTTCGCTCGATTGCAATCAGCTTCTCCCCTGCATCTTCCGCGTACTGACGCACCGAAATTGGGGCACCTTTTTCGCATCGGCTTAACGCCCTGCATCCCGAAAAGAGCCATCGCATGAATCAAGAATCAGTCGCATTGCGAACGACCATTGGGTCGGAAGAGCGCGGGGACTCTCCCAGCCCAGCGGGACTGAGGCCCAATAAACTCGGCGTCCTGGCCATAGCCTTTTTCGCTATTGCCGCGGCCGCCCCCCCATGGCGGCGGTAGTAGGCGCCAGCCCGGTACTGTTCTCGACCACCGGCGCCGGAACACCCGTCATCTACGTGATTGCCGCGCTCCTTGTAGCACTCTTTCCGTCGGTTATCTCCGGATGAGCCAGCACATCACCAACGCAGGCGGCTTTGTCGCCTATATGGCCAAAGGCCTGGGAACGAAATGGGCCACCGGCGGCGCGGGGATCGCCATCCTGACCTACCTCAGCCTTCAAATCGGGCTCTGGTCACAGTTCGGGGTATTCGCCCAACTCCTGGTCGAAGGAATCACCGGGCTCAGCATCCCGGCATACCTCTGGATCACCGTGCTGCTTGCCGTCGTGACCGGGCTGACCATGCGCGGCGTGGACGCCAGCCTCAAAGTGCTGGGAGTTCTCATTGTCGGCGAAGCCTTCGCGGTAGCCGCGCTGGTGGTCTCCCTCATCGCCCAAAAGGGCATCGGCATCTTCACATTCGAGGGCTTCACCGGCTCCAACGTCTTCGGACCCGGTATGGGAATTTCCCTGCTCTTTGCATTCGCCTGCTTCACCAGCTTTGAAGCAACAGTCGTCTTCGCCGAAGAAGCCAAAGAACCCCGCCGCACCATTCCGCGCGCCGCCTACTTCGTCATCGCCTTCGTAGGAATCTTCTACACCATCTCCACGTGGGCCATCAGCGGAGCCATCGGCATCGACAACATCCAGACCGTGGCTACGGACAACCCGGCCGGCATGATCTTCGACCTGGCCCAGACCAGTGCAGGTTACTGGCTGAGCATGACCATGCAGATCCTCGTGGTCACCAGCTTCCTGGCCATGCTGCTGGGCCTGTCCAACATGTTCTCCCGCTACCTCTTCTCCCTCGGCCGCGCCGGCGCCCTGCCCGCGAAGCTTTCCGCCGTCTCCAAGACCAGGGCCCCGCACATTGCCGGGTTCATCAACGGAATCGTCGTCCTCGCAGTCATCAGCATCTTCCTGCTCGCAGGAGCCGACCCCATCACCACCGTGTTCTCCTGGTTCGTTGCCCTGGGAACGGCCGGCTTCATCACCATCCTGCTGGTGACCTCAGCTGCCATCGTGGTCTTCTTCGCCAGGAACGGCATGCGGGACAACCTCTGGGTCACCGTCATCGCACCGTCCCTGTCATTCCTCGCATTCATCGTCATCGGATACCTGACGCTGGACAACTACGACGCCCTGCTCGGCGGCGCCGGCGGCGTTGCCCGCTGGCTCCTCCTCGGCATCCCCCTCTTCTTCGTGGCCGGAATTGCCCGGGGAGCACAAAAGCCCTCGATCAACTTCGCCGCGGTCATCGGCTGACCCAGCCGCACCCACCTGTCCCCACACAATGAAAAGAACAAAGGAACACACCATGACTTCAACGGATATCCAGGACTACATTCCCGAAGAGGAGTGGCCGCCGGTTTCTGCCATGCTCGAAGGCTTCGGCGACCAGACGCTGCCCGCCTCCCCCGCCCTCACTGGAGCGGCTCTGAGCATCCCGGGCGAGGACGGAGCAACCGAGGAGTACGTCTTCGACACGGAATCCTCCATCATCTGGACCTCTAAGCGCGGCGAGGAGAAGACCAGCGGAACTGCAGGCTACAAAGCCATCGAAGCCCGCCCCGGGATCTTCATCATCGACTTCGTCCGCGGTGAAGGGCTCAGAGCAGATAACGTCACCATTATCTGGGACCGGAAAACCGGCGCGGTTACTTCCGGAGTATCACGCTTCGTCCTCGTGGGCGACAGGACCCGCAGCACCACCGACTTCAGCCAGACCAACAGCAACGGCTCAGCGGCCCGGCACGAACGCTCATCCGGCCTGGTCGGAAAACGGATCTTCTACCGCTACAGCGACGTCGAGTCCTACGAACACATCTACCTGAACCCAGGCACCTTCACCTGGAACTGCGTCCGCGGCGGCGAGGCGGGGCTGGCGGACACCGATCGGTGCATGACCTGGGAAGTAGCAGAGGACCTCTTCATCTTCTTTTGGACCGAAAAGGTGATGTGCGTTGAAGCCGTCCTGCTCGCGGACCTGCGGGAACAGCGCTCCATCGGACGGATGTTCGGCTGGGACGACCCCGCCAACGAACCGGTCATCCTGCCCTTCGATTCCCGGCTCAGCGTGCTGAACACCACCGAGTACCCTCAGGACACCAACAAGCATTAGGCCCGGAGAGGATGTCCGGTCCTGCACCGGACATCCTCTCATTAGGGCTGCGAACCGCTTCCGAACCTGGACCATGTGTCGACGGGAGCAGTTGTGATGCTGACTGCGCACTTCGGCTATATCGCCTTTTTAGCGCAGCCCTCACAGGACTTCGCCGACAAACCATAACCAAACGGACAATGACCACAGGGCCCTGCTGCCGGAGAAGGCTACGCTATGGAGACCTACGAGTCCCTCGACCCGCGTGGCCACCATAGACCGCGGAATACGCCGTCGTCGCCAAAGAACAGTTCGGCCCCTCCTGCCCATCATCCGCCTACAACACCATCGATGAAGCAGTGGGAAAGCAGCGGTCTCGAGGTCGGCCTCGGTGCCGCCGTCTGGTCACTTACTTGGCTGCGGCTCCCTAGGCCGCAGCTCGCATCCAGCCCGGAACGGTGTGGTAATCACGCATGGCGCCCCCGACCCCCGCATCCCATGGGCGGCGGACAATCCGGCTATGGGGGTGTTCGGTATCGAAGGAGCTCACCCGTCGCAGCGATGAGAAGGCCACCCCTGGGAAACTCCTAGAGCGCTGTCAGCACGGTCATGTCGTCCCCGCTCCCCCGGCACATGAATAGGTGTACGCCGGCCCGGGCCCACCTTACAGCTCAGGAACGAGGAACCGCATAAACACACTTTCAGCAGGCGGAGGGCTCACCCAGCCAGGGACTTGAACCCGCCACCCCACACACCTGAACAGACCACTGCGGCGGCCAGGCCACAGCCCGCAACCCACCCGTCAGAGCTACGAAAATCAAGCTTTGTACACACGTCAAAGCAAAATCGCCTCTGACCTGCGGAAACACTGTGCCCGAGGTGGGACTCGAACTACATTCCGGCCGTTGCAAACACTGGGAACTCGAGAAAACATGCGGGATCCGGGCCAATCCGAGGCCCGTATGACCCGATCCAGAGCCGAGAGTGTGGACAATGTCCACACTCTTACTTTTGGCCTGTGACGCCCTGGTGAGCCTGTCGGAATAACCATTGTGGGACTTAAGCAATATGCGGGCCAAAAGTCGGCATTTTCCCGCTAACGCCGATGGGTTCTCGCGCCGAGGTTCCGCGCCGAAGCGGGTCTTAGCTGGAGACCAGTTCCCGCTTGGTGATCATCGAGTGACGGGGATGAATGCTTTGGCGTTCAGGGCGAGTGGCTTCTTAGGCCCCGAAGGCGACAGGTTGCCGGCGGCCAAGCTGATGCGGGGGCCACCGGCGGGATTCGCAGTGCCGTCTTGGCCGCGGCTCTTGTGTGCGTTTCGTGTCGAGTCCGCACCCAAACTCGTGGGTGGCGGCCTGCCGGGGCAACGACTGCTGTTGATGGACCTTGCCGTATGCGATCCAGTTAGGCTTCTGGGTGCAGGCTTGGGTCTGCGTTGCCGGTCCGCCAGGATGTGAAGTGAACGGTTAGGCCGTCCCTCGACGGGGCGCAGCAGTAGGGTCCGGCCGTGACGTCAGCGTCCGGATCCAGAGGAGCTACCCTGACCAGGCGCCATGGCTCGTCATCGACGCGCGCTCGTACTGTGAGGGCGTCGCCTGAACGACTCGCTCGGACTGTGACGAGTCGTCCCTGCCAGCCCTCAACCCGCGACAGTGACCAATCAGATACGCCGCGGGTAACGACAGCACCGAGGCTTCCGTCTCCGTCGCTCCACTCAATGCCGGTTTTGATCCAAGTGGCGTCGTCGGTACGAACGAAGATGCCTGCTTGGTCAAACTGCGATGAAAAGTCGAAAAGGAACGAAACCTCGACCGCAGAGCCCGGTTCAAAAGGGGCGAGGAGGGCATGTTCAGTGTCATGGATGAATCCGTATGAAGTTATTCGCCAAGCATCACTTCCCCCAACGGCCGCTACTCGCATGCCGTGCTGGTCTATGTCGACCCGTGCAGGTTCCGTAGTCCATGTACCCTCAGTCCAGGCCGCGTGCTTCACGTTGACTCCTCTTCTGGATTCGTGCCGACGCTGCTCGGGATTCTGGCTCGACGCTCGGGGCTCCAGATGTGAATATTTTTCCACACAGGCTCTCGTGCGATGAGCTGGCCACTTATGGAGCCCGTCGCTTGGCCGATCCAAGCCGGATCGCCTTCGAAAACTTCAGCCCCGGGGCAAATCGGTATCCTCGGGCGTTAGGAGTACCGGATTGACCCGCTGCTGAAGTCCTTGGGCGCGCCTGACCCCGGCGCCGCATAGCAGGGTATCGACTACGAGTTCAGCCAAGGCGTCCGTATCGGGGCCTTCCGGACCTGAGGGTTTCTGCAGCGCCTCACTCATGAGGGCGTAGTACACCTGGCGAGCCCATTCGAGGTCGGCTTCCGGGGCGAGCAGGCCTTCGTGTTGCGCCCTCGAAAGGAGGTCATGGGTACGGGCGTTGATCCGGTCCCAGATGTCAGCCGCGGCACTGGTGTCCTCGGAATGGCTGCCGAGGGTGTACCTCCACGCATTCTTCGTTTTCAACACACTCGCCGTGACGCGGTACAGCGCCACGAGGGGAGGTGACGAATCCGGCCTGCTCTCCTCCACGGCGTCGGCGAGCTGTTGCTTGGCTGAAATCGCCAGCGCATCAATGAGGGCCTGGCGGCTTGCGAACCGCCGATGGACCGTGGTTCGGGCAACTCCCGCCGCGTCTCCGATCTGCTCCATCGACGCCCCCGGGTCCCTGCTAAGGACCTGCTCGGCGGCTTCAAGGATGGCCCGCACGCTGCGCTCGGCGTCGGCTCTCAGGGGTCTTCCCACGCTCACTCCTTCTGGCTTGTCACCCCATCCTATCCAACACTGACGCGACGCAACTAAGCCCCTAACTAGAACATTGCTGTTGCAATTATTCACTTAATGGCTACACTAGTGATACATCAATTGTCGAAAAATAATTTAGGAGAGCGGCCATGCCAAGCTCATCCCAGGTAGCGCTGGTCACCGGAGCATCAACCGGAATCGGCAGGGCGGTCGCGACCGCCTTGGTCACTGCCGGTTTCAACGTCGTCGGCACCAGCCGATCCGCTGTCAGCGCTTCCCCGATTCAGGGGGTCACGTTCATCGACCTCGATGTCACCAGTGACGAGTCGGTCGCCGCAGCGGTGGAAAAGGTCCTGAGCCGATTCGGTCGCATCGACGTGCTGGTGAACAATGCCGGGGTCGGTGCATCCGGTGCGGCGGAGGACACCTCCCTGGACCAGGACCGCCGGGTGTTCGACATCAATGTCTTCGGTGTTATGCGCATGACTAAAGCGGTCCTGCCGCATATGCGAAGCCGCAAGACAGGACGGATCATCAATATCTCGTCCGTTGTGGGATTCATTCCCCAGCCTTTCATGGCCGTCTATTCGTCCTCCAAACACGCCGTCGAGGGCTACACCGAGTCACTGGACCACGAACTGCGTGAACACGGCATCCGTGCCCTCCTTGTTGAACCGGCCTGGACCAGTACCGATTTCGACGCCAACAACCTCAAGGCGGACCAGCCGCTGGCCGACTACGCCACGCAGCGAAGGGTATTTGAGGAATACATGGCAAGCGCGGTGCGTGATGGCTATCCGTCCGATGTCGTGGCAGACACCGTCGTCACGGCGGCACGAGCCGCCCGTCCCAAGGCCCGGTATGCCGCCGGTGCCCGCGCAGGCCAGGTGCACCTGCTCCGCAGGTACGCCCCGGCCTCGGTTTTCGACAGTCAAATCCGCAAACTCAACCACCTTCCCGCCTAAGCACCCACTCCCCCAATCCAGAAGGAATCAGCGCATGAACCTCAAAGACTCCGTCATCCTCGTCACTGGCGCCAACGGCGGCCTCGGCATCCACTTCGTCACCGAGGCCCTTGAGCGGGGTGCCGCCAGAGTCTACGCAGCGGCCCGCACCCCGCGTGAATGGGACGACGCCCGCGTAGTGCCCTTGGCCTTGGACGTGACCGACGACGGCTCCATCGCCGCAGCAGTGGCAGCGGCACCGGACGTAACGGTCGTGATTAATAACGCCGGCATTTCACGCCCGGGTTCGCTGGTTGACGGCTCCTTCGACGACATCCGGGCAACCATGGAAACAAACTTCTTCGCACCCCTGGCGCTGACCCGGGCTTTCGCCCCGGCACTTCGGAATGCCAAGGGCGCCATGGTCAACATTGCCTCCATTGCCAGCTGGCTGCCGCTGGGCTCCTACGGCGCTTCGAAAGCCGCCCTGTGGTCGGCGACGAACGCCCTCCGGCTGGAGCTGGCGCCCAGTGGTGTCCACGTCCTCGGCGCCCATCTTGCCTACACCAAGACGCCCATGACAGAAGGAATGACCATGGACATGAACGATCCCGCCGACGTCGTCCGGGCCATCTACGACGGGCTGGAAGCCAACGCGGATGAAGTCCTGGCCGACGAAACCACCCGCCAAGTCCGGGCCGGAATGGCCCTGCCCATCGCCGACCTCCTCGCCGCCGTGAGCGGCGAGTAGGCCCCGTCACCAAGGAACCGCTTCATGACCATGACCTCCACCCTGGAAATTCGTGTAAATCCAGCCGCCACCAACTTGGACGCCATCTTCGAACACGACCTCACCCGGACGGCGTCGTTCCCCGGCAACATCAGCACCGAAGTACTGCAGGACGGCGACGACCCCACCCGGCTGACCGTCATGACCCGCTGGGCCACGGAGTCCGACCTGGCCGCCTACACGGCGTGGCGGCAGTCCCCGGAAGGCGTCACCAGGCTTGCCGAAATCATCACCGCACCGCCGGTCTCCCGGCATTTCAGCATCCGCCACACCTTCAACCCACCAACCCGCTAAAACACGCGACGCCGCGACCCCGGAGGAACCAATGACGAGCACAGCGTTCTTTACCGTTAAAACCATTACCGACAACCTGCGGCGGGTGACCTTCGCTAACCCTCCCGTCAACCTCATGGGCGCCGATGCAGCCATCGAGCTTGCGGGCGTCATGGATGCCCTGAGCCGGGACGAAAACGTCAAGGCCGCAGTATTCGACAGCAGCGTCGACGGCTATTTCTACAACCACGCAGACCTCACCCAGATACCGCGATTGCTGGCATTCACGGCCGACGACGGCACACCCGGCTGGGTGGACCTTGCCTCCCGCATTGCCTCGGCTCCGTTCATCACCATCGCCCTGATACGCGGCCACACCCGCGGCGGAGGCGATGAAATCGCCCTCGCCTTCGACCTGCGCTATGCCAGCCGCCAGAAGGCAACGTTCGGCCAACTGGAAGTCGGAACCGGCCTGATCCCCGGTGGAGGGGGCACAGACCGCCTTGCCCGCCTCCTGGGGCGGGACCGAGCACTCGAAGCCATCATGAGCGGCATGGATTACGACGCCGATACGGCCGAAGCGTTCGGCTGGGTTACCCGGACCCTCGCCGACGACGACCTGGACGGCTTTGTGGACACCATCGCCCGCCGCATCGCTTCGTTTGATAAGGAGGCTATCTTGGGAGCCAAAGCCCAGATCAACCGGGCCACACTCCCGCCAAAAGCAGACCTCCTCAGCTCATGGAACGAATTCGTTGAATCCCTCAACTTTCCCGGGTTCCCGCAACGGATCCAGGCCTTCGGTCAGCTGATAGACCAGGAAGGCCTCCTGAAAGTGGAGGACAACCTCGGGGCCTACCTTGGCTCGCCAAACGCATAAGACAGGCAGGATGACGTGAGGGATGCAGCACCGTGGAAATCCGGAGCCACGGGGCCAGGGCGGCGCAGCCTCGTAAGCATGCGCCGCCGTGACCCAGCCAGTCCCCGGACCGCGACGCCCCTGGAGCTGTTGTTTGACCTGGCATTCGTCGTAGCGTTCGGCCAGGCGGCGGACCAACTGACCCACGCCATAGTCTCCGGTCATGCAGCGTTGGGCGTGGGCGGGTTCATCTACGCCATTACGGGCATCGCGTCGGTCTGGGTAAGCTTCACCTGGTTCGGCTCGGCTTTCGGTGTGGATGACTGGGCCTACCGCCTCGCCACGATGATCCAGATGATCGGTGTGATGATCCTGGCGCTGGGCCTGCCCGACTTCTTTCGGACTCTGGAAAGCGGCGATTCCATCGATCCCCGGGTCATCATCGCCGGGTATCTCGTCATGCGGGCCGCGACGCTCCTGCAGTGGACCCGACTAGCCCGCCAGGACCGCGGGCAGCGGCGCTCAGCCCTCCAGCACACGCTCCTCGTGGGCACCTCAATGACCGGATGGCTGGGGATTGCCATCACCAGGCCGACGCTCCCCTTGTTCGTCCTGGCGGCCGTAATCCTGTTCCTGCTGGAAATTACCGGAACCCGCCTCGTCGAACAGCGCAGCGGCGAAGTGGGGTGGAATGCGCACCACATCGCAGAGCGTTTTGGCCTGCTGGCAATCATTGCTCTTGGCGAAGGTGTCTTTGGAACTGTCGCCTCGGTCAATGCCTTGGTCGGAATCACCGGATGGAGCTTCGACGCCGTCACAGTGGTGACCGCCGGAGTCGGCCTGACTTTCGGCCTGTGGTGGATGTACTTTATGACACCCTATGGCTGGGTCCTCTCGCGCTTCCGCCGTAAGTTCCAACCCTTCATCTACCTGCATTTTGCGCTGTATGCAAGCATCGTTGCGATTGGCGCAGGCCTCCATGTGGCCGCCCACGCCATCGAGGGAGCCGCGGGATTGGAGCCTTCGCCTCCACACTCACCGTGATCATCCCGGTCGCCGTCTTTTGCCTGGCCGTGATGGCCGGCTACACCTACATGCTGCAGGAATTCGACGGACTGCACGCATGGCTGTCCGTCGCCACCACCGCCATCCTTGCTCTGGCCGCCACGGTATCCGCGGCAGGTGCGCCGATTGGAGTGACATTGCTGATCGTCACCGCAGCGCCGGCTGTTTCGGTCGTGGGCTTCGAAGCCGCCGGCCGGAAGCACCAACAGCAATCACTCGCGAACCTCGCGCGGACAGCACCGGTTGATCACTAAATGCTGCAGGGCAACCAGCAACGGTGAGCTCCAGCATCAAGAAGAATGGGTTGCCGAATTCCGCAGTCCCATCCCTTGACGGCTCGATATGGCGCAGGTTACAGTTTTACAGCAATCCAGTTATACGAATAACTGATACGAATAACCAACGGCCCAAGGAGGTGCCCATGGCACGACCCCGCCCCCATTCAGGACCCACCATGCATGACGTCGCGGCGGAAGCGGGTGTCTCGCAGGCCACCGTCTCCCTGGTCCTGAATTCGGCCGCCGGATCGCGTTTTTCGGACGACACCCGGAAAAGGGTGCAGGATGCCGTCCAGAAGCTCGGGTACCGCACCAACGCCCATGCCAAAACCTTGCGTGACGGCGTCTCTGGAATCATCGGATTCCTCGGGGATGCCGTGGCCACCGCTCCATTCGCCGGAAAGATCATCGAAGGCGCACAGGAACGGGCATGGGAAGACGGCCTGCTCCTGCTCACCATGAACACCGGCGGAAACAAGGCCCTCGAGGCAGCGTCGCTGGACTCCATGCTCAGCTATAAGGTGGCGGGGGTGGTTTACGCGGGCATGTACCACCGCCGCCTGGACGTTCCCGAGGCGCTGATGGACGTCCCTTCCGTGGTGCTGAACTCCCAGGACCGAAAGCTCCGCCTGCACAGCGTGGCTCCCGACGAGGAATTGGGCGGCCTCACGGCTACCCGGCATCTCCTGGACGCCGGCCATACCCGGGTGGCGATGATCAACATCGAAACCCTGGAAAGCGAACTCCCCGCCGCCGTCGGACGATTTCGCGGCTACACCCAGGCCATGAACGAAGCGGGGCATGGCGTTCAGCCGGAGCTGGTGCGCTTCGGCAGGGGCAACGAAGAGGATGGCTTCACCCACGCCATGGACCTGCTCACGGCAGCACAGCCGCCCACCGCCATCTTCTGCGCCAACGACCGTACCGCCTGGGGCGCCTACCAGGCTGCCCAGGAACTGCACCTTTCGATTCCGCGTGACCTATCCATCATCGGCTTCGACAACCAGGAAACCCTCGCCCCGCACCTGCGGCCCGGCCTCACCACCCTTGAGCTGCCGTTCGTGGAGATGGGACGCCGCGCCGTGGACCTCATCCTGCAAGGCGCCGAACCCGACGGCCAGGTGGAATTCATCACCTGCCCCCTGATCGAAAGAAACTCAGTGACTCATCCCAAGGAGAAGCCATGAGCCGCATCCTGGCTCGATCCACACCGGCAGCGCCGCCAACTCCCCCTACTGAACCAACGCGCCGCACTCCCCTGCCGCTGCGCCTCAAAAAAGTCGCCCGGTCCTGGCAGTTATACGTATTACTAACTCCGGCCCTCATCTACATCGCCGTCTTCAAGTACTGGCCGATGTACGGAGTGCAGATCGCCTTCCGCAACTACAACCCGGTTGACGGCTTCACAGGAAGTCCGTGGGTGGGGCTCCAGCACTTCATCCGGTTCGTCAACTCATACCAGTTCGGCCAAGTTGTGGGGAACACCCTCTGGATCGCGGTCCTCGGGCTCGTAGTGGCCTTCCCCATCCCGATTGTCCTGGCCCTGCTGGTCAACCAACTGCAGAGCGAACGGTTCAAGAAGTTCACCCAGACCGTGCTGTACTCGCCTGCTTTCATCTCCACGGTGGTGGTGGTCGGAATGATGTTCGTGCTGCTGTCTCCACGGTCCGGCCTGGTCAACAACGCCATCCAACTGGCCGGCGGCGAACCCATCTTCTTCATGGGTTCGGCCGAGTGGTTCCGGCCGATCTATGTGATCTCGGATGTCTGGCAAAACGCAGGATTCTCCATGATCGTTTACTTGGCTGCGCTCTCCGGCATCGACCCTGCGCTGCACGACGCAGCCAAGGTGGACGGCGCCTCCAAACTGCAGCGCATCCGCCACATCGACCTTCCGGGCATCATGCCCGTGGTCACCGTCCTGTTCATCCTGGCCATCGGTAACCTGCTCAACGTCGGTTTCGAAAAGGCCCTGCTGATGCAGACCAACCTGAACCTGCCGGCGTCGGAAATCATCCAGACGTACGTCTACCATGCAGGCCTCCAGCAGGCCCAGTTCAGCTATTCGGCCGCCATCGGCCTGTTCAATTCCGTCCTCAACCTCGTGCTGCTGCTGACCTTCAACTGGGTAGCACGCCGGGCCAACCAAGCAACCCTCTGGTGATGCCGCTATGACCCTGAATACCAAACCCGTGGCCACTCCGGCCCCTGCCCAGCGAAACAGGCCTGGAACGAACGATCCAGGCCCCGGGCGGACTGTCCCGTTCCGCGAAAAGTGGGCCGATAAAGCGTTCAACATCACGGCCATCACCATCCTGACCCTGTCCATCATCGCGGTTGTCTACCCGCTGTACTTCATCGTCATCGCCTCCGTCAGCGACCCGAACGCCGTCTATGAAGGCAAAGTGTGGCTGGTCCCCTCCGGCGTGACCCTGGAAGGCTACCAGCGCATACTCGCCGACAGCCGGATCTGGAACGGCCTCGGCAACACCCTGGTGTACACCGTGCTGGGGACTGCCATCAGCGTGACCACCATCCTGTGCGGCGCCTATGCCTTGTCGCGGAAAGACATGCCGGGCCGGAAGATCCTGATGCTGCTCTTTGTGGTCACCATGTTCTTCGACGGCGGCCTCATCACGAAGTACCTGGTGGTCCGCGACCTGGGCATGCTCGACACGGTTTGGGCCGTTGTCCTGCCGGGTGCGGTGGGCGTATGGAACCTCATCATCGCCCGCTCGTTTTTCGAACACACCATTCCCGGCGAACTCCGCGAAGCCGCCCAGATGGACGGCGCCAACGACTTCACCTTCTTCTTCAGGATGGTCCTGCCGCTGTCCAAGCCGCTCATCATGCTGATGATCATGGTCCACGTGGTGGCCCACTGGAACTCGTTCTTCGACGCCCTGATCTTCCTTAACGATGACACCAAGTACCCGCTGCAACTGGTTCTGCGCAACATCCTGATCCAATCGGACGTCTCTTCCACCGGCACCACCGGCGGGGACATCCAGTCCTACGCCGCCGCCCAGCGGATCGCCGAACTGACCAAATACGCCATGATCGTGGTCTCCAGCCTCCCCCTGATGATCGCCCTGCCGTTCATGCAAAAGCACTTCACCAAGGGCACCATGATCGGTGCCGTCAAGAGCTGACACCCCTCAAAACCAATGCCCGACGCCGTTGCCCCGCACCGCCGTCGTGCTCCTCCCCTCCACCCAAGCAAAGGAAAACCCATGGCAACCAGCCGCAAACTCGCCGTCGCCGGCGCCCTGATGGCAGGAACGATGCTGTTCACCGCCTGCTCAGGCAACTCCAAGGGCACCACGGAGATCAAGGATTCGTCCGCGGACTTCGGCTTCCAACAGTCAGGACTGCCGATCGTCAAGGACACCTTGACCCTCAAGTTCTCCGGAACTAAAACCGCACTGGCCCCTGACTACAACACCATGTCCCTGGTGCAGCAATGGGAAAAGGACACCAACGTCCACATCGAGTGGCAGAACCTTCCCGAAACCGTGTTCAAGGAAAAGAAGAACCTCATCCTTGCCAGCGGCGACCTGCCCGACGCCTTCTTCAACAGTGGCCTGACCGACGCCGAAATCGCCACGTACTCAGCCAGCGGAACCCTCATCCCGCTGGAAGGACTGATCGAGAAGAACGCTCCCAACCTCTCAAAGCTGCTCACGGACCGGCCCGACATCAAGGCAGCCATCACCTCCTCCGACGGGCACATCTACTCCCTCCCCTCCATTGAGGAGCTCGGCTTGGTCCAGTTCCCCAACGAAATGGCCATCAACACCGCCTGGCTGGACAAGCTGGGCATCCCGATGCCCAAAACCGTCAACGAACTCCATGACGCCCTGCTTGCCTTCAAGAACCGCGACGCATCCGGGACCGGCAAGACGATCCCGCTGAGCTTCATGCCTGGCTCATGGTGCGGGGACATCGTGGACCTGATCGCCGCACTCGGCGGCGTTCCGGACAATATGGACCACAGGATCGTCCAGGACGGCAAGGTCATTTACACCGCCACCCAGGACGGTTACAAGAAAGCGCTCCAGACCCTGCACCAGTGGTACCAGGAAGGACTGATCGATCCGGAATCCTTCTCCCAGGACGACAAAGCCTACCTGGCCAAGGGCAAAGCTGGAACGGAAAACCTCGGGTCATTCGTCTGGTGGGAGATCAAGGAAATGGTCGGCGCCGATCGCGCCTCCGACTACAAGCTGCTGCCGGTCCTGGAAGGAGTGGACGGCAAGCGCCGGGCCAGCCAGTCCAACAACCAGGAGATCGCGCGCGGCGCCTTCGCCGTGACGCGGGCGGACAAGTACCCCGCCGCGACCATCCGCTGGGCGGACCACCTCTACGAACCCATCCAGTCCGCCCAGGCCAACTGGGGACCCATCGGCGAAACCCTGCAAAAGGACCCCGCCACCGGGCTGCTCACCCAGATCCCGGCACCGGCGGGCACCAGCGAAGGCGAACGCCGGCAAAAGGTCGCCCCGGGCGGTCCCAAAGCCAACACCGCTGAAAACTTCAAGAACGTCGTAGCGCCCGAACCCCGCGCCGCCGAGCGTCAGAAGACGGTCCAGGAGAACTACAAGCCCTTCGCCGCCAACGACGGCTACCCGCCGGTCCCGCTGTCCAATGAGGAAATCCAGCAGATCAGCACCATCGAGTCCGACGCCGCCACCATCGTCAAGCAGTCAACGGCCAAATGGATCGTGTCCGGCGGCATTGAGAACGAATGGGACGGCTACGTCTCACAGCTTAAGAACATCGGAGTGGACAAGATGGTCGAGGTCTACCAGCAGGCCTACGACCGGTACAAGAGCAACTCCTAAGCCCCCGGCTTTCCCTCCCGGTGCCGGGCGCGGACTCCGCGCCCGGCACCCCAGCCTGCGCCGCCCCGGCCGGCGGCATCACGAAAGAGACCCATGAACACTGTCACGTCCACCCTTGAGACCTTCCGCCCGGCCATGCACTATACGGCCAAGGACACCTGGCTCAACGACCCCAACGGCCTGGTCTTCCACGAAGGCACCTACCACCTCTACTACCAGAACAACCCGTTCGGGAACGTCCACAGCAACATGTCCTGGGGACATGCAACATCCACAGACCTGGTGAACTGGGAAGAGCAGCCGGTGGCCATCCCATGCGATAACACGGAAGAGATCTTCTCCGGAAGCATCGTGGTGGACCACGGGAACACCTCCGGTTTCAGCAACGACGGCGCCGACCCGCTGGTAGCCATTTACACCAGCGCCTACAAGCCGGCCTCAGCCCACCCCGGCATCCAGGCACAGTCCCTCGCCTGGAGTACAGACGGCGGCTACTCATGGACCAAATACGCCGGCAACCCCGTACTCACGCGTGACTCCCCCGAATTCCGTGACCCCAAGGTCTTCCGCTACGAAGGCCCCGCAGGCAGCTACTGGGTGATGGCCGCCGTAGAAGCCCACGACTACGCTGTCCTCCTCTACCGTTCCGACGACCTGAAGACCTGGGAGTACCTCAGCACCTTCGGGCCCGCGAACGGCACGGGAGGCATCTGGGAATGCCCGGATCTCTTCGAACTTCCCCTGGACGGCGACGCCGGGAACACCCGATGGGTCCTGACCGTGAACATGAACCCCGGCGGCCCCAACGGCGGGTCCGCCGGGCAATACTTCGTGGGACAGTTCGACGGCGTGACGTTCCGCTCCGAAACCACGGTCACCGAGGGCATGCAGGACGACGGCCGCGTAGCCGACTACCAGTGGCTGGACTGGGGCCGGGACTACTACGCAGCAGTCTCCTTCAGCAACGTCCCGGACGGGCGCCGGCTGATGATCGGCTGGATGAACAACTGGCAGTACGCCAACCACATCCCCACGTCGCCCTGGCGCAGCCCTATGAGCCTCGTCCGCGACGTCACCCTCACCTCCGTCAACGGACAACCGCGGCTAGTCCAGCAACCCGCCGCCGAATACACCGCCAATTCGGTTCCCGTTCCCGCTCAGCAGCTACAACTGGACGGGACGGTTGCGGTCGACGGCGGCACGGCCGTCCAGCAGATACAGGTCACCTTCACTCCGGGAACAGCGGAAGAATACGGCGTTGCGGTCAGGGGCTGCGAGGATGGTGCCGCTACCAGGATTGGCATCCGTCCGGTATCCGGCGAACTCCTTGTGGACCGCACCAACTCCGGCGACACTGGATTCCACGACGCCTTCCCCTCCGTCAGCACCGCACCAATCCAGCCGGGCCCCGATGGGACCTACTCCCTGCAGATCTTCATCGACCACTGCTCCGTTGAGATCTTTGCGCAGGACGGGCTCGTGACGCTGACCGAACTGATCTTCCCTGACCCCTCCGCGACCTCGCTGGCGCTCTACTCGACCGGCGGAACAGCCGCCGCTTCTCTGCAGCTGACGCCGCTCGCCTGAAACATGAACACATGCTCCAAACAACCGCACGGCCCTGACGTCCTTGTGGTCGGGGAGGCCCTGATAGACGTCGTCAACTCACCGGAAGGAGTGTCCGAACACCCGGGCGGCTCACCGGCAAACGTGGCCTACGGGCTGGGGCGCCTGGGGATCCAAACCAGCTTCCACACGTCGATTGGCCAAGATCCCCGGGGGCGCGCGATCGCCGCCCACCTGAACAGCGCCGGCGTCGAACTCCTGCCAGGTGCACACCGCGACAGCCCTACGGCCACCGCAGCCGCCACTTTGTCCGCCGATGGGTCCGCGTCCTACCAGTTCGATATCAGCTGGGACCCCTTAAGGATCGCTGCGCCCATCCTGCCGCAAATCCTGCACACGGGATCCCTCGCTTCGTTCCTGGCGCCCGGAGCCGCGGTGGTGAGGGAACTCGTTGCACAGGCTCATCGTCGGTGTCTTATCAGGCCGGCTCTGCTGGGCTCCGTATGGGAGGCACGGTCGACGTTCGAGGATCTGGCGGCGTTTGCACACGTCATCAAACTCAGCCATGAGGACGCCGCCTGGCTTTACCCAGAATTGACTGTGGAGGAGGTTGGCGAGCGAATCCTTCGCCTCGGACCAGAGCTGGTGGTCACCACACTGGGTGCAGACGGATCGCTCCTGATGACTCCTCACGGCAGTGTGCACGTACCGGCATTCCCCACGCAGGTCGTCGACACCATCGGAGCAGGGGACTCATACATGGCCGCCCTCATTTACGGGCTCCTCGCGCGCGGAACACACGGACTGACGCCCCAGGCCCAGGAAAGACTCGGCCGAACTGCTGCCGCCGCAGCTGCAATCACGGTCAGCCGAAAAGGCGCAGCTCCGCCTACCGCCGGCGAACTGTCGGCACGGCTGCAGCAGGCCAGCATCCCCAGCTAATCTGCGCGCGGCGTGTGGGCCGGGAAATCGTCCCCGCCAGCATCGTCCTCGCCCTCAGCCCCGTCATTGAACGAAACCCTCCATGTAGTGGGCGACGGCGGACGAGTTAAAAAACCTTTGACACCACCCAACTAACGCGGGTAACTTAGATCACGCAACAAGGTAACGCGAGTTACTACTGATAAGCGCAAACCACTAGCAGCCAACGTCCAGTTCAACGAAGACTTCTGGAGCATCCAATGGCGGACACCGCCTCCCAAAGCCGGGCACGGAACTACTCAGGCATTGCTTCGCCAGGCGCTCACCCCACGCGATGAACCTGAGAGCACCCCGACTCCTGCAATTGCAGCCAGCTGATTTCGCAGTGGCCCCTTTACGCCAACACACGCCCGCTCCACAGGTCCGAGGACCTCAGCCAGCCATGAAAAGAGAAGAATGAACAGCGTTACCACCACCGTTGAGACCTACAGGCCGGCAACGCACTTCGCCGCCAAAGACACGTGGCTCAACGATCCGAACGGGCTTGTCTTCCACGAGGGCACCTACCACCTGTACTACCAGAACAACCCCTTCGGAAACGTCCACGCCAACATGTCCTGGGGCCATGCGACTTCTACTGACCTGGTCAGCTGGACGGAGCAACCGGTAGCGATTCCCTGCGATGACGTCGAGGAAATCTACTCCGGCAGCATTGTGGTGGACGCCGAAAACACCAGCGGATTCGGCGCGGACGGTAAGGCTCCCCTAGTGGCCATCTACACCAGCGCGTACAAGCCGGGCTCCCTCCACGAGGGCACGCAGGCGCAGTCCCTCGCGTGGAGCACGGACGGCGGATACTCCTGGACGAAGTACGCCGGCAACCCGGTCCTGACCCGAAACTCGCCGGAATTCCGGGACCCCAAAGTCTTCCGCTACGACGGCCCTTCGGGCAGCTATTGGGTCATGGTGGCGGTGGAAGCCCATGATTTCACCGTCCTGCTCTACCGCTCACAGGACCTCAAGATCTGGGAATATCTCAGCACCTTCGGCCCGGCCAACGCCACCGGCGGGATCTGGGAATGCCCGGACCTCTTTGAGCTGCCCCTGGACGGTGACTCCTCAGCCATGAAATGGGTCCTGACGGTGAACATGAACCCCGGCGGCCCCAACGGCGGGTCCGCAGGGCAGTACTTTGTGGGAGAGTTCGACGGCGTCACGTTCAGCTCCGAGACAACCCTCACCGAGGGGATGCAGGACCCTGAGCGCGTACCCGACTACCAGTGGCTGGACTGGGGCCGGGACTACTACGCCGCGGTCTCGTTCAGCAACGTCCCGGATGGCCGGCGGCTGATGATCGGCTGGATGAACAACTGGCAGTATGCCAACCACATCCCCACCTCGCCCTGGCGCAGCCCCATGAGCCTGGTCCGGGACGTGTCCCTCGTTTCCGTGAACGGGCAACCCCGGCTCCTGCAGCACCCCGTACCGGAAGTGAGGGCAACTTCGACACCCGGTCCCGAGCAGCGGCTGGCACTGAACGGCCCCGCAACTGTTGAGGGCGGCACAGCAGTACAGCTTATTGACATCACCTTTTCCCCTGGGGACGCCGAGGAATTCGGCGTCGTGGTCAGAGGGCCAGCGGACGGCACGGTCGGGACACGGATCGGGATCCACCCCGGCAGCGGCGACCTGATCGTGGACCGCACCCACTCCGGCGACACCGACTTCCACGAAGCCTTCCCCTCTACCAGCCGCGCCCCCATTGCCGCAGCCAAGGACGGCAACTACACCCTGCAGATCTTTGTCGACCACTGCTCCGTGGAGGTCTTCGCGAACGATGGGCTCGTCTCGGTGACCGAACTGATCTTCCCGGATCCAGCCCAAACTTCCCTCACTCTCTACTCCACCGGCGGCACAGCCGACGCAGTGCTCCAACTCACCAACTTCGAAAAGGCTGATGCCTAATGGAATACCGCAAACTGGGAACCTCCGGCCTGTACATCAGTGAAATCGCCTACGGAAACTGGGTCACCCACGGCGAGCAGATTGACCAGGCCGCTGCGACGGAATGCGTCAAACAGGCACTGGAGTTGGGCATCACCACCTTCGACACTGCCGATGCCTATGCCGGAACCCGGGCGGAGGAAGCTTTGGGTGTGGCGCTCAAGGGAACACGCCGTGAGAGCGTGGAGATCTTTACCAAGGCCTACTTCCCCACCGGGGACGGCCGGAACGACCGCGGCCTGTCCCGCAAACACGTCATGGAGTCCATTAACTCCTCGCTGCGCCGGCTCCAGACTGACTACGTCGACCTGTACCAGGCGCACAGGTATGACTACGAGACTCCGCTGGAAGAGACCATGCAGGCTTTTGCCGATATTGTCCGGGCGGGGAAAGCACACTATATAGGGGTGTCAGAGTGGACGACGGACGAGATACGAGCCGGTGTTGCCCTCGCCAAGGACCTTGGGGTCCAGCTCATCTCCAACCAGCCGCAGTATTCCATGCTGTGGCGCGTCATCGAGCAGGAGATCGTTCCCCTGAGCGAAGAACTGGGCATTGGCCAGATCTGCTGGTCCCCGCTCGCCCAGGGAGTCCTCACCGGCAAGTACACCCCCGGCGCGGCGCCCCCACACGGCTCCCGCTTCCGAGGCGACAACGGCGAACTGAAGAATGACCACCGCTTTCTCAACGAGGACATCCTCACCCGCGTCCAGGAACTGAAGCCCCTGGCCGAAGAGACCGGACTGTCCATGGCAGCCTTCGCGGTCGCATGGGTACTGCAAAACCCCAACGTCTCGGCAGCCATCGTGGGAGCATCCCGGCCCGAGCAGCTCGTTGACAATGTCCGGGCCGCAGGAGTCAAACTCGACCAGGAAATGCTCCTGAGGATCGATGACATCCTCGGCCCCGTCATTGAAAGAGACCCCGGGAAGGTCGAGTCCTTCAAGAATCGCCCCTAACAGCAGCGGCTGAAGAAACGTCTTGACACCGGTTAGTAACGCGGGTAACTTAGATCACAGCCAAAAGTAACGCGAGTTACTATACATAGATTCACCCAATTACTTCCGTATTAGCACGGGCAACCCCAGCTCAATGAAGACCTCTGGAGCATTCAATGGCGAAGACCACCTCACCCAACAAACCCGGCACTGCCCGGCAGCGTGGCGTCACCATGAATGACGTAGCCAAGCATGCCGGAGTATCCCGGACAGCTGTTTCATTCGTGCTGAACAACCGTGAAGACGCCAGCATCTCAGAGGAGACCCGGGTCCGCATCGCTGACGCGGTTCAGGCTTTGGGCTACCGTCCAAATGCCGGGGCCAGGGCGCTGGCATCCCAGCGCAGCGATTGGTACGGGATCGTCACCGAGATCGTCACCGCCCCCTTCGCCGTGGACATCATCAAGGGTGCCCAGGACCAGGCCTGGAGTGATGGCCGGTTTCTCCTGATCGCCCCGTCGGAACAGGGTGATGCGGCTGGCCCCGACCAGGGGAGGGAGGATGCCGCTGTGGAGAAGCTGCTGGAGCAGCGGGTGGAAGGCCTGCTGTACGCCGCAACACACCACCGCGGCGTCCACGTGCCCCGCAGCGCACACGAAGTACCCACGGTGCTCGTCAACTGCTTCGACCTGGACGGGAAGCTGCCCTCAATCGTCCCTGACGAACGCGCGGGCGGACGGGTCGCCGTCGAACGCCTCCTCATGGCCGGCCACACCAAAATCGGTGTGATCAACCTGGACCCGCGCATCCCGGCAGCTGTTGGGCGTTTGCAGGGCGTCCGGGAGGCCTTGGCCGACGCCGGCCTGGAGCTTGATCCGGAGCTGGTGACGGCCGGATATGCGACGGCAGACGGCGGCTACGACGCTGCGTGTCAGATCCTTGACCGGTACCCGGCCAAGGAAAGGCCCACCGCACTGTTTTGCCTCAATGACCGTATGGCCATGGGGGCTTACGACGCCATCAAGGAACGTGGCCTGGCCATCCCCGGTGACATCGCCGTGATCGGCTTCGACAACCAGGAACTCATCGCGGCCTACCTCAGGCCCAAGCTGACTACTGTTGCGTTGCCGTTCGAAAAGATGGGCGCTCTGGGAGTCCAGACGCTCGCCGCCCTTACAGCCGGACAGCCGATCACTGCCAATCAGCAGTTGGTCGACTGTCCGCTGTTAGAACGCTCTTCGGTCTGACCGCGAAACCAACGTCGAAGAGCAAAACCCCAACCCACCCTTCACCTTGCTGATGAAGACAGGAAGAGATAACCCCATCATGACACAAACCAAGTTCCTCAAGTCCGCCCGCATTGCCGCGGCCGGACTGGCGGTAGGCGCGATGCTGCTGACCGGCTGCGCCGCCACCGGCAACAAGTCCGGCGGCACCGACGCCGCGGCCAACGCCAGCGCATTCCTCACCATTCCCCGTGAAGACATGGGAACGTTCGTGCAGAACTTCAACCCGTTCGCGCCGACCGTCAACCCCATGGTCCAGCAGTCCATTTACGAGTCCCTCCTGGTCTTCAACCCGGCCAAGGGGAATACGGTGCCGTGGCTGGCCACCGACTGGAAGGCCGCGGACGACGGAAAGTCCATCACCTTCACCCTGCGTGACGGGGTGAAGTGGTCCGACGGCCAGCCCTTCGTTGCCGACGACGTCGCGTACACCTTCGAGCTTCAGAAGAAGCTTAAGGGCGGCTACGAGTACCTCGACGGCGTCACGGCCCAAGGCAACAAGGTCACCTTCAACTTCAACAAGCCCTGGTCCCCCGCCCTGTCCGACGTCGGCCAGCTCAGCATTCTGCCCAAGCACATCTGGTCCGCACTGGCCGATCCGGAAAAGGATGCCAACGCCAAACCGGTCGGCACCGGACCGTACACCGAGGTGGACAACTTCCAGGCGCAGTCCTTCGTGCTGAAGAAGAACCCCAACTACTGGCAGCCGGATAAGCAGAAGATTGCCGGCATCAAAATGCTCGCGTTCGCGGGGAACGACGGCGCCAACCTCGCCGCCGCCAACGGCGACGTGGACTGGGCGCCCCAGTACATCCCGAATATCGAAAAGACCTTCGTCTCGAAGGACAAGGACCACCGGCACTACTGGTTCCCTCCGACCGGTGCCATGATCAACTGGCAGCTCAACACCACCAAGGCGCCCTTCAACGATGTTGATGTCCGCAAGGCGCTGAGCATGGCCGTGGACCGGGACCAGGTCACCAAGATCGGCATGAGCGGCTACGCGCAGCCGGCCGACTGCACCGGCCTCTCCGGCAACTACGAGACCTGGAAGAACACCCAGGTCAAGGACACCTGCACGTGGACCAAGCACGACGTCCAGCAGGCAAACGACCTGCTGGACAAGGCGGGCTACCCCAAGGGCGCCGACGGCAAGCGCACGCTCAAGGACGGCAAACCGTTCGAGTTCAAGATTTCCGTGGGTGCTACCTCGTCCGACTGGCTCTCCGTGGCCAACGTGATCTCCCAGAACCTGGCGGAGGTCGGCGTGACCGCGAAGGTGGACTCCCCGGACTGGGCTGCCGTCGTGGCAGGGTACGAAAAGGGTGACTTCGACTCCGGCATCGTCTGGAGCGCCAACGATCCCAGCCCTTACAAGTACTTCAACACCACCATGGGCACTGCATCGGTGAAGCCGGTGGGCACTAAGGCCTCCGACAACTACCACCGTTTCGGCGACCCCAAAGCCGATGCCCTGCTGAGCGACTTCGCCGCAGCCACGGACCAGTCCAAGCAAAAAGATATTGCCAACAAGCTGCAGGAAGAATACAACGACGTCGCACCACTGGTGCCGCTGTTCTCCGGCCCGGAATGGGGTGCGTACAACGACACCCGCTTCACCGGCTGGCCCACCCAGGACAACCCGTACGCCACCCTCTCTGTCCGCGCACCCTCCACGGTTCTGGTGCTGACCAGCCTGGAACCGCGCAAGTAGTCCCCCGCCCCTGAGGCCCATCTGGCCCTCAAGGCATCACACGCCCGACGGCCTGGCTCATGCCATCAGCCGGCCGTCGGGCGTACCCACAATCTTGACCACTCCCGAATTGGAGGGAAACCGTGCGCTTCATCCTGCGCCGACTGGGTTTCTACCTGATCGCCTTCTGGGCATCCATTACCCTGAATTTCCTGCTCCCCCGCTTCATGCCCGGGGACCCCGTATCACGCATGTTTGCCCGCTCCCTGGACAGAATGCAGCCCGAACAGCTCGAAGCCCTGCGCAAGCTGCTTGGCGTGGACGACCGGCCCATCTGGGAGCAGTACGCCGGCTACCTCCAGAACATCCTCACCGGACAGATGGGGATATCGATTACACGCTTCCCCACCCCCGTCACCGAAGTCATCTCATCCCAAATCGGCTGGACCCTCCTGCTTGGCGGGACCGCGCTGGTGATTGCCGCCGTCGTGGGCAACCTGCTGGGCATCCTGGCAGCCTGGCGCCGCGGCAGCGCCCTCGACTCGGCTCTGCCCCCCGTGCTGGTCTTTATCGGATCGTTCCCCTACTTCTGGCTGGCAATGGGCGCCCTGTACCTGTTCGGCGTCGTGCTCGGCTGGTTCCCCATCCGCCACGCGTTCACCGACGGCCTGGAGCCGGCGTTCACTGCCGAGTTCATCGGTGACGTCGGCGCCCACCTCGTGCTACCGGCGCTGACCATCGTGCTGGTCTCCATCGGTGGCTGGATGTTGGGCATGCGGAACACCATGATTGCCACGAACTCCGAGGACTACATCACAATGGCCGAAGCCAAAGGCCTGCGCCCCGGACGGATCATGCTCCGCTACGCAGCCCGGAACGCGATGCTGCCCTCGGTGACCAGCTTCGGCATGGGCCTGGGCTTCGTCGTCGGCGGCGCCCTCCTGACCGAGGTCGTCTTCGCCTACCCCGGCGTCGGCTACCAGCTCCTCAACGCCGTCCAAGGCCTCGACTACCCGCTTATGCAGGGCCTGTTCCTGACCATCACCGCCGCCGTGCTGCTGGCGAACTTCCTGGTGGACATCCTCTACGTCCGCCTCGACCCCCGCGTGCGCAGCAACTGAGCAGTGCGTACCCAGTAACCAAGGGACCGACCATGACCAGCGTTATCCTCCAGCAGCCAACTGAAGCAAAAGCTGCCCGCAAAACCAACCGCGGTTTCATCCACGGACTCATCACCAACAAGAAGGCCATGACCGGCATGGCCATTATGCTCGTCTTCATCGTCCTGGCCCTGGCCGCGCCGGTACTGTTCCCGGACGACCCCTCCCGGATCACCGGGATGGCCTCACTGGAACCAGACAGCGAACACTGGCTCGGAACCACCGCCAAGGGCCAGGACGTGCTCGCCCTGACCATCCACGGCGCCCGAAGCTCCCTGCTCGTAGGGCTTACCGTCGGGTTCGCATCCACTTTCATCGGAATCCTCGTCGGCCTGGCATCAGCCTATTTCGGCAAATTCATCGACGAAGCACTGTCGCTGCTGACCAACGTCTTCCTCCTCCTTCCCGGCCTGCCGCTGCTTGTGATCCTGGCCGCCTTCCTGCCCCCAGGCCTGGGCACGGTCATCCTGGTCCTCACCGTCACGGGATGGGCCGGATCAGCGCGCGTACTCCGGGCACAGGCCCTGTCCATCCGATCCAAGGACTTCGTCGCTGCCGCGGTCGTCTCCGGAGAGCGCGCCGGCCGCATCATGTTCCGCGAAATCCTGCCGAACATGGCATCGATCGTGATGGGAACGCTGCTCGCCTGCGTCATCTACGGCATCGGGGCCCAGGCGGGCCTCGAATTCCTTGGACTGGGCGACGTCAGCACCGTCTCCTGGGGCAACAACCTCTTCTGGGCCGGAAACGAAGGCGCCCTGCTCACTGGAAGCTGGTGGGTCTTCATCCCCTCCGGCCTCTGCATCGCACTGGTCGCGTTCGCCCTGGCCCTCATCAACTACGCCGTTGACGAAGTAACCAACCCCCGCCTGCGGAAGATCCGCAAACCCGCCACCACCGAAAGGGGCGCCGCACAGTGACCGTCTCCCAAACCTCCTTCGGCTCCCATGAACCGGTCCTCGACGTCAAGAACCTCACCGTCAAGTACATCGGCGACTCCCGCTCGACCACGGCTGTGAACGACGTCTCCTTCAACATCGGCGCCGGCGAGGTGTTCGGGCTGGCCGGCGAATCCGGTTGCGGAAAATCAACCATCGCCAACTCCATCATGCGGCTGCTCAAGGACCCGGCGAAGATCGCCGCCGGCAGCATCTCCTTCGGCGGCAAGGACGTGCTCGCCATGAACCAGGACGAGCTGCGCCGTTTCCGCTGGCAGGACGTCGCCATGGTGTTCCAGTCCGCCATGAACTCGCTGAACCCCGTGCTCGCCGTCGGGGAACAGATGGCAGACATCTTCACCACCCACGCCGGCTACTCGCGCAAAGAATCCCTTCGACGCGCCGCACAGCTGCTGGAACTGGTCAGAATGGACCCCGCTCGCCTCAAGTCGTACCCGCATCAACTCTCCGGCGGCATGCGGCAACGCGCCGTCATCGCCATGGCTGTGGCCCTGAAGCCGTCACTGCTGATCCTTGACGAGCCCACCACCGCACTGGACGTGGTGGTGCAACAGGAGATCATGGCCCAGATCAAGGATCTCCAGCGCGAACTGGGCTTCTCCGTCCTCTTCATCACGCACGACATGTCCTTGATGGTGGAACTCTCCCACCGGATGGCCGTCATGTACGGCGGCCGGATCGTAGAGACCGCCAAAGCGCACGACATCTACACCGCCCCAGGGCACCCCTACACCCAAGCCCTCATGGGCGCGTTCCCGCCGCTCACCGGCCCGCGGATCCCGCTTAAGGGCCTGCCCGAAGGCGTGAAGTTCCGGAACATCCCGGACCTCGCCGAAATTGCGCCCGGCCACTTCGTGGCACCGTTTGATGCCGACGCCGAAGCCGCCGTCCTTGAAGGAGCAGCACAATGAGCCACGCCGTCCACTCCCCGACACGGCCGGATGTTTCGACCCTGACGCCGGCCCTGGAGGTGCGCGGACTGGGTAAGTCCTTCCACATCGGCGGCCTGTTCTCCAGCCAGGCGGTCCGGGCGCTCCACCGCGTCGACCTGACCATCGGCCGTGGAGAAATCGTGGCACTGGTCGGCGAATCGGGCTCAGGCAAGAGCACCCTGGCCCGCTGTGTCGCCCGGCTCGAAAAACCCAGCGAAGGGGCCATCCTGGTCGACGGCGTCGACGTCCTCAAACGTGACCGTTTCCAGGCCTCACGGGAGTTCCGGTCCCAGCTGCAAATGGTCTTCCAGGACCCCTTTGGCTCACTGAACCCCGCCCACCGAATCGAGCACTTCCTCCGCCGGTCCCTCACCGTCCACGGCAAAGGCGGCACCCGCCAACGCGGTTCCGAAGAGCAGACCAGGCGCCGTCTAGAAGAGCTCATGACCACCGTCGGGCTTCAAGCCGACATGCTCGACTCCTACCCCCATGAGCTCTCCGGCGGGCAACGTCAACGGGTCGCGATCGCGCGAGCCCTGGCCGTGGAGCCAAACGTCATCCTCGCCGACGAGCCGACTTCCATGCTGGACGTTTCAGTCCGCATCGGCGTGCTGAACCTGATGCGGAAACTGCGCGATGAGCAGGGCATTTCCATGCTCTACATCACCCACGACCTCGCCTCCGCCCGGTACCTGGCGGACCGGACGGCAGTCATGTTCGCCGGCGAAATCGTGGAAGAAGGTGAATCACTGGACCTGCTCGCCAACCCGGCCCACCCCTACACCCAATTGCTCGTCTCAGCCGTCCCCGACCCGGCGCGGGCGGGATCCTACGACCCCATCCACCGCGCCCATCTCCGGCAAGCCGTCATGGCTTCCGCCGGCTGCGCCTTTGAGAACGACCCGGAGCAGCGCTGCTCATCCGAGGAACCCGTCCGGCACCAGGTGGGCGACCCCCTCAACCGCCACTGGGTCCGCTGCCACCTCTACCGCCCGCGCGCCGGTGCCGGCGGCCATGCATTGGCGACAGAACCGGAGCCTGGAGACTGACGTTCCCGTTCCCACGTCCAAAACATCAACATTCACGCACTGGCAGCACCGACGCTGCCCGCCGAAGGGTAACTGATAAAAGATTCACCCGCCGTATCCCGGCGTGCCCTCCTGACCGGAAGCGGGGCCGTTGCCCTCACCGGATCGCTCGCACTCGCAACACCATTCGCCCAATCAGCGGCAGCGGCACCCCCGAACGCCCGCGACAACGCACCGGCCAAGCCGCCCTACAAAGGACCAACCCGTATGCGCCCGACTTATCACTTCAGCGTCCCCGACAACTGGAAGAACGACCCCCAGCGGCCCATCTACATTGACGGCGAATACCACTACTACTACCTCTACAACGCCGATTACCTCCAGGGCGGCGGCGGCACATCGTGGCGCCGTGCCACCACCACCGACCACGTCTCCTTCCGCGACCGTGGCGTGGCCATCCCCAAGTTCAGCAACGACAACGGCGACTGCTGGTCAGGCTGTCTTGTCATCGACGAACGGAACACTGCCGGCTACGGTGAAAACGCCGTCATAGCCCTCGTGACCCAGGCACCCCAGGGCCGCCAGGCGCAATACCTCTGGTACTCAACAGACCGTGGGCGTTCGTTCAAACCTGGTGGGACGGCGCCGGTACTTCCAAACCCAGGCGTGCAGGACTTCCGCGACCCGAAAGTCATCTGGGACGCCGACCGCGGGCAGTGGTTCATGGTCAACGCCGAAGGGCAGAAGCTCGGCTTCTACACATCTGCCAACCTGCGTTCCTGGCGGCGGGTCGGCGAATTCGTCCGGACGGACCTGGGGTTGCTGGAGTGCCCGGACCTTTTCCGCATGACCGCCGACGACGGTACTTCGCACTGGGTCCTGGGCACCAGCGCCAACGGCAAGGGCCGTGGACTGCCGGCAACATACGCCTACTGGACAGGAGCCTTCAACGGAATCACGTTTACTCCCGACCATGCCGAGCCGGAATGGCTGGACTACGGCTATGACTTCTACGGTGCAGTGACCTACCCCCATCACGACTCCTCCGGTGCGGAGGATGCCACCCTGCGCAGGGCGCTTGGCTGGGCGAACTTCTGGGACTACCCCCACAACACTCCCACCCTGGCGACCGACGCGTACAACGGTGATGACATGATCGTGCGCGACATCCGGCTCAAGAAGGCAGGCGGAAGCTACCACCTCGCCTCAACCCCCACCACCGGCCTGGCCAACCACATCAAACGCACCCACCACCTCGGGGACGTCAAGGTCACGGGAACCCAAGACCTCGATATCAGTTCACCGGCCTATGACCTGACCTGTGAGCTCGTATGGGACCCGGCGGCCCCTCCGTCCAACATCGGCCTTGAGCTCTGCCGTGCATCCGGTGGGGGCCGGCACGTCGCGGCCGGTGCATTCCTCCGCGGCCCCTTCGCCTACGTCAACAGGCGGCCCACCATCAACCCCACTGGCGGGGAAAGCCAGACACCTATCGATCCCTCGGCAGGGCGCCTCACACTCCGCCTCCTGGTGGACCGGACCAGCGTCGAAATGTTCGTCGGAGACGGACGGGTGGTGCACTCACACCGCGTGTTTCCCCTGGAAGGTGACAACAACATCCGGCTCTACGCCAACGATGGAACGGCCACCTTCAGTGACCTGACGATCAACGAGATCAACGCGACGACCTAGCCGCTCCCCCATCAACACTGTCCGAGAGACAAACATGGATTACCTCAAAGCAGCCTGCCCAGACTCCCAAAAGCCTTTTGACGCCGTCGTTGTCGGTGAAGCGTTGATCGATGTGGTCACCACCCCGGACAGCCAGGTTGAGCATCCTGGCGGATCGCCCGCCAATGTCGCCTATGGCCTCGGTCTCCTGGGGGTCACCACGGGCTTGCTCACGGCCATTGCACCCGATGAGCGGGGAAGAACTATAGAGAACCACCTCCACCGGGCCGGGGTGACACTTCTGCCCGGATCAAAATCCCTCACCCGCACCGCAACAGCGACCGCAGCCCTCGGACCCGACGGATCCGCCGCATACGACTTCGACATCCGCTGGCAGCTGCCAACAGCAACGCCTGCCTGTTTCCCCAAAATCCTGCACACCGGTTCCATCGCCACCTTCCTCAACCCCGGGGCCGGTGCCGTCAAAACCCTGCTCGAACAAGCCCACAAGCATTGCACCATCACCTACGACCCGAACATCAGGCCATCGCTGCTTGGCAGCCACGCCGAAGCGAAGGCAACCTTTGAAGCAATCGGCGCACTGACCGACGTCGTTAAACTCAGCGACGAGGACGCCCAGTGGCTCTACCCCGCGAAAACACTGGAAGAAGCCGCTGAGCACATCCTCCGCCTCGGCGCCAAGCTGGCGGTGGTAACCAAAGGTGCTGCCGGCTCCCAATTCACCTCGCCGTCCGCGAGCATCACCATTCCCGCCGTCAAAGCGACGGTGGCGGACACCATCGGCGCCGGCGACTCCTACATGGCCGCACTGATCCTGGGCCTGCTCACCCGCGGCGCCGGGGGCTTTGCCCCCGCCGTCATGGAGCAGCTGGGACGCACCGCAGCCGCAGCAGCGGCCATCACCGTGCAGCGCGCCGGGGCTAACCCACCCACCCTTGACGAACTCACAGCTGCTGTCGAAGCACACGCCTCCGTACCACGGGCTTTCGCATGCGACCAGGCATAAACAAAACGACCCTGCGGGCAACAAAAGTAAAGGACGCCGTTTACCCTGTTAGGAGGAGCCAACAATGACGTCTGAAAAGACACCGGGGCACCAAGCCCCTGCGCATTCGCTGCCGTCCAGCAGCAGGTTTGCGCAACTCACCCGGCGTTCCATGCTGGGCCTGGGCGGGCTCGCCGTGGCGGGGGCCACTGTGGGGGCCTGGCCCCGACTTACCGGCGCTGACATTCCGGGCCGCAGCAGCAAGGCCCTGAACATCGCCATTCTGGGAACGGCAGCGGATGCGGCGGGACGCCAGGGCCTGATCCAGGCTTTCACCGCCGCCCATCCCGACATCCCAGTGCGGCTGCAGGCGATTCAGGGTGCGGACTGGAAGGACTTCTTTTCCAAGATCCTGACCATGGTGGCCGCGGGCACGCCCCCGGATGTGGTCTATGTCGCCACCGAAGGCGCCCAGTTGTTCGCCGACAAGCTGGCCGAGCCTCTGGATGGATATGTCCGCCGGGACGCCGCGGCGATGAGCGACTACTTTAACGACGTTCATCCGAGCCTGCTGGAAGCCTTCATGTACCAGGGAAGCCTGTACCAGCTTCCCCTGGACTGGAACGCGGCGAACATGTACCTGAATACCACCACCTTCGCGCAGGCCGGCCTTAACCGGCCGAGGGACGACTGGACCAAGGACGACTTCAGCGCCACACTGCGAGCCCTGCGCAAGGCCCGGCCGGCTGACTTCACCCCGTACTACTGGACCAACCGGCTTTTCGGCGGGGTTGTCCCGTGGCTTTACGCCAATGACACCAGCTTCCTGTCCGAAACAAAGGCTCCCGGCGGGGACTGGCTTTGGGACCGCTTCTACCCGAGCGATCCTGCCCGTGGGACCCGCGGCGGCGGGTACCAGTGGCTGGCCCCCAACGCCGAGGACGGGCGGGTGGTCGAGACCTTCGACTATCTGCGTGAACTGGTAGCCGAAGGGCTTGGCGTGCGGCCCGAATCCGGGGGCGGCAACGCCCTGGTGGGCCTGTTCGGCAACAACCGCATTGGCACGACGCCGGCCGGTGGCTATTGGGCGCAGGGCCTGCACGAGGCCGGGATGACCGCCGATCAGTTCGACGTGCAGTTCTTCCCGCGCTGGCGGACCCAGCGGCACCAGTTCGGTGCTGCCGGCTACGCGATCATGCGCACTGCGAAAGACAAGGACGCGGCCTGGGAATGGGTGAAGTTCTGCTCCAGCCGCGAAGCGATGCAACTGGCCATTCCCAAACCGAACACCACCCCCACACGCCGTTCGATGGTCAACGAGTCCTTCTACGCCGCCACCGGGCCGCGGCACTGGAAAGTCTTCTACGACACCCTGGACAGGTTCCCCACCTCCGGTCCGATCCCCGCCCCACCGCAGCAGGCGGCCGTCGAAACTGCCCTGATGAAGAACGTCTCCACCGCGGTCAGCGGCAGCTCCGCCGATGTACGGACAGCGATGGGCAACCTTCAACGTGACCTCGAACTGGCCCTGAGGAGGAATTCATGACCACCACGTCCACCGTCCCGCGGCCAACAGTGAAGCCACCGGCCGTGCGCCGGTCCTTTGTCGAGCGGCGGCTTGCAAGGATTTTCCTTGCTCCTACGGTGATCGGGATGGCCCTTTTCACCTTCCTGCCGATCATTGCTTCGCTGGTCCTGGCTTTCTTCCGCTGGGACATCATTTCGGCACCACAGTTCGTCGGTTTCGCCAATTTCGCCTCGCTGGCACAGGACCCCACCGTCCGCGTGTCCTTCCTGAACACCATCGGGTTTGTGATTGTGGCGGTAGTCCTTCAACTGGGCATCGCCCTTGGCCTGGCCTCCATGCTTCAGGCCAGGATGCCGTCCTGGCTGAGGGTATTCCTCCGTTCCACCTTCTTCTTTCCCCTGGTCCTGTCCGCCGCGTCGGTGTCCATCTTCATGCGGTACATGTTCAACGAACAATTCGGCGTGGTGAATTGGCTCCTGTCACTCGTCGGGATCCCCGCTGTGCCGTGGCTGACAAGCCCCGCGGCGTCCGCCGCCGTCGTCGTCCTGGTCTACGTGTGGCAGAACTTCGGGTTCTCTTTCCTGCTCTTCCTTGGCGCCCTCACCAATATCCCGAAAGAACTGCATGAAGCAGCGAACCTGGATGGTGCCACGGGCTGGAAACAGTTCAGCAACGTGACCCTTCCGCTGATCAGCCCCACGGTGCTCGTGGCGTCCGTCATGGCCATCATCAGCGCCCTGCAGGTCTTCGACCAGCCCTATGTCCTGACCAACGGCGGCCCCGGCGACTCCACCCGGACCGCCGTCATGGTCATCTTCGAATCCGCCTTCCAGCAACTGGAGTTCGGCAAAGCCTCCGCCATCGGCCTGGTACTCACCGTGCTGATCCTTGCCGTCACCGCCCTGCAGTTCCGCCTTAGCCGCCGCTTCGTCTTCTACCAGTGAGGTCCGCCATGTCCAGCCAGACCCTGCACACCGGGACCGGCTTGCCTTCCGGTTCCACCGCCGAACCGCCCGCCACCCGTACGCCCCGCCGCTTGCCATCAGCCGGCACTGCCGGCAGATACGCAGCCTTGGCCGTGGCAGCGGCGCTGACCCTCGGCCCTGTCCTGTGGACCTTGTCCACCTCGCTGCGCACGCCGTCGGAATCGTTCAACCTGCCGCCCTCCTTCCTGCCCATCAACCCTGACTTCACGGCCTACCAGGAAGTGTTCAAGCAGATCAACGTCGGCCTCCTGGTCCTGAACAGCGCCCTGGTGACCGGCCTGATCGCACTTGGCCAGATGGCGTCGGCCACCCTGGCCGGCTACGCCTTCGCCCGCCTGGACTTCCGCGGTAAGAACGCCATCTTCTCGCTGGTGCTGGCCACCATGATGGTCCCGGTGCAGGTCACCATCGTCCCGGTGTTCATGCTGATCCGTGGAATGGGCCTGTCCGACACCCTGCTGGCCCTGATCCTTCCGGCCATTCCCACAGCATTCGGCACCTTCCTGATGCGCCAGTACTTCCTTGGTCTGCCGAACGACTTCGCCGAAGCAGCAGCCCTGGACGGTGCCGGGCCGTGGCGGATCTTCCGTTTGGTCTACGTCCCCCTGGCGGTCCCCGGCATGGCGATCGTCGGGATCCTCGCCTTCAACTTCCATTGGAACGAGTTCTTCCGGCCACTGATCCTCACCATCAGCGAACAGAATTTCACCCTTCCCCTCGGCCTGGTCACGCTCCAGGGCAACCTCGGCACCGGCAGCATCTCGGTGGTCCTCGCCGGCGTGATCCTGTCCATGCTGCCGGCTCTGGTCGTCTTCATCTTCGGCCAACGAACCCTGCGAGAAGGCCTCACCGCGGGCGCCAGCAAGTAGCGGTGCTGTAGGAAAGAAACACGTCCACGCAGTGGGGTGCATCATCTCGGGACGGCACGGCGAGACGATCCCGCGCCCATCTCGTCTGGCGCGGCATCAAGATAAGGGCCCGTCATGTCGTCCCCGCTCCCCCGGCGAATGAATAGGTGTAGGCCACCGACGGCCCACCCGACATAACCTGAACGAGGAAGGTTCAGAACCCACTCACGGCAGGCGGACCAGAGCCACGAGAATCAAAATATCTGAACACGTTAAAGCAAAAAGCCCCTCTGACGAGGGGATATGCCGTGCCCGAGGTGGGACTCGAAATCCGAGCCAGTCCGAAGGCTATTTGGCCCAGTACGAGACGAAAAGTGTGGACAATGTCCACACCCCTTTCGGGGGAGCTGGAGGACTACCGGGACACCAGATGCCTGGAAATCTCGGCGGCAGAGTCCAGCAAGTCGACAGTGCCCGCGGCGACTCCGACGACGAGGTCGAAGCCTTCATCCGTGGTGAAGTCATGCCGATAACCGTTGATCCACAGCAGCAGCACCATGAGCGTCCACGCCGTCCGCTTGTTGCCATCAACGAGCGGATGGAACCGGGCTACCAACTCCAACAAGGCAGCGGCCTTCACCGCGAGTTCCGGATAGGCTTCCGCGCCCATGACAGTCGTCGCCGGCCTGGCCAATGCCGAGGCCAACAACCCGACATCACGGATATGGAAGCCATACCGATCAACTACCTGAAGTGCATCCTCAATGTCCAGATACGCTGTCACGCGTCCTCAAGGCGCTTCAGCAGATCAGCGTCATGACTCGTGACAAAATCAAGACCTGCGCTGATTTCACGTCGGCGCGCGTGGCGCTGCAGAACCAACTCTGCACCCTGCAACAGAAGCGCCGACTTGGAGGTGTGTTCCTCGGCAGCCAACTTCTCCAGCCGCCGATCGAGGTCTTCGGGGACGCGGAGATTCATAGCCATGCCTTCATGGTACCAAACCGGTACCCTCCCTTGCCCGGGCGCGCGCCGCTAATTAGACCAGACTCACCCGAGCAGGGTCGCGGTGTCTTGGAAGACTCAGGCGCTACGCTGCTGAAACTAAAAGTGTGTTTCCTTCCGGCCTCGTTCTAACACCCTCAAACCGACGCCGGCTCACCTGTCTCATAACTAAGGATGACTACCAGAGTTTGGCTACGAAGCTATGAGACATAGTTACGAGAATCGCCGTTGCCATCGCGCGTCCAACATTCTGCAGGGAATCTGGGACTGTGCAGGTCAGACGACTGTTAGCCCCTTGAGACGTCTCGTTTCCCAAGGGTTATGAGCCATCGAGAGATTGTCGCTGGCCGGGGCGGAGGGTGTGTGCGCCTCAGAAGTCCGTTGTAAAGAAAGCCCCGGCTCTATTGGAATGTTGCAAGGATGACGCCTGCGACTTCTTCGACGATTCCACGCGTGACGGGTTGGCGAACCAGCCATGTTTCAAGCGCCATGGCTGGGTCCACGAGTTGTTTCCATGGCCAATCGGGCAGGAGGCGGCTGGCGCTTGCTTCGGTCAGCATTACGGCAACGGACGACGTCGAGTCCGCACAGGCGCGGGCGTGCTCGTTGAATGTGGCAATCCGCCAGGCTGGAGCCACACCCATCTCATGGGAGGTTGCCAACAATCGGTCATGGCCGAGGGGGAACTGTTCCCTGGAATGAATCAGCACTGGTTGGTCATGAACATCGGCAAGCCGGCAGCTTGTCTCGTCGCCAATCGCCGGTAGGCCGGGACGGCAGGCGAGCCCGAAGAACTCCTTCCGGACATGGCCGCCGACCAGGTCCTGTGAAGGCTCCTGATGAACCAGACCAATATCAAGGCGTCCTTCCCGGACCATCCTTAACTGGTTTGTCGTATCTCCGTCCGTCAACTCCAGCTCAGCAAGGGGCGCTTGTGCAGCTACTGCCGCCAGAAGCCGGTCCACCCACTCGAAAGGCAGACCCGGCGCCAGCCCAACAGCGACAGGCTGCTTCACTGGCCCGGCTTGGCGCGCTACCTCTCTGGCGGACCCTGCCATCGCAAGCATGGTCAGAGCATGTTTATGAAGTGCCGCCCCAGCCGGAGTCGGGAAGGTGCCCTTGGGCAGCCGCTCGAAGAGGGGCGTACCGCATTCGTGCTCTAGGAGGCGGATTTGCCTGGTCAGGGCTGGCTGGGAAATGAGTAACTGTTCAGCGGCCCTGGAGATCGACTTCTGGTTGAAGACCGCCACAAAGTAGCGCAGCTGCCGAAGTTCCATTTGGCTTCCTTTCGCCGGTAAGGGTTTCCATTCCCCATAACTTCAGGGTATGCCCCCTCGCGGAAAAGGGTATTGGATACCTGTGATCAAGGGCTTCTATATTGTGATGTGTGACATAGACCCAGCACCGTGGTTATGGAAACGGATCTCCCCGTCACAGCAGGGACTCGCTGCAGCCCGCCCCTTCCCCCTTTGTCAATTGCCTCACAGAAAGAAAGTCAATGACGACTTCGCTACCTGCGATCCGCCAGTCCCCATACCGTTGGGTGATCCTAACCTTGGCCTGGGCTGCCTTTACCATGACTTCCGTAGACCGAGCCACCTGGGGACCCGCCGCGGGCTTTGTCGGCGAGGACCTCGGTGTTGCCGTTGCCGGGTTGGGCTTGTTCGCGACCACCTATTACATCGGCTACGTCGTTTCCAACCTGTTCGGTGGTTTTCTTGCCGACTGGCTCGGCGGCCGGCTCATTGTCGGACTAAGCATATTGCTCTCCGGTTCCTTCATGCTCGCCTTCGGCGAATCGACATCGAAAGACATGGGCCTCGTCTTCCAAGCCTGTGTCGGCTTGTTCGCAGGCGCGGAATTTGGCGGAGGCGTCAGGTTGATCGCCAACTGGTTCCGGCCGGAAAAGCGCGGCACGGCTATGGGCATCTTTATGACGGCAACCTCTCTCGGCCTTGTGATCGCTAATGCTGTTGTTCCTTCCCTGATCCAGCAGTCGAGCTGGCGAACTTCCTACCACCTGTTCGGATTCATCTCCGTCGGCCTCGGCGTTCTCTGCCTAATCTTCCTGCGGGGCGGAAAACGACAAGCAGAACCCCAAGAGAAGACACGCCCCCAGATCATGCCACTGCTGCGCAACAGGAACCTCCTCATGCTCGGTCTAGCCGGTTTCGGCGCCCTCTGGGGCACATACGGGTTCGTCACCTGGTCAAACCTCCTCATGACCAAGGGGATCGGCATCAGCCCAGTTCAGGCCGGCGTTGTCGTCGTGATCTTCGGCTCCGCCGCTATCTTTTCAAAGCCCCTCATCGGTTTCGTTTCCGACGCGATCAAGATGACCCGGCGGAACCTCACCATCATCATCCTGCTGGCATTCTCGGCCACCCTGGTCGCATTCAGCATGGCCAGCAACAGCGTGCAGTTCCTTTGGATCGCACCCCTGCTCGGCATCGCCGCCTACATTTACAGCCCCATCATGCTCGCCATGATCCCCACCCTGGCCGGAGAAAAGCTCGCCGGATCCGCAGCAGGCGGCATCAATGCTTTCTGGCAGCTGGGCAGCACGATTGTCCCTACGGTCATCGGGATGATCTTCGGCGCCACATCCTCCTTCCAGCTAGCCTTCCTCGCCCTGGCGGCAGGACCCCTGCTCGCCGTCATTCCCATGCTGGCAATCCGCCCGGCAAACACCACCAGTGGCAAGAACGTTCCGGTGGCAGCCACCGAGCCGGCCCGGTAACACCTCTACACCTGAAGCAACACTTGAAAGGCAAGACTTTGGACAACCATTACGACGTCATTATCGCCGGCGGCGGCTCGGCAGGAGTGGCTGCAGCCATCGGCGCCAGTCGTACCGGCGCGCGCACGCTGCTCCTTGAGAAGGGGCCCTGCCTGGGAGGCGCCGCAACCCTCCGCAATGTGGTCACCTATGCCGGGATCTTCACCCAGGAAGACCAGCGGCAGGTCGTGTTCGGCGTGATGGAAGAGGTCTACGCGAGACTCCGCGGGCTGGGGGCTGTCAGCGAACCACGGAAATACAACGCGGTCACGGTCGTCTTCGAGCCAGAAGACGTGAAATTCGTCCTCGATGAGCTGTGCGCCGAGGCCGGTGTCGACGTTCGGCTTCACACCCTCATCGTGGGTGCCGAGACAGATGACAACGGGTCGATCACCGCGGTGAACGTCGCAGACCACGAAGGACTGCACGACTTCACCGCCGCCGCGTTCGTCGACGCTACCGGAGATGCAGACCTCGCTCACCACAGCGGGGCGGAAGTGCGGTATGGCCGGGACGGCAAAGTCCAAAACGGCACCCTCGGAGTCCGCTTCGGCGGCATACCCCTGGACGTCGATGCCGGACGCGCCGCACTGAAGAAAGCGGTCACTGCCAGCAAGGCTGCCGGCATGCCGAACCTCCTCGCCGAAACCGGACTCGTCGCCCGACTCCCGCTCTCCGGAGACATCATCACCTACCTGGTGGACGAGGGCTACGACGCCCGTAGCGCCACGGACACCAGCCGCGCAGAAGCCCACGCCCGCCTGCAGGCCCAGGCATACCTCCAAGCGCTCAAAACTGTGCCCGGCTGCGAGAACGCCTACATCGTCTCCACCGGACCCGAGCTCGGCACCCGGGAATCCCGACACATCGTCGCACCCCTGCGCCTCACAGAAGAAGACATCCTCCTCCCGGAACCCCGCGAAGACGCCGTAGCCATTGGAGCCTGGCCAATGGAATACCACCCCGGCCCCGGAGTCCCCTCGATATGGAAATTCATCGCCGACCCGGGCTACTTCGGCATTCCCCTGGACTGCCTCAAGAGCGTAAACCGGACCAACCTCTTCGCCGCCGGCCGAGTCCTCGACGGAGACCAGGCCGCCGGGTCATCACTAAGGGTCATGGGCACAGCGTTCGCCACCGGTCACGCGGCCGGGATCGCCGCCGCCCACATCGCCTTGGACAGGCTCTGCGACACCTACACGGTGCAGGCAGAGCTCCAACGTCAGGATGCCCGACTCCCGCTCCCCGTTTGCTCGGTAGCTCACCTCGACGTGGCTGCCTCCTAGCCCACTCCCAACCCTTTCTCGGTCTGGCCCTACGGCCACACCGCCCTTCACCTATGCCAAAGGAATGAACATTCATGGTTGCCAAGATCGCCCTTGAAGAGCACTTCGGTGCTACCGACCCCAACATCGTTGAGCAGTCCGCGGAGCACTTCACCGCCGACGCATGGCCCGCACGCCGGGACATGCTGCTCGACATCCACGAAGACCGGCTTCGCCTGATGGACAAGTGCGGAATCGAAAAGTCCGTGCTGTCGCTGCTTTCGCCCGGCATCCAGTCGCTGCACAATTCCGAGCAGGCCGTGGACTGGTCGAAGCGACTGAACGATTACGCCGCCAAACAGGTTTCAAACAATCCGGAGCGATTCGCTTCCTTCGCAGCACTTCCGATGCAGGACCCCGACGCCGCCGTCGCGGAGCTGCGCCGCGCCGTGACTGACCTGGGCCTTGTCGGGGCCTTGGTGAATGGCTATTCGCAGATCGGTACCGAGGACACGGTGGTGTACCTGGACGACGCGCGGTACGCCGAGTTCTGGGCCACGGTCGAGGAACTCGATGTGCCCCTCTACCTTCACCCCCGTGACCCGCTGGCTTCACGCAGCCCGCAGTACGACGGACACCCGTGGCTGTACGGGTCCGCCTGGGCATTCTCCGTCGAAACCGGCACCCACGCGCTGCGGCTGATGGGCAGCGGACTGTTCGACAAGCATCCAGGAATCCAAATCATCCTCGGCCACCTGGGCGAACTGCTGCCCTTCAACATCTGGCGCACCGACCACAGGGTCGCCGTCGCTCCCCGAGGCATCTCCATCGAAAAGACCTTTGGACACTACCTGCGCAACAACTTCCACCTCACGACCAGCGGCAACTTCCGCACCCCTGCCCTGCTGAACACCATCCAGGAGATCGGGGCAGACCGGCTGCTGTTCTCCTCGGACTACCCGTTCGAGCGCATGGATGAGGCTGCGACCTGGTTCGACAACCTCGAACTCAACGAAAACGATCTGACCAAGATCGCACGCACGAACGCTGCGAAGCTCCTGAAGCTCTAGCGAACTCAACCTTTAGCCAATCAAGTATTAGGAACACCAGACATGAGCGCACAAGCAACCGCTGCCGCCTCCGGCGCCAACGCAACACAACGATTCCGTGAGAACAAGCAGACCAGTGCAGCCACGAGCCAGGAGCGTGTGGCCCTGCTCGCCGGACGGCTGATCAAAGCCGCGAACGACCTCGTGCTGGAAGAAAGGGTCACCTACGACGAGTACAACGCCCTGAAAGCGTGGCTGATCCAGGTCGGCGAGGACGGTGAATGGCCGCTCTTCCTGGACGTTTGGGTTGAGCACTCCGTCGAGGAAGTGGCGACCAGCCACCGCATCGGCAACAAGGGATCCATCGAAGGGCCCTACTACGCACCGAACGCACCGGAACACAAAAGCCCCGCAACCATCGACATGCGCCCCGACGAGAAGGGCACCCCAATGCTCTTCCAAGGCCAGGTCCGCAGCACCGAGGGCCGCCCGTTGCCGTTTGCGGAGATTCAGCTGTGGCACGCTGACGAGGACGGCTTCTACTCCCAGTTCGCACCGAACATCCCAGAGTGGAACCTGCGCGGTACCTTCATCACCGATGACGAGGGGAACTTCCAGATCAACACGATCCAGCCTGCCCCGTACCAGATCCCAACCGACGGAGCCTGCGGCCGCCTCATCAACGCAGCAGGCTGGCACGCCTGGCGTCCGGCCCACCTGCACCTGAAAGTTTCCGCGCCCGGACACGAGCTTCTGACCACGCAGCTCTACTTCCCCGGAGACCCGCACAACGATGACGACATCGCCACCGCGACCAAGCCGGAGCTGATGCTGGACATTCAGCCCGGCCCCAACGGGCAGGTAGTGCAGTCCAGCTACAACTTCATCCTGGACCCCTCTTCCTAACCACCAGAAGCGAAGGTCATCGAGCTGCCGTTGCGGGACCTGTCCCTGGATCCCGCAACGGAAGTTCCCCGTCCCCAGCATTCAGACCCCCTCTTGCGCTGCCACACTCCTCGACTGAGACCGGAAGGACCGCCCCCGTGAAAATCGAGCGGATCGAAGCGATCCCGTATGCGATCCCTTACACGCACCCTTTGAAATTCGCCAGTGGCGAGGTCGCCATCGCCGACCACGTCCTAATCCGCGTCTACACTGACGACGGAGTCGTGGGAATCGCTGACGCTCCTCCCCGCCCCTACACCTACGGGGAGACCCAGGAATCCATCACGGCGATCATCGACAACGTGTTCGCTCCACAGCACTTGGGCACCGAGGTTCTGGACCGGGAACGGATTCACGCGGTACTGGGCCGGACAGTTAACAACCACGTCGCCAAGGGATCTGTTGACATCGCCGTATGCTACGCGATTGGCAAAACTCGACCAAAGCCCTAGGCTTCCCCACCTGGTGTACGAGTTCGTGTTGGCGTCATTGCCGAATGTGAACCATTGTTCGGGGGTCTGCTCGAACATCAGGTAGTTGTTACGACGCACCTTGGGATCTTCCGATACCACCAGTTCGAACAGCTGTCCCTCGCATAGCTCCTTGGTCCAGAGCAACTGATGATCAGCCTTGAGCCACGGACTATGGGAATCCGGGTCCTTTCCTGGAGGCGCGGTGTCGAGAAGGTAGTTGAAGGCGATGTCGACGACGCGCATGGAAGGAAGTCTATGTGCAGGCCTATTGCGAAACCGCGGCACCTGCAGCTGAAATTGCGAACCTTTAGTTTCCAGACACGTGGGAGACAGTTGATGCCCCAAAAGAGGAGCCAGGTAAAGGGACGCCAAAACGACCATTTCTGACTAGTCTTTTCGGCTTGCTGGCATGGGTGCCAAAAATTTGACTTTCGACGATAACGGCCGCCTTCCACGGCGCTGTTGGCGCTTTGGGTGCCCACAAGGGGATCACTCAATGGGACAGTTTCCTATGTCTTTCCGAGCGGACGCGCGGCCTGCCCCGAAAAAGTTCCTGCCGCGGGTGAGAATGAGGCATGGCAACGCGCATCTGCGGCCCGACGGCCGTGATCTACAAGCTGACTCGGCGATTCGTTCCAGTGATTTACCCCGCCTCGTCATGAAAAAGATGAGACTTCGGTACGCGGGGGTTTGCAGGGCGTGTGAGTCGCCTCTTCCGCAGGGAACAGAAGCGGTCTATGAGAGCGAGACCAAGACCGTCCGCTGCTTGGAGTGCGCCACCGAGGCTACAAACGCCATGCCTCCCGATGTGGAAAGACGTTCTGATGAGTCCGGAGTGGCTGGGTCGTCCGCCCGTCGTGAATATGAGCGCCGCAAGGCCAAGGATGAGGCAAGGCTCCGTGAGAAGTGGGGCCGTGTCGGTGGCATAGCAGTGGCCCTCGCTGACGAGCGGCCAAGCACCAGAGCGTGGGATCGAGGCGCGGTCGGTGAGGAACGCCTGGGCGCCCGGCTAGATGCCCTGGTCACCGATGACATCGCAGTTCTTCACGACCGACGTATCCCTGGCTCGAAGGCGAACATCGACCACAACGCGATCACTCGCGGTGGAATTTGGGTGATCGACGCCAAGCGGTACAAGGGGCGACCCGAGCTGAAAATCGAGGGCGGAATCCTCCGACCACGCGTCGAGAAGCTCCTCGTAGGCCGGCGGGACTGCACGAAACTGATCGATGGCGTACTCAAACAGGTCGGACACATACGCGAGCTCGTCGGGGATGTGCCGGTCACCGGGGCGCTGTGTTTCGTTGATGCCGACTGGCCGCTGATCGGGGGTGCCTTCGCGACACGTAGCATCCACATTGTCTGGCCGAAAAGGCTGGCGAAACTGCTTACAGAAGACACCGGCGGCGACGTCGACGTCGCTGCCGTCCGTGAGTCGGTAGCTTCGCGGTTCAAATCCTCGTGACGTCCTTGTCGACGGCGCCCGCCACCGGCATCCTCCTTACTGCCCGGACAGGTAGGTGCCATAGCGCTGCCATATTTGGTGGCGGACGCTTTTTGATATTTGTTGGCCCAGCTGCTGCTCCTTGTCACACGGCTCTTCTCTTTTGAGCTGGACCAGCAGCGACGCTACCGGGAGGGCGGGGCGGATGTTGAGGACGTGGGGACCGTCGGGGTTCGGGAAGCTTGTCACCGGTTCCGGCAGTTGGCAGCTCACCCTTGCTGATGACGGTCTGACTGTCCGCGACGACGGAGGGTCGTTTGCTGTCGGCATGGAGGCATTGACATCGCCGATAGTGCTACCAGGCGTGTTGTGGTCCAGGCTCGTGGTGCCGTGCGAAGGGCGAAGCATAGTGCTGCGCGGTATTCCCTCCCGCTCGGCCCGTGAACTTGGGAGCGCCATCGAACTGCTGCTGGGGATCGGTGAGGTGAAAGCTTGGGCGGCAGGGTTCTTCGATGCAGCCCTTCCCTCGACCGGGGGACGGCGATGGCTTAGCCGGGACTTTTGCCTGCGGTGGGAAAAAACGAAACCCGGAGAAAGGCTCGGGAAGCTCCTGCGCGAACCGCTCCTGGCCGGCCACATTGCCGCTCTCGACAACACTGCCCAGAAAGCAATCCGGTTCTGGAGCACTGACCTCGAACAGTACATTGCAGGGTTGAACGCAGATCACATGAGTTCCGAGCTGGAATCCTGTGCCGACTTGTTTGACCGGGTTGAGCGTTCACCCTTGACCCGGGAGCAGGCCCACGCCGTGATCTGTTTCGACAACCGCGTGCAGGTCATCGCCTCCGCCGGTTCCGGGAAGACCTCCACCATGGTCGCCAAAACCGCCTACGCCCTGCACCGCAACCTTGTACCGGCGGAGAAAATCCTGCTGCTGGCCTTCAACAAAGACGCCGCCGAAGAACTCAAACAACGGATTAAGGACCGCGCGCATCCCCTGGACCTCGACGGTGACCAGGTCGCCGCCCGCACCTTCCACGCATTCGGACTGGAAGTCATCGGGAAGGCCACCGGCCGGAAACCTGCCCTGGCCCCGTGGCTGGAGAATGGACGGGACCACGAACACTTGATGCGCCTGGTTGACGGGCTCAGGGATACCGATCCCGGGTTCCGAGGATTGTGGGACTTTTTCCGCATCGTTCTCGGCAGCGACCTGCCCGAATTCGGACAGGAACAGGACGATCCAAACCTCTGGGAGACCGCAACGAACGCTTCGGCGCTTCGGACCCTGCAGGGCGAAACCGTCAAAAGCCACGGCGAACAGATGATTGCTGACTGGCTGTTCTACAACGGGGTTCAATACAAATATGAAGCACGGTACGAGCACGACACCACCGACGCTGAACACCGGCAATACTGCCCAGACTTCTACTACCCCGCCATTGACACCTACCACGAGCATTTCGCCTTGGATACACACGGCCGGGCGCCCCGCACCGGGTTCGAAGGGTACCTCGACGGGGTCACTTGGAAACGCGCAACCCACCAGCAGCACGGAACCACCCTGCTGGAAACCACCACGGCAGGAACATTGGACGGAACTGCGTTCAGCTACCTAGAAAGGGAACTCACCGACCGCGGCCTCACCCTCGACCCCAACCCGGACCGTCCCGTCCCCGGGCGCCAGGTAATCGAGAACGCGGACCTCGTGCGGACGTTCCGGACCTTCCTGATCCACGCGAAAAGCAACCGGCTCGACGACGCAGCCCTCCGGGACAATCTGAAATCCCGGCCCGGACTCCGGAACCGGTTCCGGCACTCGATCTTCCTGACCCTGTTCGGGTCAATCCGAGACAAATGGGAGCAGGAACTCGCGGCGGAGAACTACATCGATTTCGAGGACATGCTCAACCACGCCGCCGACCATATCGAAGCCGGCCGGTGGGACAGCGGATACGAACTGGTCATGGTAGATGAAATGCAAGACGCCAGCCACGCCCGGGCACGACTGGTGCGGGCCCTGGTCAATCATTCCGACAGGTACCTGTTCGCGGTAGGAGACGACTGGCAAAGCATCAACAGGTTCGCCGGCGCGGACCTGTCCGTGATGACGGACTTTCACCGCTGGTTCGGCCCGGGTCAGACCCTGCGCCTGGAGAGAACGTTCCGGTCCCCGCAAAGCGTCAGTGACATCTCCAGCGCCTTCATTCAAAAAAATCCCCAACAACTCCCTAAAAAGGTCAAATCCCTGACCCCGGAAATCGGAACTCCGGTCAGGATCGTCGCCGTCAGCAACACCAACCGGTTCGCCAACAGCGCGGATAGGTTCGCCGGCGCCGTGAACACCTATTTGGAACAACTGAACCGCGAGGTGCGCGCCGGTGAGGTGCCGGCCGGGGCCGAAGGTCAAGTTCAGGTCCGTATCCTCGCCCGATACCGTCACCTGCTCAACAGCATCCCCGCCGGCTACGGAAACGGGTGGGATCACCTGAACATACAGATGAACACCGTCCACGGCGCAAAAGGCCTCGAAGCTGACTACATCGTGATCCTTGGAATGACCAAAGGCAGATACGGGTTCCCCAGCACCATCATCGATGACCCCGTACTCGAACTCGCGATGCCCGACGGCGACACTTATCCCCTGGCCGAGGAACGGCGGCTCTTCTACGTCGCACTCACACGGGCCAGACGATCAGTGTTGCTCCTCACCGTTGAGGGCCAGGAATCCCCCTTCATCAAGGAACTGATGAAGGATCACGGCCTCACACTGCAAAACCTCAATGGGCAACCAATGCAAACGGTCATTTGCCCCAAATGCGGCAACGGATTCATGACCCAACGCTCCGGCAAATACGGCACCTTCTACGGCTGCAGCGAATATCCCGCCTGCACAGGCACCATGAACACCGCCACCTACGCCAAAACCACCAACAGCCCCGCGGCACAACCACGGCCGAAAAACACAGGCATGGGCGGAGCTTTTCCAAACTGACGAAACTGTGGAGCCAAGGTCCTGCTCGGCCCGACAGGCCCGCACGGACCGGGGCGGGCAAGAACCGGATACGCGCGCAACACTGAGGTCCGGGAATGAGCGCTCCACCGGCGTTACCTCCCAAGTATCTTCCGGATGAGCGCCGGAGCCTGGAGTGCTGTGGGCAGGTCGTTGCCGCTGCCCAGACGGCGGTCAAATACGGAGCTAGATCGCGTCGGGGGTCCAGCCTTAGGGCTGACACCGCCTCCCACTGGCTGCAGGTCCTTGCCAGGGCAACTGGGGCCCGAGGGAGCTGGATAGACCTCTCCGCGCGTCCGCTTCACTCAGGACGGCCGAGGCGTTAATGAATCCGTTCGCAGCGACGTTCCAAGTTCAGCCGGGTATGCGAATATACGCATCATGCAACTTACGAATGTCAAGCTTTGTCAACAGTAAGAAACCAAAAAGCCCCTGACCTGCGGAAACACTGTGCCCGAGGTGGGACTCGAACCGGCTTCAAGCCCTTGAAAACACCGGGAACCCGCGGAAACACCCGGAAACCGAAGCAGTTTGACGGCTGTACAAGCCGATCCGGCGCGGAAAGTGTGGACATTGTCCACACCCCATTCGGGGCTGCTGAAGCACTACCGGGGACATCAGATGCCTGTAAACCTGGGCGGGCAAGTCAGTAGTGCCAGCAGCGAGCCCACAACCAGCCTGAAACCAAACTACGCCGTCACGCGTCCTCTAGACGCTTAAGCAAATCAGCGTCATGACTCATAACAAAGCCAAGGCCCTCACTGATTTCACGCCGGCGCGCGCGGCGCTGCAGAACCAACCCTGCGCCCTGCAACAGAAGCGCGGGCTGGGACGCATATTCCCCGGCAGCCAACTTCTCCAGCCGCCGCTCGGGCTCCTCAGGGACACGGAGATTCATAACCACCGCTTCACGGTACCAAAACGGTACCCTTCCTGACACTGGCTGCCCGCACGCAAAGCCGTAACCGCCACTTCCATTCTTTCCCGGTCTTGTTTGTTCTACCGTCCTGGCCCTGCTCCTTTAAGCAGCCAGTGGTCCGCCATGCCTGTTACTCCAATCCACTACACGACCACGCCTCATTCCAAGGGGCCTTCCCCCGTAAGTCATGCCGCATTGTCGCGCGGAGTCGATGGACAAGCAGAAGGACGAACTGCTTGTCATTCTGATACTCCCCATGATCGCTGGGCGGGTCCTCCACGCAACCAGGGCGCTACCGCGCCGACCCCGAAACCGAAAACTTTGCGCAACAAGGCACATGCGCTCCGCATGGAAGTTTCCAGTCCCGGGGCCGGTCCCCCAAGTTGCACTCCGGCCCCTCGACCCAGCGGATGGTCCCCTACCAGAACGACGCCCATAACCAACAACCGCAGAAGAAACAGCAATCGCAGGGTGAAGGGAAACACGGGATCATGGAAAAACTCACGCTCAAAACACCATCAGATGTCCTCAGCTTCATCGGGCACACCCTCGGCTTCTGGCCCCAGGAAAGCCTGGTGTGCATCACAATGAAAGACAACAGCATCGGCGCAACCCTCCGCATCGACCTCCCCCACCAACCAGGACAGGAACTCCCCTACGCACAAACCGTCGCCCACTACCTCACCAGCGACGCCACCGCCACGTCCATCCTCTTCGCCGTCTACACCAGCGAAACCACCCAACCCGGACAGCCTAAACCCCAAGCCGGAGCCATCGCGGCGCTCACCGGAGTCCTCGCAGAACAAGGCATCACCATCCGAGACGGCCTCATCGTCGGAGACGAAACCTTCTCCCCCTACGACGGGGAACCAGGCACCAGCCTCGCCCTGCCCGTCAATTCCACCCAGACCAGCGCCATCAACGCGGAATTCATCTACCGCGGCAGCTACGTCCAACCCACCGACCGCATCACCCTCCCAGCCACCGGCCCGACGGCAGCGAAAGCCGCCGCAGTTGAAAGCCACATGGACTCCATCAGGTCTCAAACCACCGAGACTGCCATCCTGCACGGAAGGGAACTCTGGGGCAGCATGCTCGGCTCCGCGGACTTCCCCAGCGACGACGACTGCCACGCCCTCGTCGCGAACCTGCAATTCCCCGCCATCCGAGACAGACTCATAGCCGACATCCCAGGGTTTGACGAACCCATGCAGCACATCCTGTTCGCCCAGACCACAGAGGCCCCGAAGTGGTCGCGCATCGAATGGGCACAACAACTCCTCCTGCACGCCTACACCCGCACCTCCCCCGAACACGCAGCACCAGTCCTCACCGCCATCGGCTACATCAACTGGTGGGAAGGCAAAGGCAGCAAAGCACACCAATTCCTCCAACCCGCCCTCGACAACGACCCCGCCTACCGCCTCGCCCGCCTCAGCGACCAGATGGTCGGCTCCGGCATCGTCGCCGGCTGGAACATGAACAAGAACACGGCCTACAAAGCCCTACCGTTCGACATGCCGTAAGACTTGTCCGCGCAAAAACGAAAACAATGTGCTCACCGTGACAGTGGAGATTCCCTACCTCCGGCCAAGACGCGAGCCACGGCTCGACATCCAACAACCGAGCAGATCAGGTTGACGGAAGATCAATTATCGGCGTTCGAGTGGGACGAGTAGAAGTACTTGCGAGAACTCCCGACTGGTGACGGGTGGCGAGCACAGATGCTTGGTCGCGGCTCTCGGCATAACCCCAAACAGCGAGCTGTTTGGGGTTATGCCGAGATGGGCGATGATGCCTGCGGCGCCCCGTGGAGTTTTTGGTTTCGGTGTCGGTCGCCTTCGTTGTCGAATGGCTTTCCGAGATGGAACTGCCCCCCTGTTGGCGTCCTTAAGATCAAGAGCTACACGGGGAGCAGTTCAATGTATGAGTCAATTGTGGCCGGCCAGACCCCACAGCTCAGCCACTCCAGGAGCACGTTACTTGGTGAGCGGCCCCAATACTGGATCGCCCTCGTAGGCAGTCTTGACGTTTGCGGCTGTCACGAGGACCGGGTCCAGCAGGTATGCAGGGACAGTTTTCACTCCGTTGTTGTATGACTTGTCGTCGTTAATTTCGGGCTTCTTGCCGGCCTGCAGGTCCTTGACCATCGTGATCGCGCGCTCAACCAGTTTGCTCGTGTCCTTGTTGATGGTGGAGTACTGCTCGCCGGACATGATGGACTTGACCGACTCCGCCTCGGAGTCCTGCCCAGTGACGACAGGGGTAGGTTTGCCGGCGGCCTTGATCGAGGTCAGGATTGCCCGAGCGAGATTGTCGTTGGGGGCCAGAACGCCGTCCAAAGATGCGCTGGCATAGCTGCCGCTGAGCAGGGTGTCCATTCGGTTCTGTGCGTTTTCACCCTTCCAGCCCTGGGTTACGGCCTGCTCGAAGCTGGTCTGGCCGGACTCAACCTTCAGGGTGCCGTCGTCGATCTTCGGCTTCAGGACACTCATGGCGCCATCGAAGAAGACCTTGGAGTTGGCGTCATCCGGGGATCCGGCGAACAGTTCGATGTTGTACGGTCCGGAAGGCTTCTTGGCCTTGAGGCCCTCCAGTAGGGCCTGGCCCTGGAGGACGCCGACCTTGAAGTTGTCGTAGGCCGCGTAGTAGTCCACGTTATCGGTGTTCAGCAGCAGTCGTTCGTACGCGATGATTGTAACGCCAGCGTCTTTGGCCTGCTTGAGCTGCGTGCCAAGCTGCGAGCCGTCGTTTGCCGCGACGATGATGACTTTGGCGCCTTTGGTGACCATGGCACTGATCTGGTTCTGCTGCTCCGATGCACCGCCGTTGGCGAACTGAATATCCGGCTTGAATCCCGCATCCGTGAGCCCCTTTCGGAATAGGCCCTCTGCCCGAACGAAGACCTCACTTGCTTTCTGAGGGAGCGCGACTCCGATCACTGAATCTTTGGGAATGGATTCGGCGGTTGCCCCACTGGAAGTTCCCGTCTCGGCACGGCCGCAGCCTGTCAGCGCCAGTGCTGCGATGGCAGCTACCGCTGCGGCCTTTCCTGCTTTGCCAATCATTCGCATTGTTGGTTCTCTTTCTTTGTGTGATGGAACGGTATTCAGGCTGCAAGCTCAGGCTTCCCTGGCGATTGCTTCCTTGGTGGAGGTTGTTTCGTCGGGCTGGATGGGGCCGCTGGGGCCGGCGGTGTTGCGGTTCATGTTCCGGGTCAGGAGGCCGATGATCGACTTCTTGCCCTGGCTCTTGTTGTAGACGTCGAAGGCGACGGCGATGAGCAGGACGAGGCCCTTGATGATCTGGGTGAGGTCGGCGCCGACGCCCAGGAGCTGGAGCCCGTTGTTGAGCACGGCCATGACCAGGCCACCGATGATGGAGCCGACCACGGTGCCTACACCGCCGGTGACGGCCGCGCCACCGATGAAGACTGCGGCGATGGCGTCCAGTTCCCAGCCGACGCCGTCGAACGGGCCGGACGCGGTGGAGCGGCCCACGAAGATCATGCCGGCCAGGCCGGCCAGGATGGACATGTTCATCATGACCAGGAAGTTGACCTTCTTGGACTGGACGCCGGAGAGTTCGGCCGCGTGCCGGTTGCCACCGACCGCGTAGACGTGCCGGCCCAGGATGGTGCGGGAGGAGATGAAGCCGTAGAGGAGTACCAGGACAGCCAGGATGAGGCCGGGGATGGGGAACGAGGTCCCGGGCCGGCCGGTGGCGAACAGGTATGTGGCGTAGAGGATGGCGCCGCAGACCAGGACCAGCTTCAGGGCCGTGACCCACATTTCGGGGACCTCGGCGCCCAAGGCCTTGGCGCGTGCCCTGAAGCGCAGTTCTCCCCAGACCACGAACGCCGCGGCGGCGATGCCGAGGAGCAGGGTGAGGTTGTTGAACCCGGTGTTGGGCCCGACTTCCGGCAGGTAGCCGGAGCCGAGGTACTGGAAGTCGTTGGGGACGGGGATGGTGTTGGACTTGCCGACGAACTGGTTGAAGCCGCGGAACAGGAGCATGCCGGCCAGCGTGACAATGAAGGCAGGGATCCCCACATAGGCGCTCCACCAGCCTTGCCAGGCACCGATGGCGGCGCCGAGTACGAGACCGAGCAGCACGCCCGCCCACCAGGGGATGCCCCAGTCGCGGATGGCCAGGGCAACGGTGACACCCACGAACGCCGCAACCGAGCCGACGGAAAGGTCGATGTGGCCGGCGATGATCACCAGCACCATGCCGATGGCCAGGATCAGGATGTAGGAGTTGCCGTTGAAGAGGTTGATGACGTTGCCGGGCGTCAGCGTCCGGCCTTCAGTGGCGAACTGGAAGAAAATGATCAGGGCCACGAGGGCAAAGATCATGCCGAATTGGCGGGTGTTGCCGCCAAACAGCTTTTTGAGGGCGTTCATGGTGTCAGTCCTTGTGTCCGGAAGGTTCTGGAAGGGCCAGAGGGTCAGGCGGCTTTTCGGGTGGCGGAGGTCATCAGCTTCATCAGGCTTTCCTGGGTGGCCTCGTCTTTGTTCAGGACACCAGTGACGGCGCCTTCGAAGATCGTGTAGATGCGGTCCGACAAGCCCAGCAGCTCAGGCAGCTCCGAGGAAATGACAATGACTCCCTTGCCCTGGTTCGCCAGTTGGTGGATGATCCCGTAGATCTCGTACTTGGCACCGACGTCAATGCCGCGCGTGGGTTCATCGAGGATCAGCAAGTCCGGGTCGGTAAACATCCACTTGGCCAGCACCACCTTCTGCTGGTTACCGCCGGACAGCTTGGCCACGCCCTCCTCCACGGAAGGCGTCTTGGTCCGCAGCGACTTGCGGTACTGCTCAGCCACGGTGAACTCCTGGTTCGGATCCACCACCGAGTTGAGGCTGATCTTCTCGAGATTCGCTGACACGGTTGTGGTCTTGATGTCGTCGAGAAGGTTCAGGCCCAGGGTCTTCCGGTCCTCGGTGACGTATCCCAGCCCGGCGTCGATGGCCTGGCGGACGTTCTTGAGGACCACTTCCTTGCCGTCTTTGTAGATGTGGCCGTCAATGAAGCGGCCGTAGGAGCGGCCGAAGACGGAACGGGCCAGTTCGGTCCGGCCGGCGCCCATAAGCCCGGCGAACCCTACGATTTCCCCGCGGCGAACGAAGAAGCTGGAGTTCTTGCAGACCAGGCGGTCCTGGACGTTGGGGTGGCCCACCGTCCAGCTCTTGACCTCGAAGAACACTTCCCCGATTTTGGGGGTGTGGTCCGGGAACCTGGACTCGAGGGTCCGCCCCACCATGCCCTTGATAATGCGGTCCTCGTCCACGCCGTCGGCCTTCACGTCAAGGGTTTCGATGGATTTTCCGTCGCGGATGATGGTGATGGAGTCGGCGATCTGCTCAATCTCGTTGAGCTTGTGGGAAATGATGATCGACGTGATGCCCTTGGCCTTCAGGCCCAGCATCAGGTCCAGCAGGTGCTGTGAGTCGGATTCGTTCAGCGCAGCCGTGGGCTCGTCCAGGATGAGGATCTTGACGGACTTGTTCAGGGCCTTGGCGATTTCAACAAGCTGCTGCTTGCCGACGCCGATCTCCTTGATCGGGGTGTCGGGGTCATCGCGCAGGCCCACGCGGGCCAGGAGGTCCAGCGACCGCAGGCGCGCCTCCGCCCAGTCGATGACGCCCCGTTTGGTGGGTTCGTTGCCCAGGAAGATGTTTTCCATGATGGACAGCTCAGGGATCAGTGCCAGTTCCTGGTGGATGATCACGATGCCGGCGTGTTCGCTGGCCCTGATGTCCCGGAAGTGCTGAACCTGCCCCTGGTAGACGATGTCGCCGTCGTAGCTTCCGTACGGGTACACCCCAGAGAGGACCTTCATGAGGGTGGACTTCCCGGCGCCGTTCTCGCCGCAGATGGCGTGGATCTCGCCCGCCTTCACCCGCAGGTTGACGTTCGACAAGGCTTTAACGCCCGGGAACTCCTTGGTAATGGACCGCATCTCAAGGATGACCGGATCCGAATGCGCCGTCTGGCACGTCATATTGCCCAACCCTTCAAATGCCACGACTTCTTGTCTTCTCGTTGCTCACAACTACTAAGGGAGTGCGAAAGCTGCTAACTCTAAATAAATGCTTCGATGAGCAATGCTCCGGCAAGGCCCGCTAAAGAGAGCAGGGTTACCATGAGAGTCCACGTCTTGAATGTCTGGCTGACCGTGAGACCTAAAAACTCCTTCACCATCCAAAAACCAGGATCGTTCACATGGGACAAGAAGAGTGAGCCAGCACCGATTGCAATGACCAAGAGGGATAGTTCCGGTGATGAAAGGCCGACAGCCAAAGGAGCCAAAATTCCGGAGGCGGTTACCGTTGCGACGGTTGCTGACCCTGTGGCAACGCGGACCAGAGCTGCGACCAACCATGAGAGCAATACGATGGAGATGCCGCTGCCCAAGGCAGCCTTCGCCAACAGACTTCCAATTCCGGCATCAATGAGGATCTGCTTTAGGCCGCCACCGGCACCGACAATGAGTAAGATTCCGGCTACAGAAAGCAGCGCGTCGCTTGCGGACCTTCCTACGTCACTTTGCCGCATGTTGCTCGCGCGGACGAAGAAAATCATTGCGTAGATCAAAGCCAAACCCAGAGCAATAGTCGGAGTTCCTATGAAATGAATCAAAGTTGAGAACGAATCAGTGGGATTTGGATTCAACGATTCGTTCACGGCGCGAACAAGCATGCAAACGATGGGGAGCAGAATTCCTATTGTTGTCACGAGCGCGGACGGCCGCTTTCGGACAACGGCCGTTGAGAGCTGTGTCTGCTCCTTCAGTTCCAAGCCCACAGAATGGCCACCGTGGGGACCAGCGGGAGGCCTGGATGAGTCATCATTATTGTTCGTTTGGAGAACGCCGCCACGGCCTTCTCCTGTGAACATTTCGGGAACTCGAACGTGCGGCATCCATCGTGCGGCAGCAAAGCTGAGCACGGGGCCGGCGAGCACCACGAGGGGCACCGCCAATGCTGCCCCGATGGCTAGACTCAGGCCGATGTTGGCGTTGAGCGTGGAGATGGCCACAAGCGGACCAGGATGCGGAGGGACAAGCCCATGCATCGCCGAGAGGCCTGCTATCGCCGGCAGAGCAACCTTTAGCAGATGCACGCGGCTGCGGCGTGCCACCAGAAGAATGATCGGCATGAGAAGGACCAGACCGACTTCAAAAAACATCGGTAGGCCCACTACGGCGCCAATTACCGCCATAATCCAAGGCAGCGACTGAAGCCCTGCTCGATGCAAGAGAGCGTCAACGATCGCGTCCGCACCGCCAGAATCGGCCAGGAGCTTACCAAAAATAGCGCCTATAGCGATGAGAACGCCGACGCCCGCCATAGTGGCCCCGAAACCATTTGTGAAGCTATCGACTGACTTTCCCGGTGCCATGCCAGCGGCGATGCCGGCGCAGATGGCTGTGCCAGTCAGGGCAAGAAAAGGATGTACTTTGAGCCACGAGATGAGGGCGATAATAAGCGCGACTGCGATAAGGGCGACCGTGATCAATTGCGCCGGACCACTTGCCGGCGGGACGTCAGCTGATCCGCCAGCCGTGGCGACTATTAGTGGAAACAAGATTTACCTCCTGTATATGGATGAGCGTTCAGCTCAACTTTGAGCGGGTCATCGGAAATTTGCGGGTGCTGCCGGGTTGGGACGTAGAAATAAGGGACTTCAATGAGAGTCCGCTGAGAGCCTAGGTTCCCTGGGGCGCCTAGGGTTAGCGTGGTAACTCTGCGCAGCTACCTTCTAATCGGGTTGCCATCCTGCGAGGTGGTGAGCGGGGATCCTGTCCCTGTCGTATGTGATTTCTGCATAGCCGTGAGGCTCAGGCTTGCCCTCGACGTCCAGGTTTACAAACACGATCTCTTCGATGGTGAGGATGCTTCGCCGGGTGATCATGTTGCGGACTTCCGCTCGCATGGTCAGTGAAGTCCGGCCAAATTTGGTTGCCGCTAGACCCATCTCGATGAGGTCCCCTTGCACGGCGGAGCTGACAAAGTTGATCTCCGAGATGTACTTGGTCACCGCCCGGCCATTGCCAAGCTGGAGAATGGCATAGATTGCCGCTTCCTCATCAATCCACTTGAGAAGACTTCCACCGAACAGGGTTCCGTTCGCATTCAGGTCTTCTGGGCGCACCCACTTTCGAGTGCGGAAGGTTATATCGGAGGACTCCATTGTGAACCTTACTTCTGTGGTCTTGCATTCGTTCCAATGCGAGGATTATTCGGGGGAGCCTTGGTCTAGTAGCCGGCTCGATTCCTGAGGACGATTGACGGTAACTTCGAAACGATCTGCTTGGTGGTACGCGCAATGTTTTGCAGCTTTGGCGAGGACGCAAGGCTGATGATGCTATCTGAGAAGAACCAGCACCCTTTTGGTCAAACTGAAGATGGCTGCCAGTTCGTGTCATTCATTCTTGACCGAGCTCTCAAAAGCCAGGGTGATTTGATGAAATGGCGGAGAGCTTTGTCGTGAGTCAGATCTAAGGCCAAATGATCGTCGTTTTGCCGATGCTGCCGTTAGCGAAGTCGGCGATGGCAGCCGGAGCATCTTCCAAGCCACAGCAAACTGTAAGGATTGGATCGAGATCGAGTCCCAGCTTCACTGCATCCGCGACAGCCTCCATCATCACGGGCATGCTGAAAACGAATGATCCCTTGATTGTCGACTGTCGCATAATCACGTCCGTGACGGGATCGATGTCGTATCCTGGCCCAAATCCGACTAGCACGACAGTGCCCCAGACCTTCGCAATGCGTGACGCCGTACGACGGCCATGAATGTTGCCTGAAGTGTCGATCACAGAGTCCACCCCGTCGGGTGCGATAGAAGTGACGTCGAAATCCCGGGAGTCGTGACTTTCGAAGCCCAGGCTCGTCGCGAATTCCAAACGCTCAGAAACCGGATCGATCCCGAATGCGCGCACTCCGAATGCTTTTGCCCACGCCAAGGCAGCAAGTCCCACCGGCCCTAGGCCGATAATAGCGACAGTGCCGCCGAGCGGGATGTCAGCTCGATGCAGCGCTTGGTATGCCGTTGAAGCACCACAGGCAAGAAAGGCACCTGCTCCGAAGCTCAACTCGCTGGGAAGGGGTACGCAATCGCGCGCTTCAACGATCACTTTGTCCTGGTAGCCGCCGTCACGGTCGAGGGAATACACCGTGTTGTTGACACAGTGGTTGTCCCACCCCTTGCGGCAAGACAGGCAATGGCCGCAACCTGAGTAATGTTGCACAGCTACGCGGTCACCGGGCTTCAGGTGGCTGACTCCCTCGCCGACGGACTCGACTATGCCGGCAATTTCGTGTCCCGGCGTCGTTGTGTACTTCCGTGGTTGGGTGTGGGACTCCATGGCGTCGGCCGAGATGTGGTAGTAATGCAGGTCGCTCCCACAAACCCCCTCCGCTTTAACATCAAGCAGCACTTCTCCAAGGCTTGGTGACTTGACTTCTTTCTGGACGAGAGCCATTTCGGACATCCCTGTGAAGATCGCAGCGGTGACTAGTTGTGTTTTGGACATAGGTGACTCCATGGTGTTCATGCTGTGGGACGCGTGTGAGAACGGCTGCCGAGGCGTTGAGGTGCCGGGGATCACAAACTATCGCTTTACCGGCCGATTTTACAACAACTATGTTGAAGTCTTTTCAGATAGAGACATTTTGGGCCCCATGAGAAAGAAGGGGCGAAGGCTCGTTTCTCGAAGGTGACATCGACCTCCAGCAGGATCGTTGCCGTGGCTATGCGGTCGGATGGCGGGTGCGCTAGTCAAGTGCCTCGACGACGCAGGCAGTGACCGCTCTAACTGCTCGGGCCTTCCACGAGGTTGACATAGGCCAGCTGGCGGTTCCATAAAGGGCCCGAACAGTTAATGATCAGGAAGAACGCATGACACTTTTCACCGTTCATGCCCCTTCCGTCTCGAATCAGGTGGCCTATCGTGGCTCCGTTCCGGAAACTAGCGCGGAATAAGGGGTGCCTTGATTGGGCCTTACCCAGGTGCGACGTGCACCCAGACTTCGTACGAGGCGGACTTCTCGTAGAGCCGCCTTTGGTCGGATGGGGGTTGAAGCCAGAGAATCATGCCGTCAGAAGTGACGGCATCAACAATGCCGGCACAGTCGACCTGCCCGTCTTTCCGAATCTCGACCCTGGATCCCGTCAAACCGGTCCAATCGTCGACATGCCGGGGAAGGACCTTCGGCGGGCGACTCTCCTCAGGTGGACAGTTGCATTTCACTGGCATCGTTCCAACCACGTCTGCTCACTTAGGACTGGACGCAGCGTGCTGGTGCTGCTGCTGTCGTTGATACAGGTTTTTCACGTCGTTTCTCAAAGCCCATTTCAGGGCGACGACCTGGTAACATCCCGGAATCTTCGGGGACGGGCCGCAAAAGGAGTGGCGGGCAGCTGGGCATGCGGCTTCGATGATGAGCAGGCAGTCTGGCCCCGCCCAGGCGGATGGGGCCAGACCTCCTAGCAGTAAAAGAGCCCGCCACGAGCATGGTAGTTAAACCTTGCCCAGCATCAGCGGTGGGTCAGATGGATGGGGATCCAGCGGTCGAATTGTTATTGACATAAATTCCCTTAGCGGCAGGGAGTCCAACAGCGTCTGGAGTTCGGTCACGTCTTCGGCCTCCCACAGACCGATGTTCCGCCATCCCGGCACTTGGGGGCGCCACAACCGAAGCAGATGCCCGGAGGCAGCGAGCTGCCCGGCCCGCTGTGCTTCTGCCGTTTTGAGCTCCTCAAGAACGCCAGAATCCATTCCAACTGGAGTTGTGAAAGATATTTCAACGAGGAACTCCACCGCCTTTACACCCCAATGGCGTGGCCAGTAGGGGCGCTGCTCACCAACGTCTGGGCTGCCGCGACAATCCTGCCGGTGGTCGGCAGCAGCGCATCCTGCAGTGCAGGCGCCGATGGCATGCGCACATCCGGGGTACCCACCCGCTGGACTGGAGCGGTGAGTTTCTCGAAGTGCAGTTCTGTAATCCTTGCGGCGACTTCAGCGCCGAACCCCCCACTGGTGTGGGCCTCATGGACGACAAGGATGCGTCCAGCAGAAGCACTGACTGCGCGGGCAATGGCATCCAGGTCCAATGGCCGCAACCATCGAAGGTCGAGAACTCCGGCGGAAATCCCGTCTCGTTCCAATTCCTCTGCGGCTTCCAACGCCAGGGAAAGTGTGCTTCCCCACGTGATGATAGTGAGATCCTTGCCGTCGCGGTGGTGACGGGCGCCCTCCGCACGTTCAACTACCCCACCAAAGTTCACCGGAGTGGAGACCTGATACAGCGCACGGTTCTCGAGGAGGATGGTTGGGTCTGGGTCTGCAATGGCCGCTCGTGTCATGTTGTATGCATCCTGCGGTGTCGCCGGCAGACCTACCTTGATACCCGGGATGTGGGCCAGGATCGCCTCTATGCTCTGGGAGTGTTGGGCACACGACCCCGGCGTGACGCCCTGCTGCATCCGAATGGTCAAGGGGGCATGGATGGCTGACCGGTTGATGTACCTGACGTTCGAAGCCTGGTTGATGATCTGGTCCAGAGCAACGAATACGAAATCAGCCCACATGATTTCCGTAACCGTCCGTACTCCCTCCATGCCGGCCCCGACGGCAGAACCGAGAATTGCGGACTCAGAGATGGGGGTGTCGAAGACGCGCTCTTCGCCATACTTCTTCTGAAGACCGCGGGAGACGCCGAAGATGCCGCCTGCAAACCCGACATCCTCGCCGTAGACCAGAAGGTCCGGCCTGCTGTCCAGTTCATCCGCGAGTGCCTGGTTGACCGCTCGCTGGTATGTGAGCTCTTTAGACTGGGTGTGCTTGGCATTGGCATCGAGTTCTACGGCGGCCCCGTAGAGGTGATCCTGCGCAGTCGCCGGGTTTGGAGCTGGCATAGCCAGAACGCTTTGCACAATTTCTTCGATTTCGGCTGCGATTTCGGCGTCAATTGCCGCGACCGCGTCCTCATTCAGCGCGCCGCTGGAACGGAGGCGGGTGAGCGGCTCGGTGTCGATAGCGTTCTGCTTGTCGGCCTTAGGGCGGTAGTGTTCGATGTCCCGGTTGTAGTGTCCGCTCAACCTGACGGTCTTGCACTCGAGCAGTACTGGGCCCTCGCCGCGCCTGCAGGTTTCTGCTGCTGCTGCGACTGCGTCGCGAACAGCGAACGGGTCGCCACCGTCTACGACGTGACTTTCAATGCCCAGGCCTTCTCCCCGCATGGCGAGATCGGGGCCCCGGGTTGTTCTGTCCTGCGGTGTCATCTCGGCCCAGCCGTTGTTTTCGCAGATAAAGATAACGGGAAGATTATTCGCAGCCGCGAAGATCATGCCTTCGGTGGTTGCGCCTTGGTTCATGGCACCGTCGCCGAAGGTGGTGACAACGACCCGGTCGGAGCCTTGAGTTTTGGCTGCCAGGGCGACACCAGAGGCAATGGGGGATCCGGCGCCCACAATGGAATTTTCCCCAAGGAAACCTACTGCCGGGTCGCTGAGCAGCGGAGAACCGGCACGGCCCCCATTAACCCCGCCTTCCCGCTGTGCGATTTCGGCGAGAACCCCGGTAGGGCTGCTGCCGCGAGCGATCGCCCACCCATGTCCTCTATAGGTAGCAAGAACGCGGTCGGCCGGCCCGAGCGCCGCCAAGGCTCCAACAGGAATGGCCTCCTGGCCGAGGCACAGGTGCACTGAGCCTGCTACGTGGCCGTCAAGCGACAACGCCAGTACACGTTCTTCGAATGCGCGAATGAGCGCCATCCGCCGGTAGGCCTCAAGGGGTGTCAATTCGCTGGAAATGGTCATTCTTCCTCACTTCGTGTTTACTTGCCGGACTGCGGAGCGCCGACGGATCTTGCGCAAGCCCACGCCCTCCAGGACTCCGCAATCAACAAGGTGCGGCGGATACGGGATGTTTCACGGAAGAGTCGCTTGCACGGACGGAAGTATGCAGAGGTGCCCTCGTTAGCGTGAACTTACCGAAGACCCTGCGGCTAAAAGTTGCCTCACCCCGGCTGACACGCTCACCGGCCTGTTGCAGCCAATTGCCTCTGCGAGGCCTGCAGCGGCGAGTGACGTCCGTCGGGCAGGACGCAAAGTCCCAAGCCGACGCGCAAGGCACAGCCGTGTGCCCGCCTGCCGCATGCTCCTGTTTCCATCCGACCTCGATGTCGTTCACCTTAGGAAGTCTGGCAGGGAGGCAGATATCTTGTCAATATCTTGAATCCTGTCAAGATAGTTATAGGAGCTTGGAGCCGGGGTGGACTAGCCTTCCCCTCGGTATTGCTATCTGAAAGTAATTTCATATATTTACAGTTGCAAGCGTTGTCGGCTATTCTTGCTGAAGTCCTAAGTCCGCCTGATTGACTGCCGCCCCAAAGCCGTGGAGGTTCCCTTATGCCCAGTATGTCTGCCATCGTGAAGCTCAGCCCGGGCAGGGGCGCTATGTTCCTGACAGAGGTCGAACGGCCCACTCCAGGACCAGGTCAGGTTGTCGTTGAGGTCTATGGTGCTGGACTCTGCGGTACTGACCTGCACATCATGGACGGAGAGTGGCCTACTAACCCTCCCGTCGTGCTTGGGCACGAAGTTGCCGGCATTGTCCGCCAGCTTGGTCCAGGCGTGGACGAAGCCTGGCGGGATTCCCCTGTCGCCCTCGAAAGTTTCTTTTCCACATGCGGGCACTGCCCATCCTGCCTGTCCGGTCACCGCAATCTATGTCCAGAGCGGGTCTCCATCGGCAGCCATGTCAACGGGGGCTTTGCTTCAGAAGTGCTCGTCCCCGTCCGAAACCTGCACCGCCTTCCGGACGGGATGGACCTGCACCATGCGGCACTGCTGGAACCCCTGGGGTCCGTGGCGAACTGCCTGTTGGATCCGCCCATCATCAACCCCGGCGATTCCGTTCTTGTCACGGGGCCCGGCACGATGGGGATTCTCGCGGCTCAGATCGCACAGTCATCGGGAGCCCAAGTAACCGTCGTCGGTACCGCCCGAGACGCCCAACGGCTGCATATCGCCAACTCCCTCGGTTTGGCCACGGCTACCGACGAAAGCTATAGGCCAGGGACACGCCCTGCCGACGTCGTTATCGAATGCTCCGGCCACCCTTCAGGTGCTGCTCTGTGCCTTGAAAACGTGGGACCCCGCGGAGCCTACGTTCAGGTGGGAGTATTCGGAAAGCCCGTGACTGTCCCACTGGACAAAGTGCTGATGAAGGAATTGACCATCACATCTGGTCTGGCCTCTCCGACCGCTGCCTGGCACCGAGCCATCGCACTGGTCACGAGCGGAAAAGTTTCCCTGGGGCCCCTCGTGACCGAAGTCGCCGGCCTGGGTGACTGGGAACGCATTTTCAAAGCCACCCGTGAGGGAGACGGGATGAAGTTCGTTTTCGATCCCCACCTGTAGGACTAAGTAACGACTAGCAGCTAAGAGGAGACCAGTGCGCATCCGTGTCATCGCCGACCTGAAAACAAGCCTCGGAGAAGGCCCGCTCTGGGACGCGGAGCAGCAGATGCTCTATTTCATTGACTCCGCCGACGGCCGGATTTTCCGATCCACAGCGGACGGTCAGCAAATCAAGGCATGGGATGTCCGCGAAAAGATCGGGTCCATGGCGCTCCGCGCGGACGGGCAGAGCGCAATCGTGGCTCTTCAGCACGGACTGTACAGTTTCGACTTCAAACACGACCGGCTCGAGCTGCTCCACTCCCCCGAGTCCGATATTCCGTCCAACCGCTTCAACGACGGCAAGGTCGATTCCCGAGGCCGATTTGTCGTCGGGTCAATGGACACTAACGAAAAGGCCGGCACCGGAAAGCTGTACAGCCTTGACCCTGACCTCACCCTCACCACCCTGGACTCGGGGATCGTCTGCTCAAACGGACCTTGCTGGAGCCCTGACGAAAAGACCTTCTACTTCACCGACTCATGGGGCAACGACATCTGGGCCTACGACTACGACCCGGAAACCGGAGCCGTATCGAACCGTAGGAGCTTTGTCGGCATGGACAAATCAGACGGTGGAGTCGCGGACGGTATGACGGTCGACGCCGAAGGCTATCTTTGGGAAGCTCATGTCTTCGGAGGCAAACTAAACCGCTACGCACCAGACGGATCCCTGGACCGCACCGTGCCCATGCCGGTCAAGAAGGTCACAAGCGTCATGTTCGGTGGCCCCAATCTCGACATTCTGTACGTGACGAGCATGGGCCGACCACCCCTGCCTGGGCTGCCCGACGACGGCCCTATGCGAGGCGCCGTTTTCGCTATTGACGGCCTCGGCGTTAAAGGCCTGCCCGCGCATCGTTTTGGTTCCTGATTCATAAGTGGACGACGGTTAACGGTAAAGCGGGCAAGAATTGAGTGCCGGCCGCAAATAGATCTTAAGGCTGAGGTTGCCGGAGTAATGCGTCTCGGCAGCTGGTATCTTGCGCCGTAAGCACCTCTCCTCTAAGTCCAGGCTTGAGGCCCCTCTTCCGTGTGCTCCCCCGGCCAAGTCATAAGTCACGGAATTCACCGAATTGGCCATCAGGCGCTGAGCGGGGTGCCCCGCAACGTCCATGATCCGCCCATGTACCACCTAGACTGGACCCGCTTCAAGCGGAAACCGGGCGGAGATGACCGCTAGCTTCCGGTGCTGGATAAGGTGTGCTTCTTAATGTACGGCTGACTCCCCCGATCCGGCAGCGCGGTTCGACATTTCCCATCCTCTTTCACCGGCTGATCATAATGAGAACGTCCCGGGACATCCTCCGCCTTTCCAGCTCTGCCGATTGCAGGCCCCTAAGGCGCTCAGGTTTCGTAGCAATGGAGCAAAGGCCCTAACGCTGCCGATCACGGAACGCACAAAGGAGATCGGCGCGGGCCCAGCCCACGCCGATCTCCTTCTACGTCAGCTGAGGCAGCAGCTCGGGTTCATTCAAGCCGTTGGCTGCGGATCAGCGTACCTTGGGCCGCTGTTTTCCTCAATGGTGCCCCGCCCCCCTCTGATGCCTGTCGATACACAATCTCTTGTCGTGCACCGGTTGTTGCTGATCGCTCGATGGCATCAGTAACCTCGGCGCAGCGGTATCCGTCCTCGAGGGAAGCACCATGGGGCCCGATCTCTGTGTCATCGGCGATGGCTTGCAGCAGGTGGCCGAGTTCGTGGACGAAGCTGTCCTCCCACCCGATCATGTGGCCATGTGGCCACCAGTGTTCCCAATACGGGTGGTAACTTTCGGAAACGAGAACCGTACGGAAGCCTTGTGCTTTCGGGCCTGGTGTCGAGTCGGCCAGGTGCAGTTCGATCTCGTTCATCCGTTCCTGATCGAAGATCACCGTGCCTTTCGTTGTACTGATCTCGAAGCGCATGTGATTTTTACGGCCTGGCGCAACCCGGGTTGCTTCCAAGGTGCCGAGAGCGCCGGTGTCAAAGGTGATGATGGCGTCGAACGCGTCGTCAACGTCCACGTGCCCGCCAGGACGGTCCTCCACAAACGTCTTCATGTTTGCTGACACGCTTACGGGCTCACCAACGAGATACCGGGAAAGGTCGATGATGTGGGCACCGAGGTCCCCGAGCGCTCCTGAACCTGCGATGCTCTTGTCCAGCCTCCATGAGGTAGGGCTCTTCGGGTCAACCAGCCACTCCTGGTGATACCTGGCCCGGAAATGGCGGACTTCACCCAGTGTCCCGTCGTCAAGCATCTCCTTGATCAGGCGGATTGCCGGAAAGAATCTGTAGTTGAAGGCGGTCATCGCCTTAACGCCGGTCTTCGCGACTTCGGTCCAGATCTCGTATGCCTCATCGGCAGTTCGACCGAGGGGCTTCTCACATATAACGTGCTTGCCGGCCCTGGCTGCGGCGATGGTTGGTTCCTTGTGCTGGTCATTCGGCCCGGTGTTGTCGAATAGCCCGATCGCAGGATCTTCGACCAGCTCGCGCCAATCGGTCGTTGACTTGGCATAACCGTATCGACGGGCTGCTTCATCGACCGCACTTTGGGTGCGGCCTGCGATTCCAACCAATTCCGGCTGCATCGGCGGCGGCCAGTAGGTATACGTGATCTTCTTCAAGGCATTCGTATGTGCCCTGCCCATGAACGAATAGCCGAGCATGCCGACGCCGATGGCCGGGACTTCCCGGTGATCATCTTTCATCAGCCCCTGGGTGAAAAAGGCTGGTAAATCCTGTGTCATCGTAATCTTCCCTTTTTCTTGTCTCAGACGAGCCAGAAGTGGTGGGCTTCGGGATCCATCGGCTCTTTCACGATGAGGGGACGCAGGTAGTCAATGGCCTTTTCGGCACCATCGCGTTCGCTCATTACCGGGTCCTCATGCTCGTAGGACATGACATAGTCGTAACCCACCTCCAGCAACGCAGTGATGACCCTCTTCCACGGCACCTGGCCCCATCCAACCACGCGGTACCGTGCTGCCCGGTGCATGTTCCGCCATGATCCGGTGGAGAGCACCCCGTCGCGTCGGATTTCGTCTTCCTGCACTTCAAAGTCCTTGGCATGTACGTGGAGGATCCGGTTGCCGAAGGTCTTAATGAAGACGACAGGGTCGATCTGCTGCCAGATGAAATGGCTGGGATCGAAATTGAAACCCCAGTCGTCACGACCAAGCTTCTCGACAGCAGTCTGGGCTGTGGTGATGTTGTAAGCGATCTCGGTCGGGTGGACCTCGTGGGCGAACTTCACCCCGAGTTTGGCGAATTCATCCAGGATGGGATTCCAACGCTCCACAAAGAGGTCCCAGCCTTCGTTGTAAAGCTCCAGGTGCTTCGGAGGCCAGGTGTACCAGGAGCCCCAGACGGTCGAGCCAAAGAAGCCGTTGACCACCGGGATTTCAAGATCTGATGCCGCTCGTGCGGTGTTCAGTAGGTGCTGCTTCCCGTATTCGAACATCTCCTGCTTGTCGGTTGTCGGCGACCAGTCATCGAAACTGGCGTCCTTGGGCGGAAGCACCTGCTGTGCTGACAGGTGGTCCGAGAGAGCCGAGATGGACAGTCCTCGCGAGTTCAACATCTTCTTCAAATTTCGGCTGTACTGCGGGTCTGAGATGGCCTGATCGAGATCGAAATGGCCAGAGCCTGCCCAGGTGGTGAGTTCGACCGCTTCGTAGCCGAGATCAGCTACATAATTTGCTACCTCGTCCAGCGGCTTGGCGTCGAACAGTGCGGTCAGGATTCCGATTTTCATTGCTTTACCTCTTCTTTGAGATGGGATTTTCAGTGGAACGGTGCGGGCGTGGGTCTTTTCAGAGCGCCCAGGTGCGAGAAACACTGGCCAACGCCTCGACGCGGGCCCAGTCCAGGGGAAGGTACAGACCTTCGTGCTGGGGCGGTGACCATTTGCCGTCAACAATGGGCAGATCCTCCAGAAGGAGGTCGACGATAGGGTCGGCTCCTACGTATCGGGGGATGGTTTCGATCATTGCGACACGACTTGAAGTGTGTGAGAGCGGGTGGTGGATATGGGGCCAAACATGAGGGGCGACCCAGGCTGCCGCGTCTTCCGCGGCGGCGACACTCTTCATAGCGGCGGTGTATCCGCCGGTGGCTGTCGCGTCCGCCCGAAGGTAACTGACGCCGCCGTCCAACAGCGCGCGGTGTGCCGCCGGGGTCATTACATCTTCACCTGCAGCGGCAGGTGTGCCTGCGGCTCTTGCGAAGGCCGACACCATATCGCTCTCGTAGCTTGGAAAGGCGTCCTCGATGAACCGGAGTCCGCAATCTGACAAGCCTTCGCTGTATTGCACTGCCTCGTCGACGGAGTGAAAGGCTCCATGGAAATCAGCTGCGAGCGTGACCCCGGATGGAAGGATCTGGTTGATGTCGCCGATCAGGTCCAGGTCGTGCTCCAGGTTATGGCCAGGGATGATGAGCTTGATGGTCGTGTAGCCCTCGGCGACAAAACGCTCGATTTCCTCCACAACGGCCGACTTTCCTCTGGCTTCCAGGAAATAGCCGGCGACCGCCATCAACGGGACGGGCTCGTTCCGCGTTCCCATGAAGTCTTCCAGCGATTGCTGTCTGGCCTTGGCATTTATGTCCCATAGGGCTATGTCGATCAGAGATGCTGCCCGGACGAGCGAGCCCCATCCAGGAGAGAAACGGCCTTTCAGGGTGCGCTGCACCTCGCCTGGCTCAAGTCCGAGGCCCTTTATCTGGGGGACCAGGATTTCGAGGGCTTCGATCAAGGGGGTGTGTCGTGTGTAGCCCACCGCCACACCCGTGAGCCCTGATGCGGTCGTCAACCGCAGGACGACGTAGTCGCGGGTTTTGTAGGTTATGGGCCCGAGCACCAGTTCGTAGGGCATGGGCAGGTGTACCAGCCATGCCTCGGCCGCGGTGATCCGGTCAGTCATGGTGCACCGTTCCGTCCTGATCCATGCCAATCACTGGCTTTTCTCCCCCAGGGAGCAGAGTCAGAGTGAACCAGGATGACTGCGCACCCCCGGGCCCGAGGGTTAAGGCCTGGCCGCGGTCGATCGCTCCTTTCAGCCCGTCGAAGGGCCAAGCGCGCTGGGGTTCAATCCCTATCATCCGGGCACGCCCGTACCAAGGGAACCCGTCAGCCCCGTCGAGAGTCCACAACCAAAGGTGTGGATACGCATTGACATCCCACGCCATCGCTATGCTTGGGGAGCCCGCGTCCGGATGACGAAGCGCCGCCCACCCTTCGGGGAGGTCCTGAAGGTACACCAACCGCTCGGTCTGCTCTCCAGGAGAACGGCTCAGGTCTTCCCACGTTCCGTCTTGGCCACTGAGTCGTGGCCACTGCCCGGATTGGAGCAGATGGCCCCCCGCTTTGCTGGGTTCCACCTTAACCGTCGATGGTGGCGCGTCAATCACGCTTCCTTCCGTGAGGGGAAACACCGGGTGATGGCCCCAGATAAAAGAGGCAGGCCCGATTCCTATGTTGTGGACTGCATCTTCGACCTGCACGGTAGGGGAATCTTCCAGGATCCGGACGGTTCTGGTCAGCTCGAGAGGAAGCCGGGAGCCAATCGATATTGTGCACGAGGTGGCGGTTTGTTCGATCACCTGTGCCCGGGAGATTGAGCCCTCCCCATGGAAGGCGACCGGGAGGCCGTCAACGAGGCATTCCGCTCCAGCATTCGGGAACAGCACCTGCCATCCGCCACGGTACCCGGCCAACCAGTCGAGTTCGGTGGATCCGTAACGGATATTTTGATCGGGCGGGTTCGGGGTCGTCCACGCATAGTGCGCCAGCCCGTTGGCTTCACCCGGGCGGGCGAAGCGTACTATTTCTCCTCCCCTTTCGGGATCCATCACCAGTTCTACGTGCTCATTTTCCAGAACTACGGTCATTTCGCCGGCTCCGCCGCGGCAAGTCGTTTGTGACCGACGGAACCGTTGAGCAGGAGGCCACCATCCACTGAAACCGTCTGACCGGTTACATATCGTGCCGCCTCGGATGCGAAGAACAAGGCGACATCGGCAATCTCCTCCGGGGTGGCGATGCGGCCCAGGGGAATACGGTCGCGATAGGTCGCACGCACATCCTCAGTCCAGCTATCGGTGTTCAGCGGCGTCTCGGTGGCACCGGGCGCGACAGAATTTACTGTCACGCCCAAGGGGCCAAGTTCGACAGCCAACGAGCGAGTCAGGCCCGAGATGCCACCCTTGGCGACCACGTATCCTGTCATTTCAGTGGGTGGTTGATCAGCCACTACCGAGCTGATGTTTACTATGCTTCCGCGCCCCGCCGGAACCATGACGGCGGCAGCCGCACGTGCACCTCTGATATACCCCATCAAATTCGAATTGATGATGGCCATCCAGTCGTCATCTGTCATAGACAGAAATGGCTGGACCAGAAGGGCGGCCGCGTTATTGATCCACACGTCGATGCCGCCGAAACGATCGGAGACAGCGTCAGCCAGGCGGTCGACATCCGATGTCGACCCGGTGTCGCCTGTCAAGATCAGCGGTGTGCCACCGGCTGCCGAGATTTCCGCTGAGAGATGCTCGGTAGCTTCCGGGTCACTTCCACGGTGGATGCCTGCCACGCAAGCCCCTTGGGCTGCTGCGCGCAGTGCGATAGCCCTCCCGATCCCCTTGGAGATCCCCGTGACCACTACAATCTGTCCCTCTTGCATCTGCATCCTTCCTGCCGACAAATGCGTCGTATCGTTGCTGCTTCTGGCGCCCAAAATTTCGGAGCGTTCGCGCAGGTGTGCTGATTTCCGCGCTGCTTTCGAGAATCAGGCAGCGTGTTCCCAGGACCAGCCCGGAGGGCGGCCCTGGCCAAGGAGTCCTCGCACAGAATCCTCTTGCCCAAGTCGGGGGTGTAGTTCCGACTGCTGGTCCCTGTTCGCAGCACCCTCGCACGGGAGGCCGTCCAAGTTAACTACGGCACGATATGTCAGAGGTCTAGTCATGGAGCATCATTGCTTTCTCAGTGACGGCAGCTGGCAGGATTGCGGGAGTAGCCTTGTCTCTATCTTGAATTCATTTCAAATAGTAGCGCCATATGCGCGACATGTGAACCGCAGCACAACGAAAAGGTGGAGCTGGGCGCGCGTAGCGGGGACGCTTGCCCACAGGGGGCGGTTGGTTTGCAGGCCCTTGTGAACCCTGTCGGCGACCCCTGCCCCGGTGAAGTGGCCAAGTTGCGGCGGCCGCAGCACAAGGGCTGCATGCGACAAGGCAGGAACCCGAACGCAGGGCGTCCAGACGGCACCACGGAACGGGACATGAAGCAATTCAATATAGTGAAAGGTACACTAGGGCTGTGGTTACAAATATGGGAGATCCCGACCTCAAAAGTCAGACCCGCATTCAGTCGGTTAGCCGTGCGGTGCAGATTCTGCTTGCTGTGGCTGAATCTGAGGGCCTTCAAGCCAAACAGGTGTCCGAGCGCTTCGGACTGTCCCTCCCCACTACTTACCACCTGCTCACCACGCTTGCGGCTGAGGGTATGGTGACAAAGGACGATCGGCGCTACTTCCGTCTTGGACCGAGGGCGGCGATCATCTCCGACGCGTATGCGCGGGCGGACGTTGTACCGGCCAGCTATGCACGGGCCATCAACTCCCTGGCGCAAAGCACTGGGGAAACCACCTATCTGAGCGTCTGGCGCGGTGGCGCTGTGAAGGTGCTGGCCACCGCAGAAGGTGCCCATGCAGTCCGCGTTGTCGGTTTGGACACCGGCTACTCCGACAATGTTCATGCTCGTGCCAGCGGCAAATTGCTGTTAGCTTTCGCACCAGTGGATGTCCGGGAGGCAGCAATAGAGCGGATGCGCTTTACGCCTCTCACCCCGAACACCATCACAAAGAAGAAAGAATTCCGCCAGGAACTCGAAGCAATACGTGAGCGGGGTTATTCTTTCGATCGACAAGAGTTTCAACTCGGAGTGGACTGCGTTTGCTTTCCGATCTTTCAGGCCGAGCACGTAGTTGCCTGCATTACGATCTCATCGCCTTCCACCAGGTTTGTGGATACGGAGCAAGACCTTATCGCCAAGCTCGCTGAAATTACCGCCACACTCAGCGTCAACTGAGGCGCACGTGCCCTATCGAGCCAACAGCAGTGGTGGGCCAGGGTTCTTGAAGCGTTTGTGCCCTTGCGGCCACCGCCAAACTTCTAGGGGCCAGTAGAGGTTTCTGCACGATGGAACCGATTTTGAAGAGTTTGGCCCTGCATTTTCCTTGCTGAGTAGCAAATGTATCCGTTACGCTGTGGCGCGGATGCGGTTGCGTCTGAGTGAAGCATTTATCGGAAGCCCTCAGCTCCTTTAGCGTATACCCCCAACTCCCCGCCGACGGCATTGGGCGTTGGGGCGAGCTAAGTTGCGCATTTACCCGAAACTTGTTGTAAAGCATGTCCAGCCAGGCACTACGACCTGCGGCGAGGGCCAGTTGACCGGCAGTTAGCAACAACAGGCATAGCCCGACTCTGCTTCGATACTTTTCCGATTTGACGACAACAGCTTCCCCGATGGGTTCCGAACAACGCAGCCCACCCCACCAACTCCCCTATCCCTTAGCGCCGTCGGCGCAGGACCATAACGAGGAAAATTATGAGAGCAGCACGCTATTACGGCCGCGGGAATATTCAGATCGATGACGTTCCTGAGCCGGACGTGGCGCCAGGCACCGTAGGTATTGATGTCGCATGGTGCGGCATTTGCGGCACCGACCTCCACGAGTACCTTGAGGGACCCATTTTTTGTCCCCAGCCCGGTGAGCGACACCCTGCGTCCGGAGAATCTTTGCCTGTTACCTTGGGCCACGAGTTCGCGGGAACCGTATACGCAGTAGGTCAGGGCGTAGACGATGTTGTCCCAGGCCAGCGAGTCGCGGTGGAACCATATATCGCACGCGACGACATCAATACCGGACCTGACAGCACGGATTATCACCTTTCAGAAGGCTTAGGTGTAATCGGCCTAAGCGGCGGAGGCGGCGGGCTCGCAGAGAAAATCGCGGTTCCACGCCGCTGGGTGCACCCCATCCCCGACTCTGTCCCCCTTGACCACGCCGCTCTGATCGAACCGCTGTCCGTGGGATACCACGCCGTAGAGCGATCCGGGGCTAAAGCCGGACAGGTTGCCCTCGTTGGGGGCGCCGGCCCGATCGGTCTGCTGACGTCCGCCCTGCTAAAGGCTTTGGGCGTCACCGTCATCGTTTCAGAGCTCAGTTCCCTGCGCCGGAAGAAGGCCTCGGACGCGGGGGTCGCCGATCACGTTTTGGACCCGAGGGAGGTCGACGTAGCCGAGGAAGTGCGCCGGCTAACCAAGGGCCGGGGCGCCGACGTGGCATTTGAGTGCAGCAGTGCACAAGCAGTTCTGGACACCCTTATTGACGCTGTCCGCCCGGCCGGAACCCTAGTCGTTATCGGAATTTGGGGAAATCGGGCGGCCATCGACTTATTTAAACTTGTCGTAAAGGAAATCGATCTACGTGGTGCCTTCGCGTACGTCAATTCCTACCCCGCCGTCATCGAACTGCTGGGTTCGGGAAGGATTGACCTTGAGCCGTTCGTGACGCATAGGATCGGCCTTGACGGGCTGATCCAAGAGGGCTTTAACACCTTGATCCACCATGGCGAGACTGCCGTAAAGATTATTGTTTCGCCCTCGGGCAAGGGACTCTGACACCGCAATCCTGTTCCCTCCGCTGGTCCCGCAGAGCATCCCCATGCAGCCTAGGGCGTGGAGTTATACCACACCACAAATGTGGCTTTTGGTGGCGCACGAGCGTGTGAAAGCTAACGAAAATGGCGAGGCTGCTGGCGCATGCATCCGCATGGGAGGCACTCAAGGCGGCTTGAAGAGTCTCCTGCCAACCAAGTTGCGGCCCGTAACGCCTTGAGGTGTTTCCCAAGGCCAGGCGAAAATCTCCTCCGCCAGTGGAGAGTGATATGGGCCTTTTCAAGGCCCTGCCTGGCTCTTGCTGCATCGACATGGTCCGAACCGGTGACGGTGAGCACGGGCCCCGATACCGGGGATGGGCGCCGACGCCGATGAACCGGTCCGGGCAGCAGAAAAGGCGGCCTTCCCAGTTGTCTGTTCGACCTTCTCCCCCTCTCCGGTCCGGGTGGTCAGAGCTGGGCAATCCGTGCGGCTTGGAGCCCAAATTCCTTGCTTCGCAGGCAGTCGTATTTCATATTATGAAAGAGCTTCAAAATAGTGATTGTTATTACAGTCTTTTCCCAGTATCGTGACAGCACGAGGGCGCCTGCCCTGCACGTAGAGAGGATTCAATGAAGAACCTACGCTTCACAAAAATCGCCGCTAGCAGCCTCTCAGCGGTGTTTACCGCCGCATTACTTACGGCCTGCACCGGCGCCGGAGGCAGCGGCGGAACGACTGGCGACGTCACCCTTAATCTCGCCACGCCAAGCTTCTCCCAGATGAAAGACATGGAGAAGCTTGCTCCGGAATTTGAAAAGTCCCACCCGGGTATCAAGGTGAAATTCACTTTCCTCGAGGAGAGCGATCTTCGTGACGCCGTCACCAAAGACGTCGCCACGAAGGGAGGCCAGTATGACGTCGTCACGATCGGAGCCTACGAGACTCCAATCTGGGCCGCGAACGGTTGGCTCTCTGACATTGGCGCCCGCGCAGAAAAGACCGACGGCTACGACGTCAACGACATCTTCCAGCCGGTACGGGATGGCAGCTCATACGAAGGGAAAATGTACTCAGCCCCGTTCTACAGCGAGTCTTCCTTCCTGATGTATCGAAAGGACCTCTTCGAAGCTGCTGGCTTGACTATGCCTGCACACCCCACCTGGGACCAGGTTGCCAGCCTCGCCGCCACTCTGAACGACCCCGCCAAGGGCGTTTCGGGAATTATCCTCCGAGGCAAACCAGGATGGGGCGAGTCCCTGGCGCCCCTAAACACGGTAGTCAACACCTTCGGCGGTCAGTGGTTCGATAAAGACTGGAATGCCAAGCTCACCTCTCCAGCGTTCACCGAAGCGACGAAGTTTTACGTCAATCTGCTGAAGTCGGCTGGACAGCCGGACCCGGTCTCGTATGGTTTCGCAGAGTCTCTCAATCTTTTCACGCAAGGAAAAGCGGCAATGTGGTACGACTCAACGTCGGCCGGTGGAGTCGTTGAAGACCCAGCTACTTCAAAAATAGCCGGCAAGGTGGGCTACGTACACGCACCCACCAAAAAGACCGCCGAGTCTGGCTGGTTCTGGTCGTGGAATCTCGCTATCCCCGCAACTTCAAAAAAGCAGGATGCTGCATGGGACTTCATCTCATGGGCGACTTCAAAGGAGTACGTGAAGCTGGTGGGTGAAAAAATCGGCTGGACCCAGGCTCCTCCTGGAACCCGGGAATCAACCTACTCCATCCCTGAGTACCTCAAAGCCGCAGGTTCCTTCGCCCCGCTGACGAAAGAAGTAATGCTCAACGTCAACACGCTGCAACCCGGAACTGAGCCCCAGAACTGGGTCGGCGTGCAATACGTCGGTATTCCGGAGTTCCAAGACATAGGCAACCAAATCTCCCAAGGGTTCGCCGACGTTATATCCGGCAAGACTGATGTTGACACATTCTTGGCGAACTCGGAGAAAATCGCCCAAGCCGCGGGCGACGCCCACAAATAGCAATCGTGCGAGAGGGTCCCGAAGCATTCGGGACCCTCTCCAAAACCCTCGAAGACGAGACCAATGACTTCCCTTACTATCCCGCTCGCCGATCCTCCCTCTGAGGGCCCCGATGACGACAAGATCGTAGTTAAAACCCCTCGTGCTACCAGTAGGAGAGGTATCGGACTTGCTCGGGCACTGCTCTGGCCAGCCCTCACGGTGTCGATCGTTCTCACCCAGCTCCCTTTCCTGTTTACGATCTACTACTCGTTCCAGTCCTGGAATCTGCTGAAACCCACTCAGCAAGGCTTTGCGGGCTTCGCGAATTATGTGACCGTTTTCTCTAACGGCGTGTTTTTATCTTCGTTGTTCAACACAGCCCTTATCACGGCGGCTGCTGTATTGCTCTCATGCTTCTTCGGTCTGGTGCTCGCTGTGTTGCTCGATCGCCCCTTCCGAGGTCGAGCCTTAGCTCGTACACTCCTTATCACGCCGTTTCTTATCATGCCTGCCGCTGCAGCATTGATCTGGAAGTGGTCCATGCTTGAAGCAAGCACCGGCATAGTCAACTGGTTCACCGGGCTGGCAGGCATCCCGCCCGTAGCATGGAACACCGATATCCCAGTCGTTACGGTCATCATGGTGCTCGCCTGGCAGTACACGCCATTCTTCATGCTGATCATCCTTGCCGGGCTGCAGTCTCAGTCGAAAGAGGTGCTCGAGGCGTCAGCTGTCGATGGGGCCGGACCCTTCCGGACCTTTGCCTTCGTTACCCTCCCGCACCTCCGGCAGTACATCGAAATCGCTGTACTGCTGGGGTCGATCCAACTTGTGCAGGTCTTCGACCCAATCGCCATCATGACGCGTGGTACTGGCGGAACAAAAACCCTTGCGTATCTAATTTACGAGCGTGCATTCGTCGGCCTCGAAGTCGGTGAGGCCGCCGCGTACGGGGTTGTCACGGTCACAATCACCCTCCTCATAGCAAGTGTCGCCCTTCGCACGCTGTTTAAGATCTTCACGGAAGGAACGAAATGATATCCTCCGTCACTTCGACCAATGCACGCACCACTCGCGTCGTTGCACAGTCCGGCCGCGCCAAGAAGCGCATTCGGGGGTCGGCCGTAACTCTTATGACCTGGTGCTTTGTGATGCTCTTCTTCTTCCCCGTCCTCTGGATGATTCTCACGTCCTTCAAACCAGAGACCCAAGCCGCGACAAGCCCGCCTACCTTCTTTGCTGACTGGACGATGGAGAACTTCCAGGCCGTATTCTCCAGCGAAATGGCACCATATTTGATCAACTCGTTCAGCGCCTCGCTGGTATCGACCGTGATAGTGCTAATGCTGGCTATCCCTGCGGCCTACGCCCTGAGCATCCGTCCAGTGGTCAAAGTACGCGACGCTCTTCTCTTCTTCATTTCGACAAGATTCATGCCCGTCGCGGCATCCATCATCCCCGTATACCTGATCCTGCAGTCACTCGACCTGCTTGACAACATCACGGCCCTAAGTGTGCTCTACGTGGGTGTCAATCTTCCGATCGCGGTCTGGATGATGCGCTCCTTCTTCTCAGAGGTGCCAATCGAGATCGTCGAGGCTGGGCAAATTGATGGCGCCAACCTACGTACAGAGCTATTTAGGATTGTGCTGCCAGTCGTCCTACCTGGTGTGGCTGCGGCAGGCCTCATCTGCTTCATTTTCGCTTGGAACGAATACTTCTTGGCGAACCTGCTGACGTCCTCGATGGCCCGAACTGCACCCCCGTTCCTGTCGAGCTTCGTTGACGGACGGGGACTATTCCTATCCGTACTTTCCGCAGCTTCAACGGTGGCCGTCCTCCCGGTGGTCATCGCCGGTTGGTTCGCACAGAAGCAGCTAGTGCGCGGCCTCGCAATGGGAGCTATTAAATAAGGAGGCACACCCCCCCAAACGTCGTTAGGACACCAACAAGGAAATTTGCACGAAGGACATAGGCGGCCAACTGAGCTGAAACGGCTCATCCTGTATTCGGACCGGAAGTAAGGATTACAGCACGATGGCAATCAATGAAAACCTTATCCAAGGTCTCGTAAAGGCACTCGGCCATGGGGTGGACCAAGTGGCCCTTTTAGTTGAAGACCTGGATAGCTCCCTCGAACTGTGGACTGGCCTGGGCATATCTGACTGGCGTATCTACACCTACAGCCAGGACAACATTGCCACTCCGACGTACCGCGGCAAGCCAGGAGAGTTCAAGTTCCGTTTGGCACTCGGTGGCAGCTCTCCCCAGGTGGAGCTTATTCAACCGTTGCGAGGGCCGAGTATTTACCACGACTGGATCGCCGAACATGGATACGGGCTTCATCACCTAGGCTTCTTCGTACCATCGATCGAAAAGTCAATCGAAGAATTCGAAAACGCTGGTCTTGACGTCATCCAGTCGGGCCGGGGATACGGGGTGGACCTGGACGGAGGCTTTGCCTATATAGACCTTCCAGGCTCACCCCTGGTCTTGGAAGCGATCGAAGTACCAAAACGACGCCGGCCGTCGGAAAGCCTATGACCACGCAGTCAATCCCCTCGATTCTGCGGCTTGGAGCTGAACGTTGAGGACTAGGCACCAACAAATCGCCAATGGTCCCGGCTAACGGAGCCGTTCTTTGCGTCTAAAGAGCTTGGCGAGCAGGATCTGCCCGCTCTCCTGTTCCTTCGTCGATCTTGTCAGGTGGATCGTCTTCCGATGAACTCGTCACTGCTGCTGAGGGAAATTCCGTGTGATTCGACCCGGCTCCTGTAGGCAGGGCGCGGTTCAAAGGACGACAAAGTCGCCGCTGGTCTGGCATGCGTGGTGCAGGGGCCGGACCACGATTTCCGTGGCCGGGGCATGAGTCCGTCGAAGTTGGCCTCGTGGAGATTCGAGGAGATCGCGGCTGAGCGTTGTTTCTAGTAGGCGGCGTCCACGACTCTCCTGAGTCCTTTGGCGGCGTCGGTGCCATTGGGAGGAGCCCGAGGTCATCGACAACGACGAGTTCGCCGCGGAGGATTCCCGTTAAGGCCTTGGTGACGCTGTCGTCGGTGGGTGTGCAATTCTCGCTTCGGCTGGGGAAGTTCCGACGCTCGCGCTGCCCTGTGCCCAGCCGCGTCTGCTAGCGCGTGATGGAGCGAACCTGCCATTCGTCCAAGACAAGTCCCTAAACCTCAACTTTCACCAAATGAATTTAATTCCATATGTTGACTATAATCCTTGGTCCATGCGAGTATTGATTATCGTCCAATGAGGCACGTATTAGGGCCCTCAAGGATGAGGAACACAGAATGCCGCCCGCCGACGGACCCATTCGGTACTCCGCTTCTAGACCTACCCGTTAGCTGGTGTTTGCAAGCGGGCAAACGGAGGTCACGGGCGCAAAATCCTCGTCTTGTGCGCTAAGTCATGCCGTCCGAGGACTTTCATACCCGTGGAGAAATCAATGTCACGCAGCAAACCCCTGACCCCTGATGTGGAATGGCTCGAGTTGGCCACCACGGCCCAGGACTGGAAAAAAGCTGATCCGTCCTTGCTGAAAACGATGCTCGTACAAATGCAGATCATCCGATCTTTTGAAGAATCTGTGCTGGAGCTGGCTGCCGAAGGACTTGTCCATGGCCCCGCACACTCAAGCATTGGGCAGGAAGGTGGCGCTGTAGGCTCTGCAGTGATGCTGCGCCCCGGCGATGGCGTCAACGGTTCTCACCGCGGCCACCACCAGTTCCTCGCCAAAGGGCTTGCTTATCTGGCGCGCACCACCGGTGGCACCATGGATCCGGTGGACCCGGTAAGCGCAGAGGTCCAGGCATATCTTCAGCGGACCTTGGCAGAAATTCTCGGCCTTGACCAGGGTTTCAGCCATGGACGAGGCGGATCCATGCACCTGCAGTGGATGGAAGCGGGGGCGCTTGGCACGAACGCCATTGTCGGCGGAGGTGTCCCACTCGCGGCCGGTAACGCCTGGGCGCAAAAGCATTCCCCTACATCCGACGCAGGGACCGACATTACCGTTTCCTACTTCGGTGACGGGGCAACCAATATAGGTTCCGTCCTGGAAACCATGAACCTTGCAGCGGCCTGGAAGTTGCCCCTTTGCTTCTTTATCGAAAACAACCTCTATGCCGTGTCCACGCATGTTAAGGAAGTAACAGCCGAATCTCGTCTCTCCGGACGAGGCCCAGGTTTCGGAATCCGTTCCTGGCGTGTAGACGGTATGGATCCCCTGGCTGTGCACCTTGCGATGGAACAGGCCACTGAGCACATGCGCTCAGGTGGAGGTCCTACCCTCATTGAGGCCGAGGTCTACCGCTACTTCCACCAGAACGGCCCTTTCTCTGGCAGTGCCTTCGGCTACCGCACCAAGGACGAGGAGAACGCATGGCGTAAACGCGATCCCATCGTGCGCGTGACGAAGGAAATGAAAAAGCTCGGATATCTCGATGATGCAGTCATTACCCAAATGACAGACAACATCAAACAAGCCTGCACCTTGGCTGTAGCGGAACTAACCGAACAGGACCCGGACGGCAAGATCGGAAAGCGACGCATCCGACCAGCTCTATGGCCTGACGCATCCTTCGTCGATATCGGGATCCGGAGCGATCTTTCAGAACTGGAATCTGCCAGGACGGAGGAAGAGTCCTCCTTCACCGGTGAGCTCGCGAAGGGCAAGTTCATTGATGCGGTAGCCGATGTCATGCAGGCGCGTATGGACGCCGACAAGTCGATCGTGGTCATAGGCGAAGACGTCCACCGCCTCAAGGGTGGAACCAATGGCGCAACCCGCGGACTCAAAGAAGCACACCCTGAACGGGTTTTGGGGACACCTATCAGCGAAAACGCGTTTGCCGGCCTGGCAGGTGGCATTGCTATGGACGGCCGATTCAAGCCAGTCATTGAATTCATGTACGCCGACTTCATGTGGGTCGCCGGCGACCAACTCTTCAATCAAATCGCCAAGGAAAGGCACATGTTCGGCGGCAGAGGTGAAATGCCCCTCGTCCTTCGCTCTAAAGTGGCCATGGGAACCGGCTACGGTTCACAACACTCCATGGACCCGGCCGGCATCTTCGCTACATCTGCCGGATGGCGAATAGTAGCCCCCTCCACGCCCTTCGACTACGTCGGGCTTATGAACGCCGCTTTGGCAATCAACGATCCAGTGGTGATCATCGAACACGTTGACCTCTACACCAGCACCGGGACAGTACCGGTCCAAGACTTCGACTTCCAAATCCCCTTCGGCAAGGCCGCCATCCGTCGGACCGGTAAAGCCTTGACTATCCTGACCTACGGTGCGATGGTCCACCCCACCCTTGATGCCGTCGGTGACACCGGAACGGACGCGGAGGTCGTCGATCTCCGCTGGCTCGACAAGGCAAGCATCGACTGGGACACCATTGCGGCCAGTATTAAAAAGACGAACAACATCCTTATTGTCGAGCAGGGCACCCGGGGGACGTCGTATGGCGGCTGGCTCAGCGACGAAATCCAACGACGGTACTTTGACTACTTGGACTACCCGATCCAGCGGGTCTCAGGCGGAGAAGCCTCCCCCAGCATCTCAAAAGTTCTGGAACGGGCGGCCTTCGCCGGACGACCCGAAATAGCTGCAGCCCTGAAGACCATCAAAAAAGACCAGAGCCTCTAAGCAGAGCCCCAAGAAATCACTGGAGAAAATAATGCCCGCATTGATGAATATGCCAGAAGTCATGGCGAACGCCACGGAGGCGGCGCTGTCCACTTGGCTGAAACGCGAAGGCGATAAAGTTTCCGTCGGCGAATCGATAGCAGAAGTGGAAACTGAAAAAGCCACCGTCGAAATCGAAGCCGAGTCCGAAGGAATTGTCGCCCGGCTGCTCGTGGAAGAAGGAACCAACGTCGACGTTGGTGCACCAATCCTCATTATTAGGGCTAGCGGGGACACCGACGCAGAAGTTGCTGCGCTCCTGGAGAGCGTCCAGAACCCGACCGACAGCACTGATAGCCCCTCCGGTACTGCCCCGCAAGTCCCAAGCGAAACGACCCCCGCTGAAGCGACAGAAACCAACACACCCATTGTAGAAAGCCCCATAACTCAAGAGCGAGATGTCACTCCTCCCCCTGTCAACACCGGCAACGTCCACGGGCGCATCTTTGCTTCGCCTCTTGCCCGGCGCGTTGCAAAGGACAACGACCTCGATGTAGCCTCCATCGCCGGAACAGGTCCGAATGGTCGAATCATACGACGCGACGTCGAAAAAGCGGTTCAATCCAAGACATCCCCAACAGTTGATGAGGGCGCGGGAACCACAGCTTCCCCCACGAGCACTGTGACCCCCGACGCCGCACCGCAGCATGCCGCAGCAGAGCAACCCCGCCCAGGAGCAGGACCCGTATCTGTCCCCCACACCAGGATGCGTCGAACCATAGCCCGGCGTCTCACCGAGTCGAAGAGCACCGTCCCCCACTTCTATCTCACCGCTGACGTCAAGATGGATGCTCTCCTGGCACTGCGGCAGCAGATCAACACCGCCGCCACACGGCGCATCACCGTCAACGACCTCGTCGTCAAGGCGGCCGGCCTTGCCCTACACGATGTCCCGGAGGCAAATGTCAGTTGGACGGAGGACGCCCAACTGCAATACGCTACCGCAGATATTTCCGTTGCCATCGCAGTGGACGGCGGCCTGCTGACGCCGGTCGTAAGGGCTGTGGAATCGCAGCCCCTCATCAGCATCAGCACCACCATTGGTGATTTCGTCGAACGGGCCAAGGCCGGCAAGATCCGCCAAGATGAACTGGCGGGCGGGAGCTTTTCGATCACCAACCTCGGCATGTTTGGTACCAAGCAGTTCTCGGCGATCCTCAACCCGCCGCAGTCAGCAATCCTCGCCGTGGGGGCGGCGGAACCCCGAGCCGTAGTCAATGATGGGGAACTGGTCATCGCCAACATTATGACCTGCACCCTTTCAGCAGATCACAGAGTCATCGATGGGGCCGTAGCGGCGCAATGGATGAACGCCTTCAAATCGCGCGTGGAAAACCCCTTGACGATGCTCCTATAAATCCGCCGTTGGACGGACGAAGAGGGTCAGTTCCACTAAATACGACACTTACTGCTCCCCGATTGGCCCCTGCCCAGGAGAATAAGATGAACAGCTTTACTGACAGCCTCACGATGAGTGGCATCATCTGCACCGGTCAACCCGTGCGCCGGCAGGACGAGGTGCTGACGCCGGAGGCCCTGAGGTTTCTGGCCGAGCTGCACCGGGCTACTGCTCAGCGTAGGCAGGAGCTGCTTGCGGCCCGTCCCGCACGCCGGGCCGCGATAGCGGCGTGGCAGGATCCGCGGTTCCTGCGCGAGACCGAGCACATCCGCAACGACCCGTCCTGGCGCGTCGCTCCCCCGGCGCCCGGCCTGGAGGACCGCCGTGTGGAGATCACCGGCCCGGTGGACAAGAAGATGACCATCAACGCCCTGAACTCCGGCGCCAAGGTCTGGCTTGCTGACATGGAAGACTCCTCCACCCCCACCTGGCGGAACGTCATCAAGGGCCAGCTGAACCTCACCGACGCCCTGGAACGCCGGATCGACTTCACCACCGAAGAAGGCAAGGAATACAAGCTGAAGGCGGACGGCGACCTGCCCACCATTGTGGTCCGCCCCCGCGGCTGGCACCTGCCGGAAAAGCACATGCTCATCGACGGCCAGCCCATCGCCGGCGGCATCGTGGACTTTGGCCTGTTCTTCTTCCACAACGCCCGCCGCCTCCTCGCCCAGGGCAAGGGCCCCTACTTCTACCTGCCCAAGATCGAGAACCACCTCGAAGCCCGGCTGTGGAACGACATCTTCATCCTGGCCCAGGACCTGCTCGGCATCCCGCAGGGCACCATCCGCGCCACCGTGCTGATCGAAACCATCACCGCAGCGTTCGAAATGGAGGAGATCCTCTACGAACTCCGCGACCACGCCTCGGGCCTGAACGCCGGCCGCTGGGACTACATCTTCTCCCTGATCAAGAACTTCCGCACCCGCGGCCCCCGCTTCGTCCTCCCGGACCGCGGCCAGGTCACCATGACGCAGCCGTTCATGCGCGCCTACACCGAACAGCTGGTCCGGGCCTGCCACAAGCGCGGTGCCATGGCCATCGGCGGCATGGCCGCAGCCGTTCCCAACCGCAAGGACCCCGAAGCCAACGCCAACGCCCTCGAAAAGGTCCGTGCGGACAAGACCCGCGAGGCCAACGACGGGTTCGACGGCTCCTGGGTGGCCCACCCCGACCTGGTGCCCGTCTGCCGCGAAGTGTTCGACGGCGTCCTCGGCAGCAAGCCCAACCAGCTGGACCGGCTCCGCGAGGACGTCACCCCCGATGACCGCGCCCTGATCAACGTCGCTGCCACCACCGGCACCATCACCGAGCAGGGCATTCGGAACAACATCGAAGTGGGCATCCGCTACATCGAGTCCTGGCTGCGCGGCAACGGCGGCGTAGCCATCCACAACCTGATGGAGGACGCCGCCACCGCCGAGATCTCCCGGTCCCAGCTGTGGCAGTGGATCTACGCCCGGGCCATCACGGACCACGGCGAGATCATCAGCCACGAATGGGTGGAGGAACTCCTGGACGAGGAATTCGCCCGGCTGGAGCGCTTCGACGGCGACCGCTTCGAGGACGCCCGGGACATCTTCGAGGAAGTCACCCTCAGCCGTGAGTTCCCTTCCTTCCTCACCCTCCCCGCCTACGCCCGCTACCTGACCGAGGCCCGCGAAAAGGCCACCGTCGAGGAACTCGCCGCGGCATAGCAGGAAATCACACTTCAACGAACCATGGACCGTGGCCGTGTGGTCCGTCCAGCAAAGGAGAAATTGTGTCCAATGCTCCGCTTCTCGGCTCGGACCTTATGTCGAACTCGGTGCTTCCGCTTTCCCTTGAAGTGATCGTGAAGGAGTCCGCAAGCAGGGATGAACAGCTCAACCGTGCCGTCAATGTGCTCATACCCGGCGCCCTAGAGCGGGGACAGGGCATTGCCGTGATACAACGCGACTATGACAAATACACCGTCCGCGTTGATGAGAAAGTGCCATGCGGCACGATACATGAATCACGTCAGTAGACCTCGAGGAACTTGGTGCCTGGTGAATGCATGAAATAGGTAAACCATATGAATGCGCCGCAAAACACCTTTCTTTGTTCGGCAGGCTCTCTAAACGTCGATTAACCCAAGAGGCTCATGAGATCGGAGTGCGCCCCTGATGAGCTACACCTCAACCCAACGTTATAGCGCCTGATTAGGACTGATTCGCCTGCGGTGGAGTCCCAGGCTGCTTGCCAGACAGGTGCAGGACCGCCAGAGTTGGCATGGCGGGGCCAGCCCCCACTGGTTACAGTCAAACCCCACACTTCGGCTATTTCACTTATGGCTTGGCGGGTTCACCCCTCAGCTTCCTGCCCCTCGAACTGTCAGTGTGGGATCTCTGAGAACAGTTGAGCGGCTGTCAGTGAAGCGGATTTGCACGCAATTCTGACGCAAACGTTGGCTCATCGAACGACATCAGGAAACCTCGCAGGGTACCGGCACGCACCTTTCGGCTAATTGACGGAATCTGCATTATCAGCCTTTGAAAACAGACAAGGGAGTGCTCGGTAGGGCTACTTCCGGCCGATATCGTGACGGTTTCTGCTCAAGCTCTCCCAGTCCAAACTGCCCCGCCCTGCGTCTAGCCGCCGGGCGGGGCCACGACCAGGCCGCGAAACGCTCCCTTTTGTTTATCAGGCCGGAATGAGGGAGGACATCTCGTCGAGGCGTTGGATTTCCAGTTCCGTGAGGGTCAGGGAGGCTGCTGCCATGAGGTCGGGCAACTGTTCCGCGGTGCGGGCGCTGGCGATTGGGGCGGCGATATTGGGTCGGGTGAGGAGCCATGCGAGAGCTGCTGTCGCAATAGTGGTGCCTCTCTCCTGTGCGATGTCGTCGAGGACGGAGATGACCCGCAAGCCTTCGGTACTGAAGTAACTGCCTGCCATCCGTTCTCGGGGTGTGCCTACGAGGTCTTCACGGGTCCGGTATTTGCCGGTGAGGAATCCGCTAGCGAGGGACCAGTAGGGGATGACCCCGAGCCCGTTGGCAGCAGCCAGTGAAGCGAGTTCGCCCTCGAAGCCGGTTCTGTGTACCAGGTTGTAGTGCGGCTGCAGGGCCACGGGACGGTCATAGCCGTTTTCGTCAGCGATCCTGATCCACTCCCTGATCCGGTCCGCGCTGTAGTTTGAGAGGCCGACGTGACGGATTTTTCCGGCAATAACGAGATCATCGAAGGCTCCGACGGTCTCCTCCAGAGGAGTGGTCTCGTCATCGAAGTGCGCATAGTAGAGGTCGATGTAGTCGCTGCCTAGCCGTCGCAGGGATGCTTCGGAGGCTGCCACGATGTTCTTCCGGGACAGGCCTGGAAAACCGGGGTGCTGGCTGACTTTCGTTCCGATGATGACCTGAGACCTGTTGGAGCGCCGTGCCATCCAGTCTCCGATGATCGTCTCGGATTCCCCTCCGGTGTTGCCCTCGGCCCAGGCCGAGTAGCTGTCTGCTGTGTCGACGAAGTTTCCGCCCTGCTCAGTGAAGGCGTCCAGGACAGCGCGGGACTCTGTTTCATTGGAGGTCCACCCGAAGGTGTTTCCGCCCAGGGCGATCGGAAAGATGGTCAGGTCGGAATGACCAACGGTAGGCATGAGATGTCCTTGAGGTGTCGGGGTCAGTCGGAGAGCGCGTCGATGGCTTCCATCTCGGCCGTGTTTAGGGTGAAGCCGTTCAAGTCGAGGTTCTGGACGATGCGTGCGGGATTGGTTGAACGCGGGATTGTCACGATCCGCTTTTGGAGCATCCAGAGAAGGACGATCTGGGCGACGCTGACGTCATGGTCTTCGGCCAGATGAAGCAGTGTCTTGTTTTGCAGGACGGGACCGCCCTGACCCAGCGGTGACCAGGCTGTCGTGACGATGCCGCGTGCGGTATTTTCCGCAACCAGGCTCTTGCGCTGCCGTAGAGGGTTTAGTTCGATCTGGTTTACCGCAGGGGTGACGTCCGAGTGCTGGGCCAGGAGGTCAAGATCGGCGGCTTCGAAGTTTGAAACACCGATGGAGCGGACGGTTCCGCGTTCCAGGAGCTTTTCCATGGCCCGCCAGGTTTCGGCGACCAGTCGGGAGTCGGGCTGGGGCCAGTGGATGAGATAGAGGTCGATGACGTCGGCATCGAGCAGGCGGCGTGAGGTGTCGAACGCTTTCAGGGTTTGAGCGTAGCCCATGTCGGCGCGCCATACCTTGGTGGTGAGGAAGACGTCTTCGGGGGTTAGCCCTGCGTCGCGGATGCCCTGACCTACGGCCTGTTCGTTCGCGTAGAAGGTTGCGGTGTCAAAGGCGCGGTATCCGGCGCGCGCGGCGGCGGCAATATCGGCGCGGGCGGTCTGCCAGCATCCGTATCCGACCGGTGGGATGCTCGCTCCGGTATTCAGCTGGATGCTTCCTGCGGTGGTCATGCTGTGATCCTTTTCTTGCCAGGGTTTGGTGTGGTGCGTTTCTGGTGCGTTGCGGACGCGAACCAGATAACGAGGGCTATGAGAACGAAGGCGCCAGCCTGCACGCCGACGAGGGGCATCCCTCCGGCGCTGAAGGCGACCGTGCCCGTAAAGGCTCCGGCTGAGCCGCCCAGGAACACTGCGAACATGAAGACCGTGTTGGCCTGGGCTGATTGGAACGGGTTCGCCGCCAGGGTCCGGGCCTGGTTAGCGGAGAGGATTGTCTGGTTGGCCCAGGTGATGACGAACATGCTCGCACCAAACAGGACGGCCGACGAGGGATCTATGATCACCGACAGCACGCCCAGGAGCAGGACCAGCAAGAACACGAGACCGACCGGAAGGGGCCCGAAACGGTCAACGAAGCGACCGCTGAATGGGGTAGCGATTCCGGCGGCAAGTCCGACGGCCCCGAAAAGGCCGGCCGAGAGGACGCTCCAGCCGAAGCCAGGTCCGGTGAGGTGCAGCACCGTGACCGTCCACAGGGAGTTGAAGGTGGCGAACACGAAGAACTGCATCAGCGCAGACTGGATCAGTTCAGGGCTCCGCCGGCTCAGCTGAAGGGTCGAGGCCAGCAGGTGCCGGTAATTGCCGCCGGCGGAGTGCAGCTCGAGCTCTGTGGCCAGGGCAGTGCGCAGGAACGGCAGCACGGCCAGGACCAGGGCGGCGAAAGACAAGACGACCCACCGCCATCCGATGGTCTGGACGAGCAGGCTTGCGATGATCCGGCCGCCAAAAATTCCGATCAGCAGGGCGCCGGCCACTGTTGCCAAGGCAGCGCCCTCCTTCCCTTTGGGGGCTAACCGGCTCGCGGCCGGGATGAGGATCTGGGCAATGTTTGCCACCAGGCCCACTGCCAGGAATCCCAATGTGACTCCCACAATCTCGGGCAGCACCGCCGTTACCGCAAGGGCCGCGGCAAGGAGAACCGCCTGAATCGTGACCTGCCGCCGGGGCTGAACGCGGTCAGCGAGGGGAACCAGCAGGAATATGCCGATGGCGTAACCGGCCTGAACGCTGGTCGCGATGACACCGGCCGCTGCCGGGGCCACGCCAAAACGAGCCGCCAGCACCGTCAGCATGGCCTGTGGCAGGTAAATAACGCTGACCGCTGTAGCTGCGGCGACCGCGAGAACGATCAGTCTGGCGGCCCAGGACCATTCCCGCGCATTTCCCATCAGGGCACGTACCTTTCTGATGACTGGCTGCTTAGCACAACGGGCGGAATGATCCGATCGGCCTCAAGTTCACGGAAGAGTTCCAGGAACCGGTCTTCGCTGTCGAGGCAGTCGGTGAAGCCGGCCTGCCGGGCCTTAATGGTGGAGGAGACGTTGTCGAACCCGGACCGCAGCAGGAAGTCGCCGAATTCCCATCCGACCAGGTCTTCATACGGAGTCGGGACCAACGAGTGCCGGGCCACCAGCCGCTCCCAGACGTTTTTGAGCTGAGGCATCGCCTCAGCCAGGGGCACCGGCTGGGGTTCGGCGTAATCCATGCAGAGGTGACGGGCGAAGGCCGGCCACAGCTGGCGCCAACGGAACTGGTCACCGTTGGTGATGTTGAAGACTTCGCCGGCGGCCTGTGGATCCGAGCCCGCCCATACTGTGGCCCGGGCAAGCAGCCCTGCATCGGTGACCTGATAGAGGGCGTCAAAGGCGGCAATCGTGCCGGGAAATCGTAGCGGCTGGCCCAGTTCACGACAGATGCTGGCGTAGACGGCGATTACCATCAGCAGGTTCATTGGGTTGCCGACAGCGTAGCCGACTACCCCTTCGGGACGCAGGATGGTCAGGTCAAAGCCGCGCTCCGCTGCGGTTTGACGCAGCAGGTCCTCCTGGTCGTAGTAAAAGTTCGGCTGCACGAGGCGCGGGTCCCGCTCCTTGGCCGGTGTGTTGAAGTAACCCAGATGCGCCCCGTAGGGCTTTCCGCCCTGATACAGGGTGACGTGACGCAGTGGGGCACCGGCGCTGTAAAGGCCATCAAGGGTATTGCGCAGCAATCCGACGTTGGTCTCTGAAAGTTCCCGGGACGTCGGGCGCTCGGCGTAAGCGCCGAAGACCAGATGCGTTGTGTCTTCGGCCTCAGCCAGACCTGAAGCGGAGGCTGCGGGATCGCTGAGATCTACCGACAAGTGGTCCCAGCCGGCGCCCTGGACGGGGCGCCGGCTGATGCCGCGAACCTGCCAGCCCTGACGTGCATACTCATCGGCGGCATGCCGTCCGATCACTCCCCCGGCCCCGGCAACAAGCACGCTGCCCTTCCGGCGGGGCTGGTCCGGATCCCTGAGGTGCTGCTCAGACAAGGCGGGCTCCGCCGTCAACGTGGTGGATTGTTCCGGTCGTGAAGCCGTTATCGATCAGGTGCAGGACTGTAGAGGCGAGATCCTCAGGACGTCCGATGCGGCCGGTCGGCAAGGATATGGCCTGCTGTTCAAAAGCTGCTGCCTTTTGGTCGTCGGGGAGGTGGGACCAGCCCTCGGTGTCGGTCATGCCCGGGCTGACGGCGTTAACCCGCACGGGAGCTAGTTCGACGGCGAGAGAGCGGGTGAGGCCTTCGACGGCGGCATTCACTGCTGTCACGGCGACCGTGCCGGGCGCGGGGCGGTCGGCGGCGACGCCGGAGAAGAAAGTGATGCTGCCGGTGTCCGGCAGCAACGGCCCGAAGACCTGGACGGCGCGGTAGTAACCCCAGAATTTTGCTTCGAAGACGTTCCGGGCGTCGTCGATGGCAAGTTCCCGGAAGGGGGCATAGTCCAGGGCGGCGGCGGAGAGGACCATGTGGTCGATGGGGCCTGTTGCCGCAGCGGCTGCCCGGATGCTGTCCATGTCAGTGAGGTCAATCTCGAGGCCGACGGCGCCGCCGCCAATGTCCCGGGCCGTGGCCTGCGCGCGGGATTGCGTGCGGCCGGCAACGATTACCGCGTCACCGCGTGATGCCAGCAGTTTCGCGGTGTCGCGACCTATGCCGGAGGTTCCGCCGATGATCAGTACTGTCTGCGAGGTGCTCATGCTGATGTCCTATGGGTTCGGGCCGCGAAGGCAAATTGGTCAGTTACGGGGTGGTGCACAGGGCGCCGGTGGAACCCGGATCCCTGGTGACGTATGACCAGGCATGGTTTTTCAATAGGCGGGCCGCCGCGGCGGCTTGACCCGCTTCGAGGGCTGCCATGATTGCGGCGTGTTCTTCCACCGAGTTGGGGAAGCCCACCTGGTCGTGGGCGGCGCCTACGAGGGTGAGCATTTCGATTCCCAGGGCGTTCCAGGCCCGGGTGAGTGCATCGTTGCCGGCGCTTTCAACGATGTGGCGATGGAAGCGTGTGCTGTGGAAGCACAGCCCGATGAGATCGCCGTTTTCCTGTGCGGCCCGCATTCCATCCAGCGCGCTGGCCAAGTCCGTTGTCTTGCCCTTCAGATGACGTGCAGCGGAATGTCCGGCGATTTCCTCGAGGGCGGCCCGGACGGGGTGGGCCTGTCGCAGGTCCTCGCTGTCCAGTTCCCGAACGCGGCAGCCCTTGTTGGGTTCGGACTCTACAAAGCCCATGCCCGCAAGGTCCCGCAGCGCCTCCCGCGCAGGTGTCTGGCTGGTGCCCAGGCTCCGGGCTATCTCCAGTTCTGTCAGGCGCTGGCCCGGGACATAGGTCCCGTCCACGATCCTGGCCGCGATGTGGTCGCGGACGCGGACGCGCAAGGGCGTGGCAACCAGGGGGGCCGCCGGAAGAGGAGTCCGGATCCTTCACGGTGGACTCCCCCGCTGTCACTGTCATTTGTTGCTTACTTCCCTTAGATAAGCCTTACCAACCTAGATACTACATTATCGATAATGGATAATTGATTTGTGACTAAAGAAGAGATCGATCCCACGCTCACCGACCATGGTCCCGCGCCTTATGTCCTGGACATCGAGAGTGCTACGGAGGCCAACGATGACTACCGAAGGACAATCTGGACGGGCGGCCGGCTACAGCTCACCGTCATGGCCATTGCCCCGGCGGACGACATCGGACTGGAAGTGCACCAGGACGTGGACCAGTTCCTGCGGGTGGAGAGCGGACAGGGCAAGGTCCAGATGGGTCCGGCAGCCGGGAACCTGATCCATGAATGGGACGCTCGGGACGGCGATGCGATCTTTGTTCCGGCCGGAACCTGGCACAACGTCACAGCCGTCGGCGCTGTCCCCCTTAGCTCTACTCGATCTATTCACCACCGGAACACCCGCACGGCACTGTGCAGACCACAAAATCCGATCCCGAATAACTGACCACACATCGAAACGGTCGGACGCCTGCGGCGGATCAACGTCCGACAATGCGGATCCCGATCCGAAAGGAACGCCGAGCTCATGTCTGAAAGAAGCATTTCCCGGCTGACGGCCGTGGCCGTGACCCTGGCTGTCGTCATGGACCTGCTGGATACCACCGTGGTCAATATCGCGGTGCCTACCCTTCAGGAGGAGTTTGACGCCGGCCCCGGGCCGGTCCAGTGGGTGATCACCTCCTATCTTTTGGCGATCGCGGTGTCACTGCCGATGAGTGGCTGGATCAGCCGCCGTATGGGCCAGGGCCGGGCATTCCTGATCGCGCTGGGAATCTTCGGGATGGCCTCGGCCCTCACTGCCTTGGCATGGTCCCTGCCGGTCCTCATCGCGTTCCGGGCTCTACAGGGTCTGGGCGGAGGTTTGATCCTCCCGATCGGCATGGCCATGCTTTTCGCCGCGTTCCCCTCCGACCAGCGGGCGAAGGCCTCCGCGCTCATTTCGGTGCCGGCGGCCCTCGCCCCGGTCCTGGGCCCGCTGATCGGTGGGTGGTTTGTGCAGGACATCGGCTGGCGGTGCGTCTTCTGGCTTAACGTGCCCATCGCCCTCGCCGCCATTCTGACCGGCCTGCGTTTGCCGGCGCAGCGGCCGGCCACCCCCGGTGCCCGGTTCGACGGCGTTGGCCTTGTACTTGTCTCGGCCGGCCTTGTGCTTTTGGTGCTGGGTCTTACCGAAGCCGAGAACGGATACCCCGCCGCTCTGCCCCTGATCGCCATCGCCACCGCAGTGCTGCTCCTGGCCGGATTCGCCGTGCGGCAGCTCCGCCGCGAAGATCCCCTGCTCAATGTCCGGCTGCTCGTCAAGCGGGAGATCTGGAGCAGCAACCTCGCCTTCCTCCTGACCGCCCTGTCCTATGGGGCGCTACTGTTCCTGCTCCCGCTGTATCTCCAGGGCCACAGCGGGATGTCCCCGCTGGACAGCGGATTCATGACAGCCCTGCATGCCGTCGGCATCCTGCTGGCCACCCCGGTCACCACGCGCCTTACCCGGCGCACGGGCCCGCGTGCGCCGCTGGCTGCAGGGTTGGGTCTCATGGCAGCGGGAGCGGGTGCCCTGTCACTGGCGGGCCAGGCAACGCCGGGGTGGCTGACGGCAGCCGCGATTCTG